>NZ_JAQGJT010000047.1 GCF_028290495.1 Tardiphaga sp.
TCCGGAAACGAATCCGGCTCGCCGGACGGGTCGGCATAGAGCCGCTCATGCACACCGTCGTCGGTGGTGATGGAGACGCGCGCGCCGAACGGATGGGTGCGGCCGATCTCGAGGCGATCGTCCTGCACCACGTCGAACTAGTCGGCCAGCGCATTGACGGCGGCGTCGCCGAGCCGCTCGTAATCGTCCCAGCCGAAGCGGCCCAGGTCGAGCGCCACCGCGCCGGTGAAGAACATCGAGAACAGGCCGCCGACGATCGAGGTCGGATGCCGCTTGGTGGCGGCGTCGCCGGTCAGCGTGATGCCGTTGCGGTGCAGGCCGATCTCGACGCGCTTGACCTGGTCCGGCGTCAAATTGTGCTCCCTGCGCATCGCGATGATGGCGTCGATCGCGGCGTGCGTATAGCGGCAGCTCGGATACGGCTTCACGCCGATTTTCATGGTCTCGTAGACCGAGCCGAGCCCGGCCACGGCCTTCTCGGGATGCGCGTCGTCGCTGTAGCCGACCAGCAGGCCGTGCTTGCCTTCGACCGATTCCGAGGCGCCGAGAAAATCGTTCTTCGCCAGTGTGGCGGCGACGACGCCGTTCATCGCGGCCGCGCCGACCTGGTAGCGCTTGTTCCACGCGCCGTTGACGAGGAACTGCAGCGAGCCGGCGGCCTGGCTGCCGGATACGCCGAACGCGGAGATCAACTGCTGCTGCGACAGGCCGAACAGCTTGCCGGCGGCGGCGGCGGCGCCATAGGTGCCGGCGGTGGCGGTTGGATGGAAGCCGCGGGCGTAATGCGAGGTCGGGTCGAGCGCGTTGCCTAGCCGGCAGCACACTTCATAGCCGGCGACGATCGCCGTCAGCACCTGTTTGCCGGACGCCCCCACCATCTCGCCGACGGCGAAGGCCGCGGGCACCACCGGGGCGCTCGGATGCAATGAGGAATCGGCGTGGGTATCGTCGAAATCGAGCGAATGGCCGAGCGCGCCGTTGAGCAGCGCCGCGATCGCCGGTGTCCAGGTCTTGCTGTCGCCGAATACGGTGGCGTCGCCACGGCCGTCGAGCGACAGCGCTTCCAGCATTTTCAGCAACGCCGGCGTCGATTCCGCCTCCTGGCGCGCCCGGATAGTGCTGCCGAGGTAATCCAGCGTCAAAACCTTGGCGCGCTCCAGTACCTCCTGCGGGATGTCGTCGAATTTGAGATTCGCGACATAGGTGGCGAGCGTTGCGGTTTCGTCGGCCATTGTGTTTCCTCACTTTTGTTGAAACAGCGTAAGCGGGCTGAATCGGCGTTTCAAGCCGGCAGCGTGTGCCGGCAGCCATGCCGGCGCGACGAAACTCGGACCGGGGCTGATGACCGCATTGCTGAAACGATTTTGGGGCGTTCTTGTCGCGCGCAAGGTCGAATTGGGGCTCGGCATCCGCGTCACCGTGGCGGCGATCAGCTCGCTGGTGATCGCGCTGGCCTGCGGCCTCAAGCTGCCGCTATGGGCAGTCCTGACCTCGATCATCGTCACCCAGGCCAGCGTCGGCCGCTCGCTGAAGACGACGCGGGATTATCTGGTCGGCACCATCGGCGGCGCGATCTATGGCGGCGCGGTGGCGATCCTGATCCCGCATACCGGCGAGGGCGCGCTGCTCGGCGTGCTGGTTCTGGCGGTGCTGCCGCTGGCCTTCATCGCGGCGATCAATCCCAGCCTCAATGTCGCAACGGTAACGGCGATCATCGTGCTGCTGCTGCCGACCATGAACCACGGCACGCCGCTGGAATCCGCCATCGACCGCGTGCTCGAAGTCGTGGTCGGCGCCATCACCGGCCTGCTGGTCTCATTTCTGGTGCTGCCGTCGCGGGCGCACAGCCACATCCGCGCCAGCGCGGCACGAACGCTCGAACTGATAGCCGCGGCGCTCGGCGAGTTGCTGGCGGCGCTGACGCGCGGCCGCGACAATGATGCGCTGCATCGCTTGCAGGACGGCATCGGCGCGGCAATGGTCGGGCTCGATGCCACCGGCGCCGAGGCCGAGCGCGAGCGCGCCGCGCATCTGTCCACGGGGCCGGATACCGGGCCGTTGCTGCGCACCATCCTGCGGTTGCGCCATGATCTGGTGATGATCGGTCGCGCCACCGTGGTGCCGCTGCCATCGGAATTGCAGAAGCGTCTCGCGGGTCCGCTGGCGCGCGTCAGCGATGCGATCGTCACCTATCTGCGCGCCATGGCGTCCGCCTTGCGGACCGGCGGCGGCGCCCCGGCGATCTGGCCGGTGCAGGTCGCCCTGCAGGCCTATAGCGGCGAAGTCGCCGCGTTGCGCAGCGAGGGTCTCATTCGCGGCATGCCCGGCGACGCCGCCGAACGCTTCTTTGCGATCGGCTTCTCGCTCGAACAGATGCGGCAGAATTTGAAGGATCTGGAGCGCTGCATCGTGGAATGGACCGAGGCGGTACCGGAATTGCCCAAGAAAGCGGAGCAGGACGGGACTAACGCGTCTTGAGGGCTTCCAGCGCGTGCAGTTGCAGGCGCTCGGGATCGCGTTCGCCGCGCGACGCCTGATCGAGAATGCTGCTGGAGAGCAGCTGCAGCGCGTCCGAGGGAATCCGCAGCGGCAGCACGTCGAGGCAGCGCTGCAGCGCCGCCGACATCGCCTTCACTGTTTCCGGCGTGAACGAATGGCCGCCTTCATCGTGCCAGGACGGCGCAAGGTCAGAGGACGGCTGCCTGCTTGGCTGTTCGCTCAGCCGCGCGGCGGCGCGGAGCACGCGCAGATAGATCAGCCCGTCTTCGCCCAGCGCATTCTCATCGGTCTGGCCGGATTTCGCCAACGTGACGATGCGCGACGCCAGACGGCGGCGGTTCTCGGCCGTGTCCGCGGCCTCGCCTTCGGCGGCGATAAAGGGCTGCCATGCCGCGTCGAAGGCGCGTGCCAGTGCAGCCTTGGATTCATCGCTGTTCGGATTGATTTCGGAAAATGTCACCTCCGGTAACAAGAACCGGCGGCGAAAGTTCCACGGGCGCCGCCGTGAAATCAGCCGGCGACCTGCCGTAGCATCGTCCGCACGATCAACCGGTGAAACGGCGTGATGATGGTGAGGTAGGCACGTCCGAGCAGGTTATGCGTCAGCACGACGGTTGTGGCGGTCACGCGCTGGCCGCGGCCGGCGGCAGCGACATCGACCACGACGCGGAAATCCAGATGGCTGTCGTTGAAGCCGGCGACGATGCGGTGTGGCGTGTCGCTGATCACCGGAAACATCCCGATCCGGTCGGCGGAGGATTGCTTCGCGGCCTTCGTGGTCGTCAGCCCGAACGGCTTCACCAGAAAGTCGCGTGCCGCCAGCAGCGCCTGCACCCATCCGGGCGAGCGGCCGAGCATACGGTCCGCAGCGGTGCGGGCGTCCAGCGCTGCCCCCTCGACGGTGACGCTGAAGGCGTCGATGAACTGCGCGCCGGCGAGCAGCGAGTCGGGATCGATCTCGGGTCGGACCATCGCGATATTCATGAGAAGTCTCCGCACGGCGTCAGACGCCAGCCGCAGTCTACCGCTTTGCAGCACAGATGTCCTTTGCGCGTTACGAGCAATGCTCCCTAAGATGGCAAAAAAAGCAGGGAGGTGCGCATGGCGGGTTTTCGGCTGAAAATGTTCTATGGGGCGGTGGTTGCGGCGCTGGCCTGGGTCATACCGGCTTCGGCGCAGGAGTATCCGACCCGCCCGATCACGCTGATCGTGCCGTTCGCCGCCGGCGGTAGTTCGGATGTCAATGCGCGGCTGATAGCCGAGCAGATGAGCCGTCATCTCGGCCAGCCGATCGTGATCGAGAACATCGGCGGCGCCGGTGGCGCGGTGGCGCTGGCCCGGGTCGCACAGGCGGCGCCCGACGGCTACACCATCGTGCAGGGCAACAGCGGCACCAACACCGCGGTCTACCTGTTCACCCCTGACGTGAAATTCTCGCCGTCCGACTTCGCGCCGATCGGCATGTTCAACAAGAGCTCGGCGGTGGTGGCGATCCGCAAGAATTTTCCGGCGGAGAATCTGTCGCAGTTCATTGCCCACGCCAAACAGAATCCCGGCACGCTGAACATCGGCCATTCCGGCGTTGGCTCGCAGAATTACCTGTTCTGCAAGGCCTTCATGCAGGCCGCCGGTATCGATGTGACGCTGGTCGGCTATCGCGGCGGCGGACCGGCACTGAACGACCTGATCGGCGGCCAGATCGACGGGCTGTGCGATTCATCGGCGTCGGTTACGCCGGCGATCCAGAGCGGGCTGGTGCGCGGCATCGCGCTGGGCTCGAAGACGCGACTGCCGCATCTGCCGGACATGCCGACCGCCGCCGAGGCCGGGCTGCCGCAATTCGAGATCGCTGGTTGGTACGCTCTGTTCGCGCCGAAGAACACGCCGCCCGGCATCATCATCCGGCTCAACGATGCGATGCGAGCGGCGGTCGCCAGCCCGGACTATCTGAAGCGGCTCGACGATCTCGGCTCGCAGCCTGCCGTCGATGCCGAAATGGCGCCGGCCTATCTGGCCCGCTTCGTGCCGCAGGAGATCGAGAAATTTCGCAAGATGCTCGGCGACGTCAAATGATGCGCGCTGCGTTTTTTGTGGCATAACGACGCTACATCCATGGGGAGATTGAATTTGTCCTTTGACCGTTCCACCGTCGAGGCGGTGATCCAGCATTATTTCGACGGCCTCTATGAGAGCGATGCCGACAAGCTTGCGGCGATCTTCCACCCCACGGCGGATCTGCGTTGGGTCAGCAAAGGCCAGTTGCAGGTGCTGACCGTGCCGGACTGGATGGCGCTGGTGCAAAAGCGCGCTTCGGCGAAGTCCGAAGGCAAGCCGCGCGAGGATTTCATCGTCACACTCGATCGTTCCGACGAGTCGACCGCCCTCGTCAAGGTGCGCTGCCAACTGCCGCCGCGCTACTTCACGGACTATCTGGTGGTGATGAAACTGAGCGACGGCTGGCAGATCGTCTCCAAGGCGTATCGCTGCGACGTCAGGGAATAGTCACGCGACGCTGCTGCGGCGGAAGCCGTTCCATACCGCAGTTGCGGCGCCGGAAGTGAGCACCGGAAGATATCGGGTGTCCTGATAATGCCCGTTCAGCGAAACGCGCGGCAGAGCGGTGAGGTTCTCGACATTGTCGGCGAAGATCACGCCGGGCCGCGTCGTCACCGCGGTGGTGAAGCCGGCCTGCCGCGCCAGCGCGAATTCGCGCGGGCCGGCGGCGTAGCGGTCGCCATAGGGATAGGCCAGATGCACGGCCGGGCGTTGCAGCGCGGCTTCGATCTGCGTTCTGCTACGGGTCAATTCCTGCAGCGCGTCGGCCTCGCTCTGCCGGGCAAGGTCGGGGTGGCTGACGGTGTGGGCGCCGATCGTCACCAGTGGATCGGCGGCGAATGATTTCAGCTCGTCCCATGACAGACAAAGTTCGCCGCTGATGGCGTCCTCGTCGATGGCGTGCGCGGCGCACAGAGCGGTCATTTCGCGGCGCAGTTCCGGATTGGACAGACCGCGCAGCCAGTCGTGCAGCCGGTCGAACGCGGCCTCCTTGCCGATCAAGGTGGAGGTGTCGAGCCGGACCATCGCGCCGTCGATCGGCGCGTTGATGGTGTCGGCGCGAGCGATCACCCGTTCCAGTGCGATCCACCACAGCCGGCCGGTGCCTGCGGCGAAGTCGCTGGTGACGTAGACCGCCAGCGGCGCGTCATATTCCTGCATCGCCGGCAGCGCGAAGTCGCGGTTGTCGCGATATCCGTCGTCGCAGGTGAAGCAGACGAAGCGCCGTGAGAAATCCTGTTCGGTCAGCCGCCGCTGTAATTCATCGGGTGTGACGATGTCGATGCCGGAGGCCCGGATATAGGCCAGGGTTGCGCGCAGGAAGTCAGGTGTAATCTCAAGGTGTCGATTGGGCTGGAACGGGCCTGAATGGGCGGGCCGGACGTGGTGCAGCATGAAAATGGTGCCGACGCCGCCAAATATCGGCCGCAACACCCGGTGTGCGCCGCTGAAATACAGCGCATCGAGGCCGGCGCGGATGATGGTGCTGCGTATCTGCTTCATCGTATGACCGAGCAATTGGTGTTACCCACAGAAACAATCAGAAACGGTTGAACAAAGCGTATACTCCAGCCCACCATACTACCGGCAACGCGCCCGTGAATACAGTTTGACAGCCTCGCAAGGGTTTGTTTTCACTCCATTTCCAGACCCCCCACAGGACTTCGAATGCACGGACTTTTCAGGTGGAGCAACAAATGGTGGCCTGGCCTCGTTCCCCTTGCCGTGCTGTGGGCCGCGGCAGCTTGGGTTAGCACAATTCCGCTGGAAGCCGACATCGCCGCGCGTAGTGCCGCGGCGCTGAAAAGCACCGTGCTCGACAAGACCCGGATCGCGGTAGCCGGCCGCGACGTTACTTTGGCCGCCGAGGCGTTTTCCGAAGACGGTCGACGCAGCGCGCTGGCTTCGGTTGAGGCGGCTCCCGGGGTACGGCTGGTCAATGACGACACCCGTCTTGTCCGGGAGGTCAAGCCGTTCGTCTGGGTTGCCGAGCGCGACAATGTTCGGGTGACGCTATGGGGTACCACGCCGCTGCCGGGCAGCAAGGCGCGCATTGCGGACGCCGCGCGCGCCGCGCTGAACGGTACTGAAGTGTCCGATCGCATGGGGCTGGCGCGCGGCGCGCCACCGCGCTTCGACGCCGCGGTGCTGCTGCTGGTCGACCAGATCGCCAAGCTCAGGGATGGCAAGATCGTGGTGTCCGACAGTGCGGTCAGCCTGTCCGGCATGGCGCGCGAACTCGGCGGCCGGGAGGCCATCGCCGCGGCGCTGAAGAACCTGCCGGAGGGTTTCACGATCGCGGCCAACGAGGTCAAGGCGCCGCCTTACATCTTCCAGGCCAACAAGGACCCGGTCGCGGTGACGCTGACGCTGAGCGGCTATGTGCCTGACAACAACGTCCATGCCACGCTGGCCGCGACTGCCGGCCGCAAGTTCGCCAACGAGAAGATCATCGACAACCTGAAGGCCAGCATCGGCGCGCCTTCCGGCTTCTCTGCCGCGGTGACCTCGGCTCTGGCCGCGTTGTCACGGCTTTCTACCGGCACGCTGGTCGTGTCCGACCGCGAGGTCCGGCTGTCCGGTGACGCGCTGTTCGAGGTCGCGGCCAGCCAGATTCGCTCTGGTCTCGCCAAGGAACTGCCGACGGGCTGGACCGCCAAGCCCGAAGTCTCGGTCAAGCCGGCCGCGTCGCCGGTCGATGCGACGGTGTGTCAGCAATTGTTTACGCAGAACCTGACCAAGGGCCGGATCCGGTTTGAAACCGCCAGCGCCAGCATCAATGCCGACTCTGCCGGCCTGCTCGATCGCCTGATCGAGGTTGCGATGCGCTGCCCCAATACAAATATCGACATCATCGGCCACACCGATGGCGACGGCGATCCCGCCTTCAACCAGACGCTGTCGGAAAAGCGCGCCGCGGCGGTCGAAAATTATCTCGTCCGCTCCGGCCTGCCGGCGGAGCGTTTCACCACGCAGGGCTACGGCTCAAGCCAGCCGATCGCGGCCAACAACACCGACGAGGGCAAATTGCAGAACCGCCGCATCGAATTCATGGTGAAGCAATAATGGCCGATCTGGCATTTTTTCTCTGGGGCTGGTTGCTCGGCGCCGCGGTGCTCGGCTTCTGCATGGGCTGGATCGCCGTCATCACGCGCAGCCGGCCGGTGCCGAAACGCTGGGTGCAGCGACTGGCGGTGCTGGCGGCGGTGATCGTCGGCGTCGCGCTGGCGAGGCTGGTTCCCGGTCGGTTCGGCTACTGGCTCGATCTCGGCCTGGCGCTGTTCACCTGCTACCTCGTCGGTTGCGCGATCGGCTCGTGGCTGCGCGACTGGGTGGTGTCACGGCAAAGTCCGGCGGCGTGACCTTATGTCCCGCCGCCAAACGGTCGGGATCAGGTCACGAAAGCCTCACGGTCACATGCGACGCCTCGCGGATGTCCGCTGGGCCGTCAATATGCCGCAGCGGCCTGCGCAAAGTCTGCTTCTGGTTTGTAAGGTCGGAGCTAATATATTGATGCTGCGCGTTTTTTGTTCACGTTCGACGAATTCCACTTTCCTGCAAAACAGGCTAGGACGGGTCGTCTGACAGCGACGGTGGCGACGCCGTGGTTGCCTGACGGCCAAGTCGCGTAACGTCCAAGTCGCCTGACGCCCCGGTCGTGGGATCGTATTCGAGGTTGAGATGCTGGAAGCAATACGCAGGGCGATCTCGTTTCTGCGCGACAAGCAGATCCTGCAGAAGCTCGGTGTCCTGTTCAGTGTCGCGATAATCGCGCTCGCCTGTTATATGCTCTACCACAAGCTGCGTAACATCAACGGCCACGCCGTCTATGAGGCGATGAAGGCGACGGAGCCGCGCCTGATCGGGCTGGCGGCGCTATCGGTGGCGGCCGGCTATTTCACCCTGACCTTCTACGACTGGTTCGCGGTGCGTGCGATCGGCCACCGCCATATTCCGTACCGCATCAATGCGCTTGCCGCCTTCACCAGCTATTCGATCGGCCACAATGTCGGCGCCAGCGTTTTTACCGGCGGTGCGGTGCGCTACCGCATCTATTCGGCCTGGCGGCTGAATGCTGCCGACGTCGCCAAGATCTGCTTTCTCGCAGGTTTGACGTTCTGGCTCGGCAATGCCGCCGTGCTCGGCATGGGCATCGCCTATCACCCGGAAGCGGCCTCGGCGATCGACCAGTTGCCGCCGTGGCTCAACCGGATTCTGGCCTTCGTGCTGCTTGGCGGTCTCGCCAGCTACGTGGCCTGGGTCTGGGTCAAGCCGCGCAGCGTTGGCCATGGGACGTGGTCCGTGGTGCTGCCGGGCGGGCCGCTGACGCTGCTGCAAATCGTGATCGGCATCGTCGATCTCGGCTTCTGTGCGCTGGCGATGTACATGCTGGTGCCGGACGAGCCCAATCTCGGTTTTGTCGTGGTGGCGGTGATCTTCGTTTCCGCGACCCTGCTCGGCTTCGCCAGCCATTCTCCGGGCGGATTGGGCGTGTTTGATGCCGCCATGCTGGTTGGGTTGTGGCAGATGGACAAGGAAGAGCTGCTCGCTGGCATGCTGCTGTTCCGCGTATTGTATTATCTCGCACCATTCTTCATTTCCGTCATCCTGCTGACGTCTCGGGAACTTATCCTTGGCGCGCGTTCGAAGCGGCTTGCGGCGATGGTCGCTGCCGTTGAACCCGAGAAGCAGGTGGCCGTCGGCCGCCCGCTCAAGGAACATGGCGGCTCCGGCGCCTGATTTTCAATCCGGAGCAGGAAGAGAACCCGCCAGATGGCTGTAGAAGCTTCCTCATCGACGCTGTTTTCGCCGTGGCCTGACCGGTTGCGGCGTGCTGCGATCATCCTGCTGGTGGCGGGGCTGGCGCTGGCTGCGCTGGTGCTGTTTGGCGAATTGTCGCTGCAGCGCGCCTTGATTGCGTTCATCTGCATCACCGGTGCGGCTTTGGTGCCGTGGCGGTTGCACCACGCGGTGACGTCGCGCGAGGAAGTGATTGGCGTCAATCCGGTCGAAGCGCCCGCGGTGCGTGCCATCATCGGCGGCATGCCCGACCCCGCCGTGCTGCTCGACCGCGCCGGGCGCGTGCTGCATTTCAATCCGGCGGCGGCACAACTGGCGCCGGCGCTGCGCAAGAACGAACTGGCGCAATTCGCGCTGCGTTCACCGGAGATCGTCACCGCTCTGCGCGAGGCGATAGCAACCACCGAACCGCGCCGCGCCACCTATCTCGACCACGTTCCGGTCGATCGCTGGATGGAGCTGATGATCACGCCGTTGCAGGTGCCGACGCATTTCGGTGGCACCGATACCTGCATGCTGATGACGTTCCATGACCAGACCCCGTTGCGCCGGGTCGAGGAAATGCGTGCCGACTTCGTCGCCAATGCCAGCCATGAATTGCGTACGCCGCTGGCCGCTTTGTCCGGCTTCATCGAGACGCTGCAAGGTCCGGCCCGCGACGACGCCAAGGCGCGCGAGCGCTTCCTCGGCATCATGCATACGCAGGCGAAGCGGATGGCGCGGTTGATCGACGACCTGTTGTCGCTGTCGCGGGTCGAGCTCACCGCGCACGTACGGCCCGATCTGCAGGTCGATATTCTGCCGATCATCCGTCAGGTTGGCGACGGGCTGGAGCCGCTGGCGGCCGAGCGCCAGGTCAAGATCGAGATGGAGTTGCCGGATGCGCCGGTGATGATCGCGGGCGACCGCGAGGAATTGCTGCGACTGTTCGAGAACCTGATCGAAAACGCCTTGAAATACGGGGCGTCGGGCGGCCGGGTGCTGGTCTCGCTGACCACGGAGGTCACCACCGAAGGCGTGCCGGAAGTGCGCGTCGCGGTGCGCGATTTCGGCCCCGGCATCGCGCCGGAGCATCTGCCGCGCCTGACCGAGCGTTTTTACCGCGTCGATGTTGGCGACAGCCGCGCACAGGGCGGCACCGGGCTCGGGCTTTCGCTCGTGAAACACATCCTCAACCGGCATCGTGGCCGGTTGCTGATCGAAAGCGTGCCGAAGAACGGCGCGACTTTCACGGCGGCATTTCCGCAGATCAAGCCGGCGCCTGTCGTTCAGGCGTAATCTGCTATTCGGGATAAAAAGCTGGCGCTGCGGATCACCGCAACGCCGTTGTCACCTCAGCGGATCGGCTTCGGCGCCTGGCGGCGGCGATCCGAGGCGGGCTGGTAGGCGATGCGCGAATGGTGGGCGCAATAGGGCAGGCTCTGCAGGGCCTTGCCGCCGCAGAAGTAGAATTCCGAGCTCGACGGATCGCCGATCGGCCAGTGGCAGGTCGCCTCGTTGAGTTCGACCAGCGTCAGCCGCTGGCTCATCGGCACCACGTTGTCATAGGTGACCGGATCCGGCTCCATCTCGACTTCGTAGTTATGCGCCAGAGCGGTATTTCCGCGCGCTACCGGGCGCGACATCCGCACCATCTGCTGGGCGACGGGACGTGTCTTGCGCGGGCGCGGGGCGGCCGAGGACGGGCTCTTGGCGCGGCCGGACAGGCCGAGACGGTGCACTTTGCCGATAACGGCGTTGCGCGTCACGTTGCCCAGTTCAGCCGCGATCTGGCTGGCGGAGAGGCCGCCTTCCCAGAGTTTCTTCAATTGCTCGACGCGATCGTCGGTCCATGTCATTACCGTCATCGCAAGTTCCCTTCGTGTCGCGCCGGCCGATGCTGCTCGGCGCTGCGACTCCAGATTCAAAAATCCCTGCTGCCAGAATCCCTTAGCGCTCGCCGGGCGCAATAAATGCGACCGGGCGTTTACGCCGCGCACAAGACTAAAGGATCAAACCGCCGCACGAGATGTCGTATCCGACAGTGCAAAAACTACAATATGCCGTGACTCACGCGCAAGAGTCAGGCACCGGGCGTCCACATGCTTCTGCTGACAAAGCAGCAAAATCGGCTTTTTCTGCGGCTTCTGACTGCCTCTGGGCACCACTGCCAGGTTGACAGTCATCATGGCACACATAGAATAATGCCTACGTGCCGCCTGCGAAAGGCGGCACGTTTCGTTTTTGGGGTCTGTTGTCCGTACCGGCGCCTCTGCCACCGGCCGCCCCTGAGTTTTTCGATCGGATTGGTTATGACCAACAGCGCGCCGTCTCATCTGCTTCCCGTCTTCGCCAGGGCGGACCTCGCCTTCGAGCGTGGCGAAGGCGCCTGGCTGATCTCGACCTCCGGCGAGCGCTATCTCGACTTCACCAGCGGCGTCGCGGTCAACGCGCTCGGCCATTGCCATCCGCATATGGTCGCCGCCCTGCAGGAGCAGGCGACGAAGCTGTGGCACATGTCGAACCTGTTCAAGAGCCCGGACGGCGAACGCCTCGCAGCTAGGCTCTGCGAGCAGAGCTTTGCCGACTACGTGTTCTTCGCCAATTCCGGCGCCGAGGCGATGGAATGCGCGCTGAAGGTGGTCAGGCACTATCACTTCTCCAAGGGCCATCCCGAGCGCAGCCGCATCATCACCTTCGAAGGTGCGTTCCACGGCCGTACGCTCGGCACGCTGGCCGCGACAGGTGCTGCAAAGTATCTCGAAGGCTACGGCACGCCGCTGGACGGCTTTGACCAGGTGCCGCTCGGCGACATCGAGGCCGCCAAGAAGGCCATCGGTCCGAACACGGCCGGCATTCTCATCGAGCCGCTGCAGGGTGAAGGCGGCGTGCGCGCGCCGTCGAATGCATTTTTTGGCGCGCTGCGCGATCTCTGCGACGAGCACGGCATCTTGCTGGTGTTCGACGAAGTTCAGACCGGTATGGGCCGCACCGGCGAATTGTTCGCCTATCAGCGCATCGGCGTGACCCCGGACGTGATGTCGCTGGCCAAGGCGCTCGGCGGCGGCTTTCCGATCGGCGCCTGCCTCGTCTCCGCGGAAGCGGCCGAGGGCATGGCGCCCGGCTCGCACGGCTCGACCTTCGGCGGCAATCCGCTGGCGATCGCGGCGGCCGGTGCCGTGCTCGACGTGATGCTGAAGCCCGGCTTCTTCGATCATGTGAAAAAGATGTCGCTGCTGCTGAAGCAGAAACTGGCGTCTTCCGTCGATCGCTTCCCCGGCGTGCTTTCTGAAGTGCGCGGCGAAGGCCTGTTGATCGGCCTCAAGGCGGTTGTGCCGGCCGGCGACCTGGTCGCCGCGTTGCGAGATGCCCGGCTGCTCAGTGTCGGCGCCGGCGATAATGTGGTGCGCTTCCTGCCGCCGCTGATCGTCACCGAGGCGGAGATCGAGGAGGCCGTGCAGCGGTTGGAGCTGGCCTGCATCGCGCTGTCGCCGGAACGCAAGCAGGGAGCCGCGTGATGACCAAAGCATTGCGCCACTTTCTCGACCTCAACACGTTGCCGACCGCTGAACTGCGTAAGATGCTCGACGCCGGCGTCGCCATGAAAAAGAAGCTGAAGGCCAATTCCAAGCCGGACAAGCCGCTGGAAAACAAGACCCTGGCGATGATCTTCGAGAAGCCCTCGACGCGCACGCGGGTGTCGTTCGAGGTCGGCATGCGCCAGCTTGGCGGCGAGGTCGTGATGCTGACCGGCGCCGAGATGCAGCTCGGACGCGGCGAGACGATTGCGGACACTGCGCGCGTGCTGTCGCGTTTCGTCGATGCGATCATGATCCGCATTCTCAACCACGACTCGCTGATGGAACTGGCTGCCAACGCCACCGTGCCTGTCATCAACGGCCTGACGCGGATTTCGCATCCGTGCCAGGTGATGGCCGATGTCATGACGTTCGAGGAGCATCGCGGGCCGATCAAGGGCCGCATCATCGCCTGGACCGGCGACGACAACAACGTGCTGATGTCGTGGGCACATGCCGCCGAACGCTTCCAGTTCAAGCTCAATGTCGCGACGCCGCCGGAGCTGGCGCCGAAGAAGTCGTTCCGTGACTGGATCAAGGCGACCAACGCGCCGATCGTGCTCGGCACCGATGTCGACGCCGCCGTGCGCGGCGCCGACTGTGTGGTCACCGACACATGGTTCTCGATGGGCGACAAGGACGGCGAGACCCGCCACAACCTGCTGAAGCCGTATCAGGTCAATGCCCGCTTGATGGATCTGGCGAAGCCTGACGCATTGTTCATGCACTGCCTGCCCGCGCATCGCGGCGACGAGGTCACCGACGAAGTGATCGACGGCCCGCAATCGGTGGTGTTCGACGAAGCCGAAAACCGTCTGCACGCGCAGAAGGGCATTCTGGCCTGGTGCCTCCACGCGGTGGAGTAGTCGGAGGACGATGTCGTCCCGGCAAGCGAGCCTGCGAGCGCAAGCCGGGACCCATAGCCTCGGTCCTCTTGTTGAACGAAGGTGGCGACCGCCTGCGGGTGAGCCACGAACCCGGAGGGTATGGATTCCGGGTCGGCATTCGCTTCGCGAACTCGTCCGGGATGACCGGGGGCACTTTTCCCGCCTCCCGGGGTTTCGATTTCCGCCTGCCGCCCCCAGATAGAGCGCCATGACCACACATTTCCCCGACCCCACCCTCCCGCCCGAAACCCCCATCCGCGCGCCTTCGGCCGTGCCGATTGATGACGCGGTGCTGCCGTTCGAGGTGTCGCCGCTCGATCTGCGTGGCCGGCTGACCCGGCTTGGCCCGGCGCTCGACGAACTGCTCGACAAGCACGATTACCCTGCGCCGGTCGCCAAACTGCTCGGCGAGGCGATCGTGCTGACGACGCTGCTCGGCTCGGCGCTGAAATTCGACGGCCGCTTCATTCTGCAGACCCTGACCGATGGTCCGGTGTCGCTGATGATCGTCGATTTCCAGGCGCCGGACCGGATGCGCGCCTATGCCCGCTTCGACGCGGCGAAGCTCGCGCCCGGCCTCACCACCGGCCAGCTGCTCGGCAAGGGCCATCTGGCGATGACCGTCGATCAGGGGCCCGACATGAGCCGCTATCAGGGGCTGGTGGCGCTGGAAGGCGGCACTCTCGAAGATGCCGCGCATGAATACTTCATGCGCTCCGAGCAGATCCCGACCCGCGTGCGTCTCGCCGTCGGCGAGGAATGGCGCACCACCGAGGACGGCCCGAAGCATCGCTGGCGCGCCGGCGGCATGCTGCTGCAGTTCCTGCCGAAGGCGCCGGAACGCGCGCGGCGTGACATTTCGGGAGGCGATTTGCCGGAGGGCGTCGAGCACGACGTGGCGCCAGAGGATGACGCCTGGCTCGAAGGTCAGTCGCTGATCGCCACGGTGGAGGACGTCGAGCTGATCGATCCCGATCTGTCCGGCGAGCGGCTGTTGTTCCGGCTGTTCAACGAACGCGGCGTCCGCGTGTTCTCGTCGCTGCCGCTGCGGGCAAAGTGTTCGTGCTCTCGTGAGGCTGTGTCGGGGATGCTGAACAATTTCGCCGCGCAGGATCGCGCCGACATGGTCAAGGACGGCAAGGTCGAAGTGACCTGCGAGTTCTGCAGTTCGGTCTACGAATTCACGCCGCAGGAAGCCGGCGTGGAATAGCAGCCCTGCTGTTTACTTTCGGAGCGTTTCCGCTTTTGCTCGTGGAAAAGCTCCGGAGGAAACATGACCAGCGCGCCATCCCACGAGGCGGAATTCGATTACATCATCGTCGGCGCGGGCTCCGCCGGCTGTGTGCTGGCCAATCGGCTGAGCGCATCGGGCCGGCATTCGGTGTTGCTGCTGGAGGCCGGGCCAAAGGATCGCAACATCTGGATCCATGTGCCGCTCGGCTACGGCAAGCTGTTCAAATCGAAGACCGTGAACTGGATGTACCAGACCGAGCCCGAACCGGGGCTCGATGGCCGCAGTATCTTCCAGCCGCGCGGCAAGACGCTGGGTGGCTCCAGCTCGATCAACGGCCTGTTGTATGTGCGCGGCCAGCACGAGGACTATGACCGTTGGCGCCAGCTCGGCAATACCGGCTGGGGCTTTGACGATGTGCTGCCCTACTTCAAGAAGGCCGAAGACCAGCAGCGCGGCGGCGACGACTATCACGGCGCCGGCGGCCCGCTGCCGGTGTCGGACACGCGGCATCCCGATCCGCTGTCGGACGCCTTCATCGCCGCGGCGGTGGAGACCGGCCTGCCGTTCAATCCGGATTTCAACGGCGCCACGCAAGAGGGCGTCGGCCTGTTCCAGACCACGACACGGCGCGGCCGCCGCGCGAGTACGGCGGTGGCCTATCTGCGCCCGGCGCTGCGCCGCGGCGGGGTGCGCGTTGAAACCGCCGCACTCGCGCAGCGTATTTTGTTCGAGGGCCGTCGCGCGATTGGCGTCGAATACAAACAGCACGGCGTCACGCATGCCGTGCACGCCCGCCGCGAAGTACTGGTGTGCAGCGGCGCCTTTAATTCACCGCAGCTGCTGCAGCTTTCCGGCGTCGGCCCCGCCGAACTGCTGAAGCAGCACGGCATCAATGTGGTGATGGACGCGCCCGGCGTCGGCCATGATCTGCAGGACCACATGCAGGTTCGCATGGTGATGCGCTGTGCGCAGAAAATCACGCTCAACGACATCGTCAATCATCCGCTCCGCAAGACGATTATGGCGCTGCGCTACGCGGCGTTCCGCACCGGCCCGCTGACGATCGCGGCGGGAACGGCTGGCGCATTCTTCAAGACCGATCCGCGGCTGGCGACGCCGGATATCCAGATCCACTTCCTGCCGTTCTCGACCGACAAGATGGGCGAGGCGCTACATTCCTATTCCGGCTTCTCGGCCTCGATATGCCAGCTACGTCCGGAAAGCCGTGGCTCGCTGCGTATCAAGAGCGCGGACGCTTCGGTGCCGCCGGAAATCCGCATCAACTATCTGGCGACGGAGACCGACCGCACCGCGAATGTCGAAGGCCTCAAGATGCTGCGCGCCATGCTGCACGCCCCGGCCTTGAAGCCGTTCGTCGTGGACGAAGTCGAGCCGGGCTTGCAGCTAACCAGCGATGCCGACTTGCTGGCCTATTGCCGGCAGCGCGGCAGCACGATCTATCACCCGACCTCGACCTGCCGGATGGGCAACGACGCGATGGCCGTGGTCGACCAGCGCCTGCGGGTACGGGGGATCGATGGTCTGCGGGTGATCGACGGTTCGATCATGCCGGACCTGGTGTCGGGCAATACCAATGCCCCGATCATCATGATCGCGGAAAAGGCGTCGGAGATGATTTTGCAGGACGCGAGGTAGGAGAGCGAGCGCGGCAAACGCCAGTCTCGTGCACCGGACGCGGTGCGGCATTCTTATGCCGCTCCGCAGATCCGAGACCTATCAAACCTCGGCGCTTGGGGCGGCCCCGGATCAGCAGCGCACTCCGCTGCCTGCGGCAGCGCATTGCACCGCATCCGGGGAACGAGCCGGAGTACGTGGCGGCGTCCAGTCTACGCTGGCACCTTCTTCACCCACACCTTGTTGTCGTGAAACGCGACGCCGCCGTAGGGCGCCACGGCTTCGCCGCCGGTCAGCATATTGATGCCGCGACCGCCGATGTGAGACTTGTTGGGGTGCACGGATTCGGCGATCAGCACGCCGTGGCGCAGGCCGGGGAAAATCCGCGCGGTCAGCGTGGTCTCGCCGCGCATGTTGCCGAGCGTCACGGCGTCGCCATCCGCAATCGACAATCGTGCGGCGTCGTCCGGATGCATCATCACGGTTGGTGCGCCTTCGCGCGCCTTCGAGGATGGCGTTTCGTTGAAGCTGGTGTTGAGAAAACTGCGCGACGGGCTGGTGGCGAGGCGAAACGGATGGGCGTCGTCGGCTTGCTCGATCACCGCCCAGTGGTCCGGGAATGACGGCATTGCGTCCCACGCGCCCATCAGCCCGGCATTGGCCATCGGCACCTCCGACCAGTCGGCCTTGAAGTGGAATTTACCGTCGGCGTGCGCGAAGCCGTCGAGGTAATGCGAGGTGCGGAAATCCGGCTGCAGGTCGCGCCACAATTCTTGCTGCAGCGCGTCGATGCCGCCGCGGCCGCTGCGTTGCAGCGTCTCGTCGATGATTTCGCGCGGCGTCATCTCGAAGCCGCGGTTGGAGGCGCCGAGCCGCGACGCCAGCCCCTGCAGCACTTCGTGGTTGGAGCGGCACTCGCCGGGCGCATCGATCAGCTTGGCGCCGACAGAAATATGCTGGTGGCCGCCGCCGTAATAGAGATCGTCGTGCTCTATGAACATCGTCGCCGGCAGCACAATGTCGGCCATGACAGCGGTCTCGGTCATGAACTGCTCATGCACCGCGACGAACAGGTCGTCGCGCGCAAAGCCTTCGCGCACCTTGGCCTGCTCCGGCGCCACCGCGATCGGGTTGGTGTTCTGGATCAGCATCGCCTTCACCGGCGGGCCGTGATGCAACGCCTCGGCGTCGCCTGTCAGTACGCGGCCGACCTTCGATTGGTCGAGCAGGCGGGTGGTGGGATCGATGGTGTCGAGCCCCTCGATCAGCGTCTTGTCGAATTTC
Source organism: Tardiphaga sp. (assembly GCF_028290495.1). GTDB lineage: Bacteria > Pseudomonadota > Alphaproteobacteria > Rhizobiales > Xanthobacteraceae > Tardiphaga. The sequence continues at coordinate 17,952 of NZ_JAQGJT010000047.1, forward strand.
CAGAGCGCGGCGTTATTGAAGAACGCGCCGCCGCCTTCCACCTGCCAGGCGCCGGTGACGGCGGGAATGCACAAAGCAGCGTGCATCTGTGCCGCGCCATTGCGGCTGCGGGTGAAGCCGTAGCCGAGCCGGAAGAACGTGGCCTTGGTCGTGCCGACCAGATGCGCAAACGCCTCGATCTCCGTAACCGACACGCCGCAGATGTCGGACGCCCACTCCGGCGTGCGGGTGGCGAGGTGCGCCTCCAGTTCGGGCGAGGCGTCGGTGTATTTTTCCAGATAGCCGCGGTCGGCCAAGCCATCGCGAAACAGCACATGCATCACGCCGCAGGCGAAGGCGCCGTCGGTGCCGGGCCGCAGCAGGATCTTGATATCAGCCTGCTTCATGGTGTCGTTGTCGTAGATATCGATCACGGCCAGCTTGGCGCCGCGTTCCTTGCGGGCCCGGGCCACGTGCGTCATCACATTGACCTGCGTGTTGACCGGGTTGGTGCCCCAGACCACGACCAGATCGGACCTTGCCATTTCGCGCGGATCGACGCCTGCGACCTTTCCGGTGCCGGCGGCGAAGCCGGCCCGGGCGATGGTCGAGCAGATCGTGCCGTAGAAGCGGGAATATTTTTTTACATTGGCGAGGCGGTTGATGCCGTCGCGCATCACCAGCCCCATCGTGCCGGCATAATAATACGGCCACACCGCTTCCGCGCCGAAGTCGCGTTCGGCGGCGTCGAACTTCGCCGCGATCTCGTCCAGCGCCTCGTCCCACGAAATCCGGGCGAACTGCCCGGAGCCCTTCGGCCCGGTGCGTCGCATCGGGTGCATCAGCCGCTCGGGGTGATGGATGCGCTCGGCATAGCGCGCCACTTTCGCGCAGACCACGCCGGCGGTGTAGCTCTGCTGCTTGGAACCGCGCACCCGTCCGATGGTGGCGCCGCCGATCACCTCGATGTCGAGGGCACAAGCGGAGGGGCAGTCATGCGGGCAGGTTGAATGCCTGATGTCGATCTTTGCGCCTACCTTGGCATCGGCCTTGGCGTCGATCTTGGTCTGGATGTTCATGCCGCCAGATTAGCACAGCAGAACGTCGGGGAAAGCCGTAGATTGGCGTATTCGCCAGGCATGCTGCCGCCCGCATGAGCATGCCGGCGGCCGAAAAAGCTATTTACCCAACGCGTCGCGCTGCGCGGTCAGTTTGTCGAGTTCCTCGTTCTGCTGGGCGAGCCGGTCGGCGGTGCGGGATTCGTTCTGCTCGCCGGAGGCAGCGGTGGCCTGTTCAATCAGTTGCCGGATGTTGTCGCGGAGCACGGCAATACGGTCGTCGAGTTCGGCGGCGGAAAGGGTGGCATCCATTGTCATGCTCCTGGCCCGATGCGGGCTTGGGCCGGAGTCTACCGCGCGGGACGGCACCTTCCTATCGAAAAGAGATGCAAGTCCATTCCTCGTTCAAATCGGGCGATGGAATTTGCCGCGTGACTTTCAATCAAAGGTGATGGCCGCCGACGGATGCGGAACGAGCATTGTGCTAATCGATTGCCACATGGCCATATGGGCCTCTGAAGGAATGTATTCGCGATGGCGAAAAAGGCGGTCGAAGGCGTCGAAGAGTATCCGGATGCGGCCGGGGGGTGGGGTGCACTCAGGGCAGTGGCCGCCGCAGTGCGTGGCCAGATGGCCGTGGTCAACGAGACCCAGAGCCTGCTGAAGACCAACCAGCCGCACGGTTTCGATTGTCCGGGCTGTGCCTGGCCCGATCCGAAACACACCTCGTCGTTCGAGTTTTGCGAGAACGGCGCCAAGGCGGTGTCGTGGGAGGCCACATCGAAGCGCACCACGCCGGAATTCTTTGCGGCGCACACCGTCAGCGAACTATGGGAGTGGCACGACCACGATCTCGAGAACGAAGGCCGCCTCACCCATCCGATGGCCTATGACAAGGCCAGCGATCGCTATCTACCCATTTCGTGGGGAGAGGCAATGGCGCGGATCGGCGCCGGGCTGCAGGCGCTGCCCGATCCCGATATGGCGGAGTTCTACACTTCCGGCCGCTGCTCCAACGAGGCCGCCTTCCTGTACCAGTTGTTCGTGCGTGAGTTTGGCACCAACAATTTTCCCGACTGCTCCAACATGTGCCACGAGGCGACCAGCGTCGGCCTGCCGCAGTCGATCGGTGTCGGCAAGGGCACCGTGACGCTGGAAGATTTCGACCACGCGGATGCGATCTTCTGCATCGGCCATAACCCCGGTACCAACCACCCGCGCATGCTCGGGACCTTGCGGGAATGTGCCAAGCGCGGCGCGGCCATCGTTTCCATCAACCCGCTGCGCGAGCGCGGGCTGGAGCGCTTTACTTCGCCGCAAAGCCCGGCGGAGATGCTGACGGGCGCATCGACACAGCTCTCGTCGGCCTATTTTCAGGTCAAGGTCGGCGGCGACGTCGCTTTGCTCAAGGGCATGATGAAGACGGTGGTGGCCCTTGATGCCGCGAGCGTCGCCGAAGGCGGCCCCGGCGTACTCGATCGCGCCTTCATCGCGGAGCACACCGACGGCATCGACGCCCTGCTTGCCGATCTCGACGTCACCACATGGGAGGCCATCGAAAGGTCCGCGGGCATCACGCGCGCCGAGATCGAGCAACTCGGCGCCATCTATGCGAAGGCCGAGCGCGTCATCATCAACTACGGCATGGGCATCACCCAGCATCGCCACGGTACCGGCAATGTGCAGCAGATCGCCAATCTGCTGATGCTGCGCGGAAATATCGGCCGGCCGGGCGCCGGCATCTCGCCGCTGCGCGGCCATTCCAATGTGCAGGGCGATCGCACCGTCGGCATCACCGAGCTGCCGAACCAGGAGTTGCTGGACGGCATCAAGCGCGTGTTCGGCTTCGATGCGCCGACGCAGCACGGCCACAACGCCGTCGCCGCCGTGCGCGCGATCCGCGACGGCCGGTCGAAGGCGCTGATCTGTCTCGGCGGCAATCTCGCGGTGGCGATGTCCGATCCCGAGGCGACCTATCCGGCGATGCGCGGCCTCGATCTCGCGGTGCATATCGCGACCAAGTTGAACCGCTCGCATCTGCTGATCGCGAAAGAGTCGATCATTCTGCCGTGCCTGGGGCGGACCGAGATCGACGTGCAGGCGAGCGGACCGCAGCTGGTCACGGTGGAGGATTCCATGTCGATGGTGCACGGCTCGCGCGGCGGGCTGAAGCCGGCGTCCGAACATCTGAAGTCGGAGATCATGATCGTTGCCGAGATGGCGCTGGCGACATTGCCTGCGACCGAGGTGAACTGGATGGAACTGGTCGCCGATTACAGCAGGATACGCGACGCGATCGAAGGCGTGTTTCCGGCGTTCAAGGATTACAATGAGCGCATCAAGACGCCCGGCGGCTTCCGGCTGCGCAATGCGGCCTCCGAGCGGGAATGGCTGACGCCGGGCAAGAAGGCGAACTTCCTCACCTTCCCCGGCCTTTATGAAGACGGCGCCGACGATGACGCGGTGCTGACGCTGACCACGATCCGCAGCCACGACCAGTACAATACCACGATCTACGGCATGAACGACCGCTACCGCGGCATCACCGGCCGCCGCGACGTCGTCTTCGTCAACGAGTTGGATCTCGCCAGCCGTGGCTTGCAGCACGGCGACCTGATCGATCTCGCGGTCGCCACCCCCGGCAACGGAGCTCGTGTGATGCGCCGCATGACCGCGGTGTCCTACAAGATCGCGCAGGGCTCGGTTGCGGCGTACTACCCCGAAGCCAACATGCTGGTGGCGCTTGACCAGCACGACGCCAGGTCGGGCACGCCGGCCTACAAGTCGATCCCGATCGTGATCACCGCGTCGGCGGCGTGATGGCATATCGCCAAGCCGCCCCACACTCCGCTGTCGTCGCCCGGCTTGACCGGGAAACCTCGTAAACGCAGGCATCCATAATAGATCCGCGCCGCCGTCGTTTACTGGTTCCCCCGCTTTCACGGGGGACGACAGTGGAGTTTGCCGAGGCCGCGTCGGTACGTCGGCGGCGTGCATCTCGCGACAGATCGCCTTGCCGTTCCGGCTATTTCGTCGTACCCGAGCGCGCATGAACAGTGCGATCGAACCGTTACCCGCCCCAACCGAAACCACCGCACCGCGCGTCGGCGTCGCACTGATGGCAGCGATGGTCGTTCTCACTTGCGGGCACGTGCTTTCCAACCTGCTGCGCACCACGCCGGCGGTGGCGATCGACGTGATGGCGGTCGATCTGCATTCCACCGCACAGAAATTGGCGGCGCTGACGGCGGCCTATCATTTCTCCTTTGCCATGTGCCAGATTCCGATCGGCGTGGCGCTCGATCGCTACAGCATCCGCAACGTGTCGCTGGTGCTGTTCGCGGGAACGCTGGTCGGCGCGTGCATGGCCGCGCTGTCGCAGGGATCTGCGAGTTTCCTGCTGGCGCAGATCATCATGGGCATGGCGACTTCGGGCATGCTGCTGTGCCCGATGGCGCTGGCGGCGAAGCGGCTGACGCCGGCGCAGTTCGGGCTGTGGTCCGGGCTGATCCTGTCGCTCGGCAATGGCGGCCTGCTGCTGTCGTCGGCGCCGCTGGCCTTCGTGGTCGAGCACTGGGGCTGGCGCAGCGGCTTCTGGCTGAGCGGCGTCGCGGCCTGCGCCGTGGCGCTTCTGGTGCTGCTGATCGTGCCGAACGACAAGCCGCCGGCATCGACGCGCCGCGCGCTGCTGACGGAGATGACCACCGTGCTGCGGCTCGGTGTGTCGCCCGCGTTGCGCGGCATCGTCATCCTGGCTTTCGTCTCGCTTGCCGTGCAGATCGTGTTGCGTGGATTGTGGGCGGGGCCGTGGCTGATGAATCTCAAGGCGCTGTCGCGCATCGAGGCCGGCAATGTGCTGCTGCTGTTCACCATCGCGCTGGTGCTGGCGCCGACGCTGAGTGGCGTTGTCGATCGCAGGCTGGGTCATCGCCGCCTTCTGCTGCTGGGGTCGCAACTGCTGGCTGCTGCGCTGTTCGTCGCGATGGCATTGGGCGGGCCGGGGCAACCGCTATCCGTCCTGTTTGGCGTGGCGATCATGCCGGTGCCGTTCGACATCGGCGTGCTGGTCCTGATCGGCTTTCTGATCTGTGTGCAGCCGCTGATCTATGCGATGACGCGGCAGGTCGTGCCGGCCGAACATGTCGGCAAGGCGCTGTCGGCGGTCAATCTGTCGTTCTTCCTGGGCACTGCCGTGATGCAATCCGCGACCAGCCCGATCGCCGCGGCCTTTGGCCTGCCGGCGGTGCTGATCGCGATGGCCGCCATGCTGGCGACCGGGGCTGTCGCCTTCTACATTCTGACCAGTCCGGCGAAATCGCGCGTAAGCGCATGATAATACCCACGAAAACACTCACCTAAACACTCGGGCAAGTTACTGGAATTGCGCGCGGTCCTATGATCTGATGCAGGTCACGATGCGGCGAACACGTCGCGCGCGTTCTTGCAGGGAGGTCGTCGAATGCCTTTTCTCGTCAAGGGGACCGATACGTCGGGAATGATATCGCTCCGCCGCGACAGCGCCGAAGCGGCGCTCAAGAAAGCCCGGGAACTCACCGAAGACGGCTGCTGGGATGTTGAGATAACCGGCCCGGACGGGCAGGCGCAGAACGCCGCCGCCTTTGAAGCGCATTACGCTGTCACCGCCGAGCGCGCTGTGTGAACTTGACGCGATGCTGCACTGCGAACGCATGGGTCGCATTCGCGATTGCCGGCACAGCAGTTTGACGGCGCTGCCTTAACCCGGCTAACTCGGTTCGGGGCGTTACGTCGCACCTCGCAGATATTCACATATCTGCGTCGTCGCTGCGGTTGAACCACCAAAACAACAAACAATAAGCGATGTGTCGCCTGGCGATGCCGTCGCAACGTAGGAGTCGATATGGCCATCACCCGTCGCACATTCGGCATCGGCGCGTCAGCGCTGCTGGCCGGACCGATTGCTGCCCCCTTCATCCGCAAGGCCGGCGCGGCCGAGCCGGCGATCCGCATCGGCGTGGTGAATTCGATGAGTGGCGGCCTTGCCGCCTACGCGCAGGAAGGCCAGCCGGCGTTCGAATATATCATCAAGAAGATCAACGCCGAGGGCGGCATCAAGAGCAAGGGCGGCGCCAGGATCGAACTGGTAATGGCGGACGATACCAGCCAGCCCGCCCGCACCGCCGCCGAAGCCCGTCGTCTGATTACCGAAGAGAAGATTCATCTGCTCACCGGCACCATCCTCAGTGCGCAGATGCTGGCGCTGACGCCGGTGGTCGACGAAGCCAAGATGCCTACGCTGTCGGTCTGGGCCGGTGGCTCGCAGTCGAGCTACATGTTTACGCTGGGTTACCCCTATGATCGCGGCTATGCGCAATCGATGCACGACTTCGTTATCTCATTGCGCGACGACAGCAAGTTCGCGATCAAGACCGCGGTGATGGGCTATTCCAACTACGAAGCCGGCCAGCAGTCCAACAAGTTCCTGGTAGAGAAACTGAAGGCCAGCGGCATCCAGATCATCGGAGAGGCCGCGCTCGACATTCGCGCGCAGGACCAGACCTCGGCGATGGTCCGCATCCGCTCGCTGAAGCCCGACGTCGTGGTCGGCCTGGTGACGCCGCGCGATGGCATCCTGCTGCACCAGGCGCGCTATAATCTGAATTATCATGGCAGCATTTTCTGCGGTGGCACCGGCGGCTATTCGGATTTGTCGTTGTGGAAGGATCTCGGCCCCGAAATTGGTAAGGCAGTGTTGACGAAGAACCTGTTCGGCATGACCGGCTTCAGCGAAGGCGCAAAAATCCCGTCGATGCAGGCGATCGTCAAGGAACTGCGCGATGTCGCCAAGCTCGACAAGATCGGCCAGGGCGCCATTCAATATGCCCAGGCAGCGCGCGTGATGCAGCAGGCACTGGAAAATGCCAAGTCGCTGCGGTCCGACGATCTGCTGGAGGCCCTGAAGAACGTCAATATCCCCTATGGCGATCCCAACCTCTACGTTTCCAAGCCGAAGGGCCTGCAATTCGACGAAGACCGGTTGCTGAAAGACGGCTCGGCGATGTTCATCCAATGGACCCCGGAGATGGAGCAGCAGGTGGTGTTTCCCAGGGAATTCGCCCAGGTGCCGCCGCGGCCGAAATCCTGAGGCGACGACGTGGCATTTCTGAAGGTCGCCAACGTCACCAAGAAGTTCGGCGGGCTGGTCGCGCTCAACGCGATCAGCTTTGAAGTCCAGCAGGGCGAGATCGTCGGCATCATTGGCCCGAATGGCGCCGGCAAGACCACGTTGTTCGGCGTGATCTCCGGCTTCATTGAGCCCAGTCAGGGCGACGTGCAGTTCGATGGCGCCAGCATCATCGGTGTCTCGCCGGACCGGCTGGTGCGTCGCGGGCTGATGCGCAGCTTCCAGATCGTGCAGAGCTTCGCCGATATGACGACGCTCGACGTCGTCACCACCGCCGCGTTGACGCGCCGGCCGATGCGCGAGGCGATCGACTATGCTGCGCAAGCGTTGCTGCGCGTCGGACTCGGCGGCAAGGAAAACAAGACCCCACTGACGCTGTCGCTGCAGGACAAGAAGCTGCTGGAACTGGCAAAGTGCATCGCCACCGACCCGCGCTGCATCCTGCTCGACGAAGTGATGGCCGGCCTGACCATGGCCGAGACCGCGGCGCCGATCGCGATCATCGAGGAGTTGAACCAGCAGGGCGTCACCATCGTGATGGTCGAGCACGTGATGCCGGTGATCATGCGGCTGGCGAAGCGCATGGTGGTGATCAATTTCGGCGAGAAGATCGCGCAGGGCACGCCCGACGAAATTCTCAAGGACCAGCGCGTCATCGATGCCTATTTCGGAGACCACATCGATGCTTGAGATCGACAATCTTGTCGCCGGCTATGGCGGCGTCGCCGTGCTGCGCGACGTTAACGTCAGGATGGCCGCCGGCGAGATCGTCGGCCTGCTCGGCGCTAACAATGCCGGCAAGACCACGCTGATCAACTCGCTGTCCGGCATGGTGAAGCCGATGTCCGGCCGTATCCTGTTTCTCGGCGAGGACATTTCGAAGCTGACGCCGCAGGCACGCGTCGAACTCGGCATCGTGCAGGTGCCGGAAGGCCGGCTGGTATTCCCGGATATGAGCATCCGCGAGAATCTGCTGCTAGGCGGCATCAATGCGCATGCCCGCAAGAACCGCCCGCAGCAGATGGAGAAGGTGCTCGCATTGTTTCCGCGGCTCGGAGAACGGTTGACGCAGAGCGCCGGTTCGCTGTCCGGCGGCGAGCAGCAGATGCTGGCAATCGGCCGCGGGCTGATGGCTGAAGCCAAGCTGTTGATGCTCGACGAGCCCTCACTCGGCCTGTCGCCTCTGTTCGTGCAGTACATTTTCGAGATTATCGACAAATTGCACGCCGATGGCCTGACCATTCTCCTGGTCGAACAGAATTTGAACCTGACGCTGCGTCACGCCAAGCGTTGCTACGTGCTGGAGCGCGGACAGGTGGCGGTGGAGGGCGATGCGGAGACCGTGAAGAACGATCCGCGCACCCGCAGCGCCTACCTCGGACTGTGATCGGAGAGTGATGTGAGCGAACTTTACCAGGCTCTCGCGCAGGGTCTTCTGATCGGAAGCACCTACGGCTTGCTCGCGCTCGGCATGGGTCTCGTCTACGGCGTGTCAGGCGTCGTCAATTTCTCACACGGCGATTTCATCTCGCTCGGCATGTTCATGTGCCTGGCGCTGTTTTCCGCCTTCGCGCTCGACCCCTACGTCTCGGTGCTGATCACCGTGCCGGTGATGACCGCGATCGGCGCACTGGTCTACATTTTCCTGATCCGGCCGATGGTCGGGCACCAGTTCCTGATGGTGGTGCAGTTGACCCTGGGTCTCAGCCTGGTGCTGCAGAACGGCATCCTGATGATTTTCGGCGGCGAACCGGCGCGTACGCCTTCGATCGTGGAATCCAAACTGGTCATTCTCGGTGACGTCGTGCTGCGTGTGCCGCATATCATTGCCTTCGTGGTGTCGTTCGCGCTGGCGATAGGCCTCTACATCATGCTGCGATCGACCGACTTCGGCCGCTCGATCCGCGCCGTGCACCAGAACGCGCATGCCGCGTCGCTGATGGGTATCAATGTCGGCCGCGTCCAGGTGCTGACCTTCGCGCTCGGCATCGGCATCCTCGCGCTTGCCGCCGCTTTGCTGCTGCCGGGCACGCCGATCCAGCCGACGCAAGGTTTGCGTTACACCGTCATTACGCTGCTCGTCGTCGTACTCGGCGGCATGACCAACTTCGTCGGCATCATGCTCGGCGGGTTGATCATAGGCATCGCCGAAGCCTTCGGCACCATCTACCTCGACGGCCCGCTCGGACTGCTGATGCCCTACATCATCTTCGTCGCGATCATGCTGTTCCGGCCGCAAGGCCTGACCTGGAGCGCTTCGCGATGAGAGAGGAATTCTACAACACGCTGAAGTCGCCGATCTGGTGGGGCGCGCTGGCGCTTGTCGCGCTGCTGCCGCTCTTCGTACCGAGCTATTACCTGCACATTCTGACGCTGGCGCTGGTCTATGTCGCTCTGGCCTCGTCGTGGAACATCGTCGGCGGCATGGCCGGGCAGATATCGCTGGCGCACAGCCTGTTCATCGGCTGTGGCGCGATGCTCTCCAGTGCGCTGCTGCTCAAGCTCGGCATCAACATGTGGCTGGGATTGTTGATCTCGGCGTTCATCGCCGGCGTGCTCGGAGCCGTGATTGCCTGGATCGATTTCCGTTTCCAGCTCGGCCATCTCTCCTTCGTGCTGATCACCCTGGCCTTTGCCGAAATGGGCAGCATCATCGTCGAAGGCTGGGATTTCCTCGGCGGCGCTTCCGGGCTGTTGCTGCCCAAGGACACCGGCGATTTTCTGGCGTTCCAGTTCGGCGGCGGGCAGGGCGCGTTCTGGGTGATGCTGGCGCTGGCGGCCATCTGTGTGCTGGCGAGTGTCGCGATCCTCAATGCGCCGCTCGGCTATTACCTGCGCACCATTCGCGACAACGAGAAGGCGGCGCAGGCGATCGGCGTCAACATCCTGCGCTACAAGATCATCGCTATGGTGATTTCCGCCGTGCTGGCCTCTGTCGTTGGCACCGCCTATGTGCGCTATCTTACCTTCGCGGATCCCTATCTGCTGGTGTCGCCGGTGATTACCATCGAGATCGTGCTGTTCGCCACCGTCGGCGGCCTCGGCCGGGCCTATGGCCCGGCGCTCGGTGCGCTGCTGCTGGTGCCGCTCGGCGAAATACTGCGCGGCAAGCTGGGCACTACGCTGCCCGGCCTGCATTACTTCATCTACGGCATTGTCGTGATCGCGGTGATCCTGATCACCCCGCGCGGGTTATTGCCGCTGTTCGAACGCTGGTGGAGTCGCTTGAGAAAGACGACCTGACGGACCGGCTTCGGCGAAAATCGCGGCTCCCCGGCTTGGCGGACGCCGCGCCCGGCGCTATTTTCGTGCAGGGCGGCGCGGGGCGGTGGTGAAGGATGGCATCATGATAGAGCTTCAGGGGATCGCTGACTCTATCGAAGGCGCCGTCGGCGGGACTCTCATTGTGCTTGCGCTGAAATGACCCGCTTCGACGCCATCATCGTCGGCGCCGGACAGGCCGGCCCGCCGCTGGCGGGACGCCTGACCGCTGCCGGCATGTCCGTTGCCGTCATCGAACGAAAACTGTTCGGCGGCACCTGCGTCAACACCGGCTGCATGCCGACCAAGACGTTGGTCGCCAGCGCCTATGCCGCGCACCTCGCCCGTCGTGGCGCCGACTTCGGCATCAGGATCGGCGATATCAGCATCGACATGCCGCGCGTCGCCGCGCGCGCGCATCAGGTGACGCTGAATGCGCGCAGCGGCGTCGAGCGTTGGTTGCGCGGCATGAAGAACTGCACCGTGATCGAAGGACACGCGCGCTTCGAATCCGCCGACACGATTCGCGTCGGCAACGAACTCCTGACCGCGCCAAAGATCTTTCTCAATGTCGGCGGCCGCGCCGCGGTGCCCGAGATGCCGGGCATCCACGATATCAGCTACCTCACCAACACCACGATCCTGCAGCTCGACCGCGTGCCGAAGCACCTGGTGGTGATCGGCGGCAGCTATATCGGGCTGGAATTCGCCCAGATGTATCGCCGCTTCGGCTCCGAGGTGACCGTGGTTGAGAAGAGCGCGCATCTGGTGTCGCGCGAGGACGAGGAGATCTCCGAAGCGATCCGCGAGATTTTGCTCGCGGAGGGCATTCACATTCGCACCAGCGCGGAATGCATCAGCTTCCACCCGCATTCCGATGGCATCGGCGTCGGCGTCGATTGCAGCGAAGGCGATCCGGAGATTCTTGGCTCCGACGTGCTGCTCGCGGTCGGCCGCCGGCCCAACACCGACGACCTCGCACTCGACAGAGCCGGCGTCGCTACGGACGCCCGCGGCTATATCACCGTCGATGACGGTCTTTCGACCAACGTGCCCGGCATCTTCGCGATGGGTGACTGCAACGGCCGCGGCGCGTTCACGCACACCGCCTACAATGATTTTGAGATCATCGCCGCCAATCTGCTGGATGGCGCAAGCCGCAAGGTCAGTGACCGCGTGTCCGGCTATGCGCTGTACATCGATCCGCCGCTCGGTCGCGTCGGCATGACGCTGGCGCAGGCGCGCAACACCGGCAAGAAATTGTTGGTCGGGCGCCGTCCGATGACCCGCGTCGGCCGCGCCGTGGAGAAGGGGGAGACGCTGGGGATGATGCAGGTAGTGGTCGACGCCGACACCAGGCAGATTCTCGGCGCAGCTATCCTCGGTACATCAGGCGACGAGGCGGTCCACGGCATTCTCGACGTCATGAATGTCGGTGCGGATTACACAAAGCTGCAATGGGCGGTGCCGATTCATCCGACCGTGTCGGAGCTGATCCCGACGCTGCTCAACGAGATGCAGCCGGAATGACGTTCAGAATTTCTTTGCGATCATCAGCGCCAGCAGGATCGTTGCGCAGGTTGCCATCACCACCGCCATGTTGACGAGGTTGCGCCCCGCGACCGAGGCCGCCGACGTCGGATACACCGCTTGCGTGGCTTTGGCCTTGTTGCGTGATCCGGATCGCTTCCTGGTGGTCATGATGTCTCCAAAGAGGAGGGCCAGACCGCTGTGCGGCCCGGCCCTGACGCCTTCCCTGCCGGGGTATATCCCCGATCAATGACCACACCATCGCATGAACGGCAGCTGAATTGCTTAAGCGAAATGGTGAATCGAATCCGACCGGATTCGATAGTTTACGAAATTCTTCCGTTCAGATCGTGCGTCCGCCATCGACCGGCAAAATCACGCCGGTGAGGAACTCGGATTCCGGGCCAGCCAGGTAGACGCAGGCATTGGCGATATCCGCGGGGCGTGACATCCGCCCGAGCGGGATGGTGGCGATGAATTTCGCGCGGTTCTCCGGCGTGTCCGGCACGCCCATGAAGGATTCCAGCAGGCCGGTCTCGCCGATCACCGGCGCAATGCAGTTGACGCGGATGCCGTCCGGCGCAAGCTCCACGGCCATCGACTTCGACATCAGGTTCACCGCGCCCTTGGTGGCGTTGTACCAGGTCAGGCCCGGCCGCGGCCGCACGCCCGCGGTGGAGCCGATATTGATGATGCGGCCGCTGTTTTGTTTCTTCATCACCGGCACGCAGGCATTGGTCATCAGGAAGATCGACTTGACGTTGATCGCGAAGGCCCGGTCGAACTCTTCCTCGGTGACCTCGAGCAGCGGCTTGTTGCGAAACGTCCAGCCGGCATTGTTGACGACGACATCAAGGCTGCCGAAAGTCCCGACCGCGAGGTTCACCGCTGCGTCGACATCGGCCTTTTTCGTCACATCGCCGCCGAGCGCCACCGCGCCGTCGCCGATGTCGTCGGCCACCTGTCTGGCGCCGTCGGCGTTGAGGTCGAGGATCACAACGCGCGCGCCCTCGCGCACAAAGGCTCGCGCGATCCCCGCGCCGAATCCCGATGCGCCCCCGGTGACGATGGCGGACAATCCTTGCAATCGCATGTCGCTCTCCCTGGTCGCGCCTCTGACGGGCGCTGGACCGGGCCAGGTTAGACCGTGCCGCGGCGCCTGAGAAGCCAGCCTAAACGGTCGGGTGCTACCGCCGCCTGCGTGCAGCGCCGATGCGTTATGGCCACGTTAACTGCGCCGTCCTCTATCGCCCTGGCGGACATGCGTCTTTGTTGCCGGCCGCTTATAGTCGGCAAATGCCGATCTCGTATCCGATACAAAGTTCCATCCGTGCAACCGCGCGCACGCACGACGAATGGTCGCTGCAGCAACTGATCCGCGCCGATCAGATACTGGCCGTTCGCCGCACCGTGCTGATGTCGATCCCTGTCAACGTCCTGCTCGGCATCGCCTCCGTGCTGGTGGCGTGGAATGCCGGGGTCGTCGCCGAGGGCGCCGTCTGGTTCGCTGCGTCCAGCGCGGTGAACCTGCTGCGCTTCTTGCTGGTCCGGATGCCCCTGGCGACGGCAACCGACCCGCGCGGCTGGACGAGCGAACAGCAGTTGCAGGCGCATTGCGTGATAGCGTTGCTGTCGGGCGTGGTGTGGGCCTTCATCCCGGTGTTGTGCGACGGCTACACGTCGCCGCAAACCCTGTTCTATATCGCCATCCAGTGCGGCATCACTGCCGGCGCCGTCACCCACGGCTTTGCCTATTCGCGGATTCCGATCTGCTTCATCACGCCGCCGCTGCTGGCCGCGATCGGTTGTCTGATCTATGTCGGCGGCTTCGATCGCAACTGCCTGGCCGCCGCCATGTTGTTGTACCTGCTCGCTCTGATCCGCTCGTCGCATGGCAGTGAGGTCGCTTTTCGCGAAAACAGCCGGCTGAAGAACGAGGCCACGGCAATGTCGCACTCGCTGGAGATAGCTAACGACGATGCGAGGAAAGTTGCCGAGGAGATGCGCTACCGCGCCTCGCACGACGCTTTGACAGGATTACTCAACCGCAGCGGATTCCTCGATGAAGCGCGGCGCCGTATTCGCGGCGATGCATCGGGTTTCTGCCTGATGTTGCTCGATCTCGACGGGTTCAAGTCGATCAACGACGCCTTCGGCCACAGTGCTGGCGACAAGCTCCTGGTTGAGGTCGCAATCCGGTTGCGCGAGGAACTTCCTGAACGCTTCACGGTTGCGCGGATCGGTGGCGACGAATTCGGTGTGCTGTTCGCCGTCGTGGATCCACGCGAACCCGAGGCGCTGGCGATGCGGCTGATCGCGTCGATCGGGGCACCGTTTTCTGCGGTCGAGAGGGGCGGTGTCGGCGTCAGCATCGGCATTTGCCGGTCATCGCGTGTCGATATCGACGAACTTCTCGTTTGCGCCGACGTCGCGCTCTACGCGGCGAAGGACGGCGGGCGCAATCGCTATCATGTGTTCGATGACCGTCTCCGCGCGCGGCTGGAAATGCGTCGCGATGTCGAACGCGACCTCGGCAAGGCGCTGGCGGACGACGAGCTTGAAGTCTGGTATCAGCCGATTCTAGGCGAAGGCGGGCTCAGCCTCAACAGCCTGGAGGCGCTGCTTCGCTGGAACCACCCGAGGCTCGGCTGGATTCCGCCGCAAGAGCTGGTCGCGGTGGCTTCACTGGCCGGCCTCTCGGAGGCGTTGATGCGGTTCCTCCTCAACGATGTCTGCAGCATGATGCAGACGTTGCAGGCGATGGGGCTGCCGCAGGTCCGGGTGGCGGTGAATGTCTCGCCCCGCGAAATGACCCAACTGCCGATCGACGAACTGATTCTGGCGAAGCTGAAGAAGCATGATCTGCCGCCGGCGATGCTGGAGATCGAGATCACCGAAGAAGTCGCGATGAACTTGCAGGCCGTTCAGGGCAAGCTGATGGCTCTGTCCGGTGCCGGGGTTCAGATCGCGATCGACGATTTTGGCGTTGGCTATTCCTCGCTCGGCGTGTTGCGACAGCTGCACGTCAACCGCGTCAAGATCGATCGCGGCTTCGTCACCGGCATTGCCGGTTCGCCCGAACACCAGGCGCTGGTACTGGCGGTGCTGAATCTGGCGCAGTCGTTCAAGTTCGAGGTGGTGGCCGAGGGCGTTGAAACCGCAGCAGATCTCTACAAGTTGCTGGATTTGGGGTGCCCCGCGATGCAGGGCTATTTTCTCGGCCGTCCGAAGCCGCAGCACGCAATGATCGAATGGATCGGCCAGTTGCATCCGGCGAAAGCGATCGCCTCGCATCGGCCAAGGCTCCCCGGCCTGCCGCTGGCGCCCGATGCGATCATCCCTGCCGAGCCGACGCTGCAATAATTACGACGCCTCCATCGCGCTGCCGCGGCGCCGACGATCTGCATCCCCTTTGGTACCTCGTTGCAAAGGAAAGCCGACTTTGCCTCGGCCCAGTCCGCCTTGCCGCCGAGATGCGTGGCGATGCCGACGCTCGGCGTCCAGCCACCTGATACGCCGAGCGTATCGGCGGCGATGGCGTGCGTGCCGCCGCTACAGTCGATCACTGTCACGGACTTCAACCGGCGATACCCCGCGGCAACCGCAACACCGGCCTGGCTAAGATCGAACGCGCTGCGCCAGCCATCGTTCGAGGTCGTGAAGATCGCGACGCGCTGCCCGGCGCTGACGGCGAAACGATGCAGATAGGTGTGCAACGCCGAGGCCTGCATGGTGCCGGGTCGGTCGTTGCCGGGAAAACCAGCAGCCGTTCCTGCGCGCCGGACGGCGCTGCCAATCCCCATGCGATGCAGGCCGCGATTCGTGCGCTGGAAAAATCCGTGGTGCTGATCGAGGCGCTGGGCGCGCTGGTGCCCGCTTACATCAAGCACCAGCAACAGCAATGGGACGATCACGCCCGACATCCGTCGGAATGGGGACGCGACAACACGCTGGACTGCTGATTCGGGAGCTCGCGTTTTTTCGCGGGCGCATCTGTGGGCGGAGAGGAAATCTTAATCTCTCGGCGGTCTCAAAATACCGTCCCCTGTTCGTTCCAGGAGAACAAACGAGCACTGGGGCTCAATGCTTATGGCGGCGATTGATCCGCCGGCCTCCCCCGTCATTGCGATGAGCCAACGGGTCAGGCTTCGCCGGCCCGATGATAAACTCCGCGACGCGGCAATCCAGAAGGTCGCAAGCGAAGGACTGGATTGCTCCGTCGCAAGAACCCCTCGCAATGACGGGGGAGAGGGAAAAGTGCGCCTAGTTCAGGGTGCGTTTGTTGTCCGGGCCATCCAGCGAAAACGCGGGCACGTCGATGTCGAACGGTTCGCCGCTGTCGGTGACCATCTGGTAGCTGCCTTCCATGAAGCCGGAGGCGGTCGGCAAGGGGACACCGGAGGTATATTCAAAGCGTTCGCCCGGCGCGAGCACCGGCTGTTCGCCGACCACGCCCTCGCCGCGAAATTCCTGCAAGCGGCCGGAGGCGTCAGTGATCAGCCAGTGCCGGGTCTTGAGCTGCACGGTCTCGGCGCCGGCATTGGTGATTACCACGGTGTAGGACCAGAAAAACTGGCGCTTCTCCAGCGACGAACGTTCCGGCAGGAAGTTCGGCTCGACGGTGACTTCGATCTGGCGGGTTACGGCGCGGTACATGACCCTGTCATCGTTCAAATTGTCGCTGGATGATAGCTAAAATCACCGGCTGCGCCAAATCGATGGAAAGCGCGGCGGATCGTTGTTTCAACATAGTTCCAGCATACCGTCTCGCCGTGGTGTGACGCCGCGGCATCGGTCTGCAGGAAGCATTTGGCTTGCAACTTACGGGCCGATCATTTCTTTCATGACCAAGCATACTGCGAGTCGATCACGTTGAGCGCTGCCCGATGACCTCCGTTGCCGAACCGATTGCCGCGGAGCCGACCCCGCCTGCTGTGCCGGCGAAGCCGCGTGCCGATGCGGTGACATTGCCCGTAGTGGGCGAGCGCGAGTTGCGGCTCGACCTGTTCCGCGGGCTGGCGCTGTGGCTGATCTTCATCGACCACCTGCCGCCGAACATCCTGACCTGGTTCACGATCCGCAATTACGGCTTCAGCGACGCCACCGAAATATTCATCTTCATCTCCGGCTATACCGCCGCCTTCGTCTATGGCCGCGCGATGCTGGAGCAGGGCACGGTAGTGGCCTCGGCCCGAATCTTCAAACGGGTCTGGCAGATTTATGTCGCCCACGTCTTCCTGTTCACGATCTTTCTGGCGGAAATCTCCTATGTCGCCACCAGCTTCGAGAACCCGCTTTATTCAGAAGAAATGGGCATCCTGGATTTCCTCAAGCAGCCCGATGTGACCATCGTTCAGGCGCTGTTGCTGAAATTTCGCCCGGTGAACATGGACGTGTTGCCGCTATATATCGTGCTGATGTTGTTCCTGCCGCCCATTCTCTGGTTAATGCGGCGCCGGGCGGACCTGACGCTGGCGCTGTCGGTGGCGCTGTATGCGCTGACCTGGGAATTCGACCTGTACCTCCCGGCCTATCCTAACGGGGTCTGGGCGTTCAATCCGTTTGCCTGGCAGTTGCTGTTCGTGTTTGGCGCCTGGTGTGCGCTCGGCGGCGCCCGGCGGATGTCCAGAATTCTTTCTTCGCAGGTAACACTGTGGATCTGCGTCGCCTATTTGCTGGCGGCGTTCTGGGTGACGCTGACCTGGTACATCCCGCAGATCCACCATCTGTTGCCCCGCTTCATCGAGCAGTGGATGTATCCGATCAACAAGACCGATCTCGACGTATTGCGTTTCGCGCATTTCCTGGCGCTGGCGGCAATTACCGTCCGGTTCCTCAAGAAGGACTGGCCGGGGCTGAAATCGCCCTGGCTACGGCCGATGGTGTTATGTGGCCAGCATTCGCTCGAAATTTTCTGCATCGGCGTGTTCCTAGCTTTCGCCGGCCATTTCGTGCTGGCGGAGGTGGCCGGCGGTCCCTGGATGCACCTGATTGTCAGCATCTTCGGGATCTTCATCATGTCGGCAGCGGCTTGGGTGTTTTCGTGGTACAAGCGCGTCGCGGCCAAGGGCGGAACGCGCGCGAAAAGCGCCGACGCCAATGCCGATTTCGCGGGAGGGGGAGCATGAGGGCAATCTGGCTCACGATGCTGGCCGGGCTTTTGGTCACGACACCCGTGCGCGCTGAAGACGCCGCCGTTCCGGTCTGCGAGGTTCCGGCCTACCTTTTGACCTCCGAAAGCCGGCTTCCCAAGGTTGCCGGCGTGGTGAAGCCGGGCGGCAAGCTCAATATCCTCGTGATAGGCAGCCGTTCCTCGGTGATCGGCGCGTCCGACAGTTCCGCGGCCTATCCGGGCCGCTTGCAGGCCGTGCTGCGCGAGAAGCTTCCGGGCGTCGAGACCAATGTGACACTGGAGATGTACCCCAAGAAGACCGCCGAGGAACTGGCGCCGACGCTGGGAAAGCTCGTCGAGGAGCGCAAGCCGGATCTGGTGATCTGGCAGACCGGAACCTATGACGCGATGCGGTCCGTGGATGCCGACGATTTCCGCAATGCCCTCGATGAGGGCGTGGCAGCCATGAAATCGGCGGGAACCGACGTTGTTTTAATGAATCTTCAGTACAGTCCGCGCACTGAAACGATGATTTCCGGCTCGGCGTACCTAGATAACATGCGTGTGGTGGCGCAGCAGCACGACGCTCCGTTGTTCGATCGCTTTGCCATCATGCGGCAATGGAATGAGGCCGGTGATTTCGATCTGTTCAGCGCATCGCCCGGCCTCGAGCTTGCCAAGCGGGTTCACGATTGCCTCGCACGCGCGCTATCGACGTTTCTGATCGATGCGGCACACGTCAATCCAGCGGAGTTGAGGATTCAGCGTTAATGTTTGAGTTAAGCTTTTTGTCCCGTCGCGCGATGTTCCCTTTGGTCATATCCGCTCTGATGCTAACCACCCAGCTATCGCCCGTCCTCGCGCAGGGCGTGGTGATGACCGTGGCAACCAATGAACTGGACGTGCCGCAGAAGGGCGTGGCCGGCAAGACGATCGACAAGGTCAAGGAAGTTGCCAAGTCCGCCGCCGATATCTTCAGCCGGGTGCCGTGCCGCTCGCCGAAAGCCGGTGCGCACGCGATGGGTACGCTGTCGCGCGTGGCCGGCAAGCTCGCCGCCGGCGAGCCGGTCGTGATCATCGCCTTCGGGTCGTCCTCGACGGAGGGCTTCGGTTCGTCGGCGCCGGAGTTTACTTATCCCAACAGGCTGGCGGCGCAATTGCATCGCGCCTATCCGACCGCCAACATTACCGTGCTCAATCGTGGCAAGGGCGGTGAGGATGCGCCGGAAATGATGGCGCGGCTGCAGAACGAGGTCATCAATGCGAAGCCGGATCTGGTGATCTGGCAGGTCGGCACCAACGCCGTGCTGCGCAACCTCGATCCCGGCGATACCGCCAACATGGTCGAAGACGGCATCGGGAGAATCCAGGCGGCCGGCACCGATCTGGTGCTGGTCGATCCGCAATATTCGCCGGCGGTGAATCAGAAGCCAGAAAGCGCCAGCAAGATGATCGCGATGCTCAACAAGGTCGCGGCGCTGCGCCATGTCGGCATCTTCCCGCGCTTCGAAGTGATGCGGGAATGGCACGAGGGTCAGCAGATGGCATTCGACAGCTTTGTCATAGCCGACGGCCTGCACATGAACGACTGGGGCTACGCCTGCTTCGCGCAGTTGCTTGGCGACAACATCATCAAGTCGGTCGGCCAGATCAAGTACGGCGTCAACGTGCCGTCGAGTGTGCACGCGCAGAAGCCGATGTAGCGCCACGGGGGGCGTCCCGGACAAGTGAGCGCAAGCGAACGCTGATCCGGGACCCACAAACACCGAGCTTGTGATAACGAAGATTGTAGCCACAGCCTTAGCTTCCATCGAGGAGACGGAGGCTATGGATCCCGGCGCTGCGCTCGCTCTGCTCGCTTGGCCGGGATGACAGCGGTGTGTAGTGGCTGCCTCACGCCTTTTTCAGCGCGGCTTCCATATCCTCGAGCAGGTCGTCCTTGTGCTCGAGCCCGGCGGAGAACCGTACGAAACCTTCGCTGATGCCCAGTTCCGCGCGGACATCGATCGGCAGCCGCTGATGTGTGGTAGTGGCCGGATGCGTGATCAGGCTCTTGGAGTCGCCAAGGTTGTTGGAGATTCGCGTCAGCTTGAGTTCGTTGAGGAAGCGGAACGCCGCCGCCTTGCCGCCGTCGATCTCGAAGCCGATCAGCGTCGAGCCGGCGCGCATCTGCTTCTTCACCAGAGCCGCCTGCGGATGATCGGCGCGGCCGGGATAGATCAGCCGCGTGACCTTTGGATGCGAGGCCAGTGCATCGGCCAGCGCGCCCGCGGTCTCGGTCTGCTGCTTGACGCGGATCGCCAGCGTTTCCAGCCCCTTCACCAGCACCCAGGCGTTGAACGGCGAGATCGCCGGCCCGGTCTGGCGCAGGTAGTTGTGGATGTGCTCGGCGATGAAATCCTTCGAGCCGAGGATAATGCCGCCGAGGCATCTTCCCTGGCCGTCGATGTGCTTGGTCGCCGAATACACCACGACGTCGGCGCCGAGCGTAAGCGGGCTCTGCCAGATCGGCGTCGCAAACACGTTGTCGACAATCAGCCTGGAGCCGCCGGCATGCGCGATTGCGGCGATCGCCGGTATGTCGAGCACGTCGAGCGTGGGATTGGTCGGGCTTTCAAGGAAGCAGGTCTTGGTATTGGGGCGCATCGCCTTCTGCCACGCGTCGAGATCGAGGCCGTCGACCAGCGTGAATTCGATGCCGTAGCGCGGCAGCAGATCCTCGATGACGTAGCGGCACGAGCCGAACAACTGTTTGGACGCGACCACGTGATCGCCAATCCGCAGCGGCGCCAGGATCGCTGCGGTCACGGCCGCCATGCCGGTGGCGGTGGCGCGGCCGGCCTCGGCGCCTTCGAGGTCGATCATGCGGCTTTCAAACATCGAGGTGTTCGGATTGGAAAACCGCGAATAGATGAAGCCGGGGTCCTCGCCTTTGAAGCGCGCTTCGCACAATTCGGCGGTCTCGTAGACGAAGCCTTGGGTCAGGAACAACGCTTCG
Organism: Tardiphaga sp.; assembly: GCF_028290495.1. GTDB lineage: Bacteria > Pseudomonadota > Alphaproteobacteria > Rhizobiales > Xanthobacteraceae > Tardiphaga. The sequence goes on from NZ_JAQGJT010000047.1 coordinate 39,053, forward strand.
GAAGTCTCGCCGAATTGCGAGCGCAGCATGCCGGCATGGACGAGCCGGGTTTCGGGGCGGTAAGCGGCGGCGGACTTCTCAGACATGTGACCTCCATCGTGGCTGCGAAAGCCACAAAAAAACCGGCCAGGACAAACGTCCAACGGCCGGGATCACACGTGTCCCCGGCCTGTTTAGCGACTTGTTTAACGTGGCTGCAAGCCGGCCGGCTCAAATCACCACGGGATAAGTCATGTGCATATTCCCGGTCGCCCTTTCCGTCAAGCCGGGGGTGCGATAACCGATGAAATCGCGTTTGATCTGGACGCGACGAGGATCAACCTGTGCCGTTCACCCTGCCGCCCGACGCCGATGGTATTTTGCCCGACCGCATGATTGCGGCGATGGCCGATGCCGGCCTGATCCTGCCGGCCTATCCCTTTGTCGAAAGCCAGATCCAGCCGGCCAGCCTCGATCTGCGGCTCGGCGACATCGCCTACCGCGTCCGCGCCAGCTTCCTGCCGGGCCCGAACACGACGGTGGCCGAGCGCATCGACGAGCTGAAGCTGCATGAGATCGATCTGTCGGACGGTGCAGTGCTGGAAACCAACTGCGTCTATATCGTGCCGTTGATCGAGAGCCTGGCGCTGCCGCCGAATATCTTCGCCTCGGCCAATCCGAAAAGCTCCACCGGCCGCCTCGACGTCTTCACCCGGGTAATCGCCGACGGCACGCGGCGCTTCGACGTGATCGGCGCCGGCTATCACGGCCCGCTCTATGCCGAGATCAGCCCGAAGACATTTCCTGTCTTGCTGCGCGAAGGCTCGCGGCTGTCGCAGGTGCGTTTCCGCGTCGGCGACGCCATCCTCGACAACGAGGCGCTGGAAGACCTGCATGCGCTGGAGCCGCTGGTCGACAGCGACGAGGCCGATCTCAACAACGGCGTGGCGCTGTCGGTTGACCTGTCCGGCGACAACGAAACCGGCTTCGTGGGCTACCGCGCCAAGCGCCATACCGGTGTCGTCGATATCGACCGCCGCTCGGGCTACGCGGTCAATGAGTTCTGGGAGCCGATCGTGGCGCGCCGGGACGGCACGCTGATCCTCGATCCCGGCGAGTTCTATATTCTGGCGTCCAAGGAAGCCGTTCAGGTGCCGCCGGACTATGCCGCCGAAATGGTGCCGTTTGATCCCCTCGTCGGCGAATTCCGGGTGCACTACGCCGGCTTCTTCGACCCCGGCTTCGGCCATGACGGCGCCGGCGGCCGCGGTTCGCGCGCCGTGCTCGAAGTCCGCTCCCGCGAGGTGCCGTTCATTCTCGAGCACGGCCAGATCGTCGGCCGCCTCGTCTACGAGAGAATGCTGTCCCGCCCCGACGCGCTCTACGGCCAGCGCATCGGCTCGAACTATCAGGGCCAGAGCCTGAAACTGTCGAAGCATTTCAAGGTTTAGGGACCGGGGGTCCCTAATTCGGGTCTTGGCCCACTTGAAGGGCGCAATGTTCCCTGCCAATCGAACCGGAACGGGCCTCGCGCGTTATATGCGCCCGTCCCGAGCAAGGAATTCGACATGACCGGCATCGCAGGCATCAAAGAACATATGGAAGTTATCGGCGCCGACGGCGTTCACGTTGGCACCGTCGATCACTTCGAGGGCGGCCGCATCAAGCTGACCAAGAAGGACAGCGGCGAAGGCCACCACAAGGGCCATCACCACTTCATCGACGGCAGCCTCGTCGCGGAAGTCGAAGGCAACAAGGTCCGGCTGTCCGCCAATGCGGATGTCGCCGTGACCATGGAAGAGGAAAAGTAGCTTTTAGCGATTTAGTGAGACCCGAGCGGCGGACCGAGAAGGTCCGCCGCGTTTTGCGTGGATGGGCTTGCCCATTTCACCGGTCATTTCGGGTCTGCCCTCCGGCCGGCTGCGCCGACCGCAGTACATCCCGGGATGACAGTTTGATGGTTACTTGCCTTCGCCCGACTGCCACAGCGCCGTGAGTCCATCGCGGTAATTCGGGAACGCCAGTTCGATGCCCATTTCGCGCTTCATGCGGGCATTCGAGACCCGGTTGCTGGTGGCGTAGAAGCTGCGCGCCATCGGACTCATCTCGGTATCGTCGAAGGATTGTTCGGGCGGCGCTGACATTCCCATCAGCGTCGCAGCGTAAGCAATCACATCCTGCGGCGGTCCCGGCTCGTCATCGCACACATTCCAGATGCCGGCCCGGTCAAAGGCAAATGCCTTGTCGATCGCACGCGCGACGTCCTCGACATGGATGCGGTTGAACACCTGGTCGGGCTTGACGATCCGCCGCGCCGTACCGGCCCGGAGATTTCGCAGCGCATTGCGGCCGGGACCGTAGATGCCGGCCAGCCGCAGCACCGAGGTGCGTTTCCCGGGCGCGGCCAGCCACGCAGCCTCGGCGTCGATGCGCTGCTTGCGGCGCCCGTCGCCGGACATCGCCGCACTCTCGTCGATCCAGTTGCCGCCGTGATCGGCATAGACGCCGATGGTCGAGAGATAAACGATCCGCCGCACGCCGCTCGCCGCGATCTGCGCGTCGAACGCCGCCAGCACCGGGTCGCCGGAGGCGCCGGGCGGCACCGAGACCAGCAGCAAGTCGGCACGGGCGATGTGTTCGGCGATCGCCGGATCGGAATGGTCCGCGCCAAACAGTAACGGCATGCAGCGCGAACCTCGCAGCGCGTGCTGCTTCTCCGCCGTCCGAACCGTGCCCGAGATCGCCGTGAAACGCTCCGCATGGTGATCGATGAAGCGACGTACGCTGTAGCCAAGCCCGAACACGAATAGACGCACGCCAACTCCTGTGTGAACTTCCCGAACTCTCAATCATTTCAGGCGAAGACGATACCAACCTTATTCGCGCGGCGTGTCGATCCTGAACGCACGCCCGGTGATATCGTGTCAGTCATAAGGCAATTTCTCGGGAAATCGCTCGATCGCGATGTCGGTCTCGCCCGAAGCGCGGTCACGGCCATAGCTGTAACCGGCTTCCTTCGCGGCCTCGAGCTTGCGATCAAGGTCGGGTTCGTCCAGACGATGCGCGCAGCACGGCAGCCTGCCGGTTCGCCCAAGCGTAGAGGTCGTCCTCGTCGAGGACAGTCTTCCCCGGCACGACGGACGGTGGTGTGGACATCACGGACACGGACTCCCGTTGCCGCTACGGCACCCCGGTGAGCGAAGCTACCACGAAACGGGAGAAGCTGTCGTCCGCCGTTCCATGAAGAGGCCCCCGGAATCCGGAGGCCTCTTGTCGCTTGCAACAATCGCTTACCGTGCCGACACCGCGGCGGCGCCTGACGGCGTGACGCGCCAGACCATGTTGCCGACGTCGTCGGCGACCAGCAGCGCGCCCTTGCTGTCGATCCTGACGCCGACCGGACGGCCCTGCGCGTCGCCATTGTCATTGAGGAAGCCGGTCAGCACGTCCTGCGGCGGGCCGCTGGGCTTGCCCATTTTGAACGGCACGAAGATCACCTTGTAGCCGCTGCGCGGTGTCCGGTTCCATGAGCCGTGCTGGCCGACGAAAGCGCCGTTCTTCATCTCGGCCGGGAACAGGTCGCCGGTGTTGAAGGTCAGGCCCAGCGAAGCGGTATGCGCGCCGAGCGCGTAATCCGGCACGATCGCCTTGGCCACAAGGTCCGGCCGCTGCGGGTCGACGCGGACGTCGACGTGCTGGCCGTACCAGCTATAGGGCCAGCCATAGAAGCCGCCGTCCTTCACCGAGGTCATGTAGTCCGGCACCAGGTCGCTGCCGATCTCGTCGCGCTCGTTGACCGTGACCCACAATGCACCGCTTTGCGGCTGCCACGACGGGCCGTTCGGATTGCGCAGCCCGGAGGCGAAGACGTGGGATTTTCCGGTCGCCCGGTCGATTTCCAGAATGCCGGCGCGGTCCTTCTCGGCCTCGATGCCGTTCTCGGCGACGTTGCTGTTAGAGCCGACGGTAGCGTACAGCTTCGTGCCGTCCGGGCTGGCGGTAAGGTCCTTGGTCCAGTGATGATTGATGGTGCCGCCGGGCAGGTCGGCGACCTTCACTGCTGCGGCGGTGATCTTGGTGTCGCCGGTCTTGTAAGGAAATTTCACCACGGCGTCGGAATTGGCGACGAAGAACTCGTTACCAACCAGCACCATGCCGAACGGCGAGTTCAGCCCTTCGAGAAACGCCGTCTTGGTCTCCGCCACGCCATCGCCATCGGCGTCGCGCAGCAGCGAGATGCGGTTGGCGCTGGGCACGCCGGCGCCGGCGCGGCCCATCACCATCTTCGTCACCCAGCCCTTGATGCCCTTGCTGTCATCCGGCCTTGGCGGCGCGTTGGTCTCTGCCACCAGCACGTCGCCGTTCGGCAGCACGTAGAGCGTGCGGGGATGGTCGAGCCCGCTGGCAAAGGCGTTGACGGCGATGCCGCTCGCGGCCACCGGCTTGACGCCCTGTGGCCAGCCGGTGGGAGTGGCGATGTTGACGGTGGGGATGAGCGAGTGGACGGGATCGACCAGCGTCGGCGAGCCGCCGAAATCCTGCCCGGAGGTCTGGGTGGCTTGCTCGCCGCAGGCGGCTAATGGAGCCGCCAAAGCGACGAGACAGGCGGATAGAAGAAAATTATTACGCATCGATCTTCCTCTGATTGCCCGGATCAAATGCGGCAGATGCGAGATCGTTCAGATCACGCCCATGACTTCGACGTGAAGCTCTTCGGCGTGAAGCCCTTCGGTGTGAACACGGCGCGATACGCGTCAGACTGTACCGCGTTGCGGGATGCGCGATTGCCGCGGGCCCATGCGTGGGCGGGCATGGCGTCGCCGCGGATCGATGCTAGGAACGGCACGTGCCCGGCTATCATGATCGGGCCGCGCGAGGAAACGCATGTCCGAAATCACCGTCGCCGGGTTGGCCGTGCCCGACGCCGAAATGCAGCCGCTGCCGGACCTGGCCGCTCCTGCAAAGAACGCGCTGCTCGATCACGCAATTCTGCCGACGCTGCTGCGGCTGACGTGGCCGAACGTCGTGGCGTTGTCCGCCGGCACGCTCGTGGTGATCGCGGAGACCTCTTATATCGGCCGGCTCGGCACTGAATCGCTGGCGGCGATGGCGCTGGTGTTTCCGTTCGTGATCCTGACCATGACGATGTCCGGCGGCGCGATGGGCGGCGGCGTGTCCTCAGCGATCGCGCGCGCGCTCGGTGCCGGTGACCACGATCGCGCCTCGACGCTGGCGGCGCACGCGCTGATGATCGGCATCTGCCTCGGTCTGGTTTTTACGATCGGCATGCTGGCGTTCGGGCCATTCCTGCTGCAAGCGCTGGGCGGGCGCGGCAGCGTGCTGTCGCAGGCGACGGGCTATATCGCGATCTTCTTCGCCGGTGGCGTCATTCCCTGGCTGATGAACACCTTCGCCTCGATCCTGCGCGGCACCGGCAACATGAAGCTGCCGTCAGCCATCACGCTGAATTCGGCGGTGCTGCAGATCATCCTCGGCGGCGTACTCGGCCTCGGCCTCGGCCCGGTGCCGCAATTCGGCATGCCGGGGGTCGCTGCGGGCTCGCTGATCGCCTACAGCATCGGCGCCGCGATCATGGGCTGGTACGTGTTCTCCGGCCGCGCCCGGGTGCGGCCGATGCCGCGCAGCTTTCGTATCCAGCGCGGTATGTTCTTCGACATCCTCAAGGTCGGCGCCATCGCCTGTTTTTCGCCGCTGCAATCGGTGCTGACCATCACGATCTTCACCCACATGCTGGCGCAATACGGCACCGAAGTGCTGGCCGGCTACGGCATCGGCGCGCGGCTGGAGTTCCTGCTGACGACGCTGGCTTTCGCGGTCGGCGTCGCCTCGGTGCCGATGATCGGTATGGCGATCGGCGCCGGCCGCGTGGCGCGCGCGCGCCGCATCGCCTGGACCGCTGCTTCGATGTCGTTCGTGGTGGTCGGCCTGCTCGGCACGCTGATCGCGATCTATCCGGATCTGTGGGTTAACCTGTTCACCGGGGATGCTGCCGTCCGCACGGCCAGCCAGCAATATCTCGCCGTCGCGGCCCCGATGTACGCCTTCCTTGGCCTGTCGACGGCGACCTATTTCTCGTCGCAGGGCGCAGCCAGGGTTCTCGGCCCGGTGCTGGCGCAAACCGCCCGGCTGGTCTTCATCGGCATCGGCGGCTGGTATCTGTTGTCGATCGATGCCGGCAGCCGCAGCCTGTTCTGGCTCGCGGCGGCGTCGATGGTGGTGCTTGGCGGCCTCTCCGCGCTCAGCGTGCTGCTGACGCCGTGGGGCTCGAAGTCCGGCCCGGTGCCCAAGGTGCGGCCGGTGTTGTCGTAAAGCGGCTAGCCCTGTGCCTGCGGTGGCGCCGCGGACAGCAGCGCGTCGAACAAGGTCGGCCGGCGGTCGTCCAGCGCGCCCTCGATCCCGAGCAGCCGGGCCCGGGTGACGATGCCGGCATTGCCGGCAAAGCCGCTGGTGTGGCCGGCGGTTACCAGCGTGCGATGGCACGGCACCAAAATGGCGAAGGGATTTCGATTGATCGCCTGGCCGACCGCATGCACCGCGCCGCTGGTGCCGAGGCGGGCAGCCAATTCGGCATGGGTGCGGGTCTGGCCATAGGGGATCAACCTCACGGTGTCGTAGACACGGCGGTGGAACGGCGCCACGCCGGCCAGGTCGAGCGGCACGTCGGAGAGGTCGCAGGGTGCGCCGCGCAGTAACGCGACGATGCCCTCGATGGCCAGCTCGATATCGACCGGCGGGGTGACCTCGCGGGCCTCGGGAAACTGCAGCAGCAGGCGCCGCCGCGTCTCGATCTCGCGGGCTTCCGGCAGCCGCACGCCCACAATTCCGCTTCGGCCCCATGCGATTCCGCATCGGCCCACCGACGTGTCAAAAAATGTGTACTCACGCGCTGCCATTCCGGCGCGATGATAACAGCCCAAGCCGGGGCGTCATCCGGAATCTGCCCGCCGCCAGATATTTTGCCGCGACGATCCGTCCTTAATCGGCTTTTCATCCATCGGCTTTTTGATCAAGGAGCTTTTTCATCAAGCGGCTTTTCCAGAAGCGGCTTGGCGTATCGACCAGTCTCGGCTAGATGATGGCACTGTGACGATGCGGGCGTAGTTCAATGGTAGAACGGCAGCTTCCCAAGCTGCATACGAGGGTTCGATTCCCTCCGCCCGCTCCACAGCGCGCATCCGCAGTTCATTTTCCGTACGCTTGAACTACGCCAGCACCTGCGGACCCTCGCGATCACGCCGTGCAGTTGCCCGCATTCGGCGACCGGATCGAGATATCACCTTCTGTCCGGCATCGCCGGCCGCTTCGGCGCCGGACCGTGCGCGCTCTGTCTCGCGGGTCAATTCCACAAGCCACGTCTGTCGGTTCGCTGCGGAAAACAAGATCGCGAAGCAATCCTGTCAAATTTCCTCGCCGCTTTGTTCGGCAGGCGTCGTTGAATGTCCCGGGTTGACTGTGTTTTCAGTTCACCTTAACTGGCGGCGTCGTGGTTCTGCGGGCTCGTTTGGCCCGGAGCTAAGAGGGAAGCCGGTGCGCTGCAGCTTAAAGCAGTCATTCCGGCGCTGCCCCCGCAACTGTAAGCGGTGAGCCGCTGTCCATTCATGTCACTGACGCGCAAGCGTTGGGAAGACGGACAGCAGCGTTGACCCGTGAGCCAGGAGACCTGCCTCGACAAAATGTACGTCCACGGGCGGGGTGTCCCGGTGGTGCGGTTGCGACTCTGACGGCATAAATCCGTCTGGAGTCCAGACGTGTCACCTTGGCCTTTTGCCCCCAAACTTCGGGGTTAAGCCATGTTGAATTCCACTTCCTCAATAGCCGTTGCAACACTCGGTACGCCGCGGATCGGTCCGCGCCGTGAACTCAAGACCGCGCTGGAAAGTTACTGGTCGGGCAGGTCCGACGAGAAGGCGCTGATGGCCACGGCTGCCGAGCTTCGTGCCGCCAACTGGGCACGCCAGAGGGTGCTCGGCGTGACAGTCATACCGTCGAATGATTTTTCACTCTACGACCAGGTTCTCGATACCAGCGTTCTGGTCGGGGCTATTCCCTCGATCTATGGCTGGGACGGCGGACCGGTGCCGCTCGCGACCTACTTTGCGATGGCGCGCGGGGCTGAGGCGGGCGTGTCAGACCCGGCCTGCGCGCATGCGCACGGGCATGGAAATGGCGTGCCGGCGCAGGAAATGACGAAGTGGTTCGACACCAACTATCATTACATGGTGCCGGAATTCTCTCAGGGGCAAAAGTTCGCCCTGTCTTCGTCAAAGCCGGTGGATGAGTATCGCGAGGCTCTGGCGCTTGGTCATCGCACCCGGCCCGTACTGCTCGGCCCTGTCACCTTTCTGAAGCTGGGCAAGAGCAAGGATGCGTCGCTGGACCCGCTCTCGCTGCTGTCGGATCTGCTGCCGGTCTATACCGAACTGCTCGGCCGGCTCGCTGCGGAAGGCGCCGACTGGGTCCAGTTGGACGAACCATGCCTGGTGCTGGATCTCGACGAGGCTGCGCTCGATGCGTTGCGCGTCGCATATGCGACCTTTGCGAAGAACGTGCCGCAACTGAAAATCATGCTGACCACCTATTTCGGCGGTCTCGGCGACAACCTGGCGACGGCGCTGTCCCTGCCGGTTGCCGGGCTCCATGTCGATCTGCTCCGTGCGCCCGATCAACTGCACGACGTTCTGACAACTGCCCCGGAGGGACTCGTCCTGTCGCTGGGGGCGATCGACGGGCGCAACATCTGGAGGGCGAACCTGCCTTCTGTTGTCAGTCGTCTCGAAGCGGCCGTGGCCGCGCGCGGCGCCGGCAACATCCAGATCGCGCCGTCGTGCTCCCTGCTGCATGTTCCTATAGACCTCGACCGTGAGACCGCGCTCGATCCGGAGCTCCGGACATGGCTCGCCTTCTCGCTTCAGAAAATGAGCGAGCTTGCGACGCTCGGCAAGGCCCTGTCCGGAGATCACGCTTCGGTCAAGGACGCCCTGACGGCCTCGGCCGCTGCCGCTGCTGCGCGGAAAGCCTCGCCGAAAGTGCACGATGCCGTGGTGGCAAAGCGGGTTGCCGCGCTCACGACGGATATGGAGCGGCGCGAGGCTGCATTTGGCGAACGCGCTAAGGTACAGCGTGCCGGCTTTAACCTTCCGGCATTCCCGACCACGACGATCGGTTCATTCCCGCAGACGCCCGAGGTTCGAAAGGCACGCGCTTCCCATGCCAAGGGGCTCCTGAGCGATGCGGATTACAACGCGTTTCTGTATGAAGAGACGGCACGTGCAGTGCGCTGGCAGGAAGAGATTGGTCTCGATGTTCTCGTTCACGGTGAATTCGAGCGTAACGACATGGTGCAGTACTTCGGCGAGCAACTGGCGGGATTTGCTTTCACCGAGAACGGCTGGGTGCAGAGCTACGGTTCGCGCTGCGTCCGCCCGCCGATCCTGTTCGGCGACGTGTCGCGCCCGAAGCCGATGACGGTCGAATGGTGGAAATACGCGCAGTCTCTGACAACGAAGCCGATGAAGGGCATGCTGACCGGCCCGGTGACGATCCTCAACTGGTCGTTCGTGCGGGACGATATGCCACGAAGCGCGTCCTGCCTGCAGATAGCGCTGGCGATACGGGACGAGGTTGCGGATCTGGAGAAGGCCGGCGCAAGGATGATTCAGATCGACGAGGCGGCGCTACGCGAAGGACTACCCCTGCGTCGCGTGGAGTGGAAAGGTTATCTCGATTGGGCCGTTGCGAGCTTCCGGATCTGTTCGTCGGGCGCGCGCAGCGAAACGCAGATTCATACCCACATGTGCTACTCCGAGTTCAACGACATCATCGACGCGATCGGAGCGATGGATGCCGACGTCATTTCGATCGAAACATCGCGCTCCAAGATGGAATTGCTCGACGCCTTCAAGACCTACAAATATCCCAATGAGATTGGTCCGGGTGTTTACGATATCCACTCTCCGCGGGTACCCGAGGTCGTTGAGATGACAGACCTTCTCCAACTGGCGCGGCAGCGGCTCGCCGATGACCAGCTTTGGATCAATCCGGATTGCGGATTGAAAACCCGGAAATGGGAGGAGGTTGCGCCGGCTCTTGTGAACATGGTGGCCGCCGCCCGCCTGATTCGCGCCATGCCGCGCTGAATGTAGCAGGGCGGGGCTGGTTTCGGCCCCGGGGAAACGTCGACACGCTCGCGCCAGCTGGTGCGAGCGTGTGCCGGCCACCGCGCGCCCCGGCTTCGTGCTTCAGCGCCAATATCGTTGATGCAGCTCAGAAAGTTGGCGGAGCATTTTTCGTCAAAGGCGCGCACCCATACTGTTGCTTCAACCCACCGCCTTCGCCGCCGACCGCCCCGCCTGGCGGCCGGTGAACAGGCAGCCGCCAAGAAACGTGCCTTCCAGCGAGCGGTAGCCGTGCATGCCGCCGCCGCCGAAGCCCGAGGCTTCGCCGGCTGCATAAAGTCCCGGCATGATCTCGCCGTGCTGGCCGAACACGCGGCCGTCGAGATCGGTCTCGAAACCGCCGAGCGTCTTGCGCGTGAGGATGTTGAGGCGCACCGCGATTAAGGGGCCGTGCGCGGGGTCGAGAATGCGGTGCGGCTTCGCGGTGCGGATCAGGCGGTCGCCGATATATTTGCGCGCGTTGTGGATGTTCATCACCTGCGTATCCTTGACGTAGGGATTACTGATGGCGCGGTCGCGCGCCTCGATCTGCGTGCGTATCTGCGCGACATCCAGCAGGTGGTCGCCGCTCAGCGCGTTCATCGCGACGACGAGGTCGTCGAGATTGTCGCGCACGATGAAATCGACGCCGTTATCCTTGAAGGCCTCAACCGGCGCCGGCGCGCCCTTGTTGGTGGCGCGGCGTGCGGTCATCAGCCAGCTCTTGCCGGTGAGGTCGGGATTTTGCTCCGAGCCGGACAGCGCAAACTCCTTCTTGATGATCGCTTGCGTCAGCACGAACCACGAATAGTCGTGGCCGGTGGACTGGATGTATTGCAACTGGCCGAGCGTGTCGGAGCCGGGGAATAGCGGCGAGGGCAGTCGCTTGCCGGTGGCATCGAACCACATCGAGGACGGCCCGGGCAGGATGCGGATGCCATGCATCGGCCAGATCGGATTCCAGTTCTGGATGCCCTCGACATAGTGCCACATCCGGTCCCTGTTGATCAGCCGCGCGCCGGCGGCCTCCGTGATGCCGATCATGCGGGCGTCGACATGTTCGGGCACGCCGGAGATCATCCGCTTCGGCGGCGCGCCCAGCCGCTGCGGCCAGTTCTGCCGCACCATCGCATGGTTGCCGCCGATGCCGCCGGAGGCGACGATCACTGCGGACGCCCGCAGCGTGAAGTCGCCGATGACCTCGCGCGAAGAACTGACGCCGCGCGCCACGTCGGTCGGCTCCAGGATCGCGCCGCTGACGCCGTCGACAATGCCGCGGGTGACGCTGAGTGCATCGACGCGGTGACGGAACTTGAACGTCAGCAACCCCCTCTGCTCGGCCTCGCGCGCGCGGCGCACGAAGGGTTCGAGCACGCCGGGGCCGGTGCCCCAAGTGACGTGGAAGCGCGGCACCGAATTGCCGTGGCTCATCGCGTCATAGCCGCCGCGTTCGGCCCAGCCGATCACCGGGAAGATGCGGTGTCCCATCGCGCGCAGCCAATCGCGCTTTTCGCCGGCGGCGAAGCCGACATAGGCTTCGGCCCAGCGTCGCGGCCAGTGATCGTCATCGCGGTCGAAGCCGGCCGAGCCGATCCAGTCCTGCATCGCCAGATCGTAGGAATCCTTGATGCCGAGCCGGCGCTGCTCTGGCGAATCCACCAGGAACAATCCGCCGAACGACCAGAAGGCCTGACCGCCCAGATTCTGTTCGGCTTCCTGATCGAGCACGATGACGCGCCGGCCGGCGTCGGCGATTTCCGTCGCGGCGACCAGGCCGGCGAGCCCGCCGCCGACCACGATCACATCAGCATCCCCAGCCATTTCGTCTCCCCCATTTGTTAATGGAGATTGAAGCGCGCGGCGCTCTCCACCGTCAAATGGAATTGCGCGCGATAATGTGATGTTCCCGTCCGGGACCTCGTGGGCGCATGTGCATCTTGCGTGCAACACTCGATTTGAATTGCGCGGCGGGCCCCCCGGCCATCTGGACAAAGAACCGATCTGGCAACACGCTGACAGTGTCTTGCATCGCAACGCAGGCAGACACGGATCAGGTTGTCGAATCGGGGCTGGTCATGAAGTTCGTTACGGGATTGCTCGCGGCCATGGTGCTGTTCGCTGGCGTTGGCGCCAGCCACGCGGTGGTCCGGATTTCCGACGATCGCGGCGGACGGATCGGGACCTATGTCGACAAATATCAGGACCTGCGCAGCTCCGGCGAGACCGTGGTGATCGACGGGCTGTGCGCCTCCGCCTGCACCATCGTGCTCGGCGCCGTGCCGCATGACCGGATCTGCGTGACCTCGAACGCCAATCTCGGCTTTCACGCCGCCTGGGATTTCGGCCGCAATGGCCGCGCCGTCACCAACCGCGAAGCGACGCAGATGCTCTATGCGATGTACCCCACCGCTGTCAGGCGCTGGATCGCCCATCGCGGCGGCTTGACGCCGAACATGATCTTCCTGCGCGGCCGCCAGCTGACCGGCATGTACAAGCCCTGTTACCTGAACGCGCAGGCGTCCGCCTCGCGCTGAACGCGTCCGGTTCAGCATGACGTGATCCATCACGTTATCCCTGCGGCACCTTCGGTGCTTGCTCGTTTGCGCATCTGGCCCTATCTGACGGGGGCAGGCGGCACGGGGCTGACCGGGAACATTTCATGACGGATCGTATGACTCGGCCGCTGGTCCTGATTGCGGCATTTGCCGGCAGCCTCGCGGCGGGATTGCTGGTGGTGCTGTGGCTGGCCGGCGGCTTCGGCGGCGTCACCGCGGCGGCTTCGATCGGCGGCGCGTTCCAGTTGACCGACCAGTCCGGCCAGACCGTCACCGAGAAGAATCTGAAGGGCAAGCCGACGCTGATCTTCTTCGGTTTCACGCATTGCCCGGACGTTTGCCCGACTTCGCTGTTCGAAATTTCCGAAGTGCTGCGCGCGATGGGCAAAGACGCCGACAGCGTCAACGCCTGGTTCGTTTCCGTCGACCCCGAGCGCGATACCGCCGCGGCGATGAAGGACTATCTGTCGAGCTTCGATCCGCACCTCAAGGGCCTCACCGGTGACGAGGCCGCGGTCGCCAAGGTGATCTCGAGCTTCCGCGTCTACGCCAAGAAGGTGCCGCTCAAGGATGGCGACTACACGATGGACCACACCGCGCTGATCTACCTGATGGACCGCGACGGCAAGTTCGTCTCGCCGTTCAATTTGAAGCGCAAGCCGGAAGAAGCGGCGTTGGATCTAAAGCGCTATATGTGAGATCTGCGGGCGGGGCGCCCGCGAGAAACGGCGGCGGCATTGCGCCGCTTCGCCACACCGTGCTCGGTCTTCTCCCAGTGATAGGGATTCCAGACATAGTGCAGGACGGCGCGCCACGCCGCGATTGACAGGCAACTCCAGTACAAGGGCGTCAGCACAAGAATCCACGCTTCGCGCAGACGGTGGCGGCGGCTCAGGCCCATCAGTCCGACTGTGATGGTTGAAGCGCAGGCGGTGGTGATGGCCGTGAAGTGCAGCCACGGCCATGCGGTCGTCTTCTCCGACAATGCGTCGGTCAGCAGCAGGTAGAACAGCAACGGGCAGGCCATTGCAGTCAGCAGATTGCCGCCGGCTACGAGGTTGATGGCGACGAAACCACCTGGACCGAGATCGCGCCACAACTTGCGGGGGCGGCGCATATGGACGCACCAGGTTTGCAGCCAGCCCTTCATCCAGCGCGAGCGTTGCCGCAGCCAGCTGCCGAAGCGGATCGGCGCCTCCTCGAAGGTCGTGGAGGAAAAGGTCACGGAGCGGTATCCGCGGCGGGCGAGGCGAAAGCCCAGATCCGCATCTTCGGTGACGTTATAGGCGTCCCAGCCACCGACTTCGCGCAGCACATGCGTGCGAAAATGGTTCGACGATCCTCCGAGCGGCAAGGGCAATTGCATTGCGCTCAAGCCGGGTAGCACGACATCGAACTGCCCGGCATATTCGGTGGCGAACATTCGCGACAACCAGGAATGCGTCTCGTTGTCGATGCACAGGCTGGCCTGCGCGCAGGCGATCTTTTCGCCTCCATCACGAAAGTTATCGAGCGCGGCACGTAACTGGCCGGGCTCGGGGCGATCTTCCGCGTCGAACACCGCGACGAAGCTGCCGCGCACGAAGGGAAGCGCCCAGTTCAGCGCCTTCGGTTTGGTCTGCGGGCCACGCGCTGGCGCGACCAGAAGCTGCACGTGCGGCATCGGTCCCAGTCGGGCGATGGCTGCGCGGGTCGCAAGATCGTCAGGCTCGACCACCAAGAGCACGTCGAGTTTTTCGCGGGGGTAGTCGAGTGCCTCGATCGCCTGCATCAATGGCGCGACCGAACTGGCCTCGCGATACAGCGCCGCAATGATGGAATAGGTCGGCAGCCACCTGTCGGGGGCCATTGGGCGCTGCCGGAGCCTGGGTCGGTGCCACACGGCACCGGCAAAGCGCAGTGACGCGAAGCCGATAAACCAGAGGGCCAGCAGGCTGGTGAAAACGTCAGGCATGACGATCGGCGGCAACGCCGCAGCAGCGGCCACAGCGCCCCCGCGGCGGAGACGCCCCTGCCATGGTCCGCCGCGCCGGATGGCGGGTGCCGCGGACATCATGGGACAGGCGTCGTGAAGGCCGAGTGCAGCTATCCGGCCCAGCGCTGCTCCGCTCTGCCGGGTCAGGAATTGCAGCATGGAAGCCGCGGGGGCCATACGGATATTTGGCGTCACATCAGGATGCTCGGCCGCCAGCCGGCTTATCGCGCGCGCGGTCAGCCCGCGCGGGGCAATCGCCCAGATCAGCCGGCCGTTGTCGCGCATCGGGATGATCCCGGTGATGGCGGCATAGGGAATCTGGTCGTCCCGCAGCGGCACGTGCTGGCGGTCCAAAAAAGACAGGTCATCGAGCGCGATGCCGGTGTGGTGCGACAGGTGCTGCAGATAGCTCGCCTCGTCGATCACACCTTGTCGGATCAGAACCTGGTCCGCTCCAATCCCCAGCTCGCGCGCGCGGGTTTCGGCTGCCTTGAGTAATTCCGGCGCCAGCGTGCGGCGCAGGCAATCCAGTTCATCGGCCGGGCCGTGGTCGAGGAAATGGCTGTGGTTGTCGTTGCTGGAGAAGGCATGAGGCGTGGCTGCGAGAAATGCCGGCAATTGACGGGATGGCGCAGGCTCTGCTGCCCGCGGCCGGCCCTGGCGTATTCCCGCCTCTGCAACATGGTCCGGTTGGGCCACGCAACGCCCCCTAACGCAAACGGCACTCGCCTCCGGCACCGGATGGTCTATAAGACCGGCAATCGGAATGCGGTGTCATGCAACCACAGATAGTGAGCGCCATCAAGATGAGGCTGGTCAGGCCGTTCCGCGCCGCGTTGCCGCTGGCCGGCCTGATGCTGGCGGCGTGCCTGGCGTCGATGATGCCGGCTCCCGCGCGGGCGCAGACCGCAGCGCCGGTAGTGCAGCCGGGGCCGCAGGCGGTGCCGGGGTTCTGGGATCCGCGGCGGCGTCCCGACCGGCCAGACCTGTCGCGCATCACCGTGATCCGCTTCCTCACCGAGACCGATTACCCGCCGTTCAATTTCACCGGCCCTGACGGCAATCCGGCCGGCTTCAACGTCGATCTGGCGCGGTTGCTGTGCGAGGAGATCAAAATCACCTGCACGGTGCAGATGCGGCGCTTCGAAACGCTGCTCGACGCCATCTCCAGCAACCGCGGCGACGCCATCATCGCCTCCATCGCGGTGACGCCGCAGATCCGCGCCCGGGTTGATTTCACCGACCCCTATTACCGCGCGCCGGCGCGTTTCGTGTCGCGCAAGAATGCCGGCATGGCGGAAATCCGGCCGGAATATCTCGAGGGCAGGAAGGTCGGCGCCATCGCCGGCTCCTCGCACGAGGCCTTTCTCAAGGCGATGTTCACCGATGCCGTGCTGACGTCGTATCCGAATGACGACGCGCTGCGCCAGGCCCTGAAGCGCAGCGAGGTCGACTTCATCTTTGGCGACGCGATCTCGCTGGCGTTCTGGATCAACGGCACGGATTCGACCGATTGCTGCGCCTTCAGCGGCGGCCCCTTCGTCGAAAGCCGCTATTTCGGCGAGGGCATCGGCATCGCCGTCCGCAAGGGCAATGACACGCTGCGCCAGGCGCTGAACTGGGCGCTGTTCCGGGTCTGGGAAAAAGGCCGCTACACCGACCTGTGGCTGCGGTATTTTTCCGTCAGCCCGTTCTGAAATCACTTACCGGCGGTTTGGCATTTGGTTGCGGAGCCGCTAGAGCATGGTCCCGAAAAGTGGGTGCCGGTTTTCGGACAAGACCATGCTCAGACTAAGAAAATGCCGCGGCCCGGAGGCCCATTGATGTCCACGACTGATCTACCCAGCGCCAGCGACCTGCGCGCGCTTGCCGAAACTTCCAACGCCTGGCCGTTCGAACAGGCGAAGGCGCTTGTGGCGCGGCTGAAAAAGAAGCCGAAAGACGAAGTACTGTTCGAGACCGGCTACGGCCCCTCGGGTCTGCCGCATATCGGTACCTTTGGCGAGGTGGCGCGCACCACGATGGTTCGCCATGCCTTTCGCGTGCTCACCGACGACAAGATCAAGACCCGCCTGATCGCGTTCTCCGACGACATGGACGGGTTGCGCAAGGTGCCGGACAACGTGCCGAACAAGGAGATGCTGACCGCGTATCTGGGCAAGCCGCTGTCGCGCGTGCCGGACCCCTTTGGCAGCGAGCACGGGTCGTTCGGCGCCGCGAACAATGCGCGGCTGCGCGCGTTTCTGGATCATTTCGGCTTCGATTACGAATTCGCCTCGTCCACCGACTACTACACATCTGGCCGTTTCGACGCCACGCTGCTGAAGATGCTCGCGGTCTATGACAAGGTCATGGACGTGATCCTGCCGACGCTGGGCCCGGATCGCCGCGCCACCTATTCGCCGTTTCTGCCGATCAGCAAGACCACCGGCGTGGTGCTGCAAGTGCCGATGATCCGCCGCGACGTCGGCGCCGGCACCATCACCTATGTCGATCCCGACACCCATGAAGAGGTCGAGACGCCGGTCACCGGCGGCCATGTGAAGTGCCAGTGGAAGGCCGACTGGGCGATGCGCTGGGCCGCGCTCGGCATCGACTATGAAATGGCCGGCAAGGATCTGATCGACTCGGTGAAGCTGTCCAGCAAGATCTGCTCGGCACTCGGTGGCACGCCGCCGGAAAGCTTCATCTATGAGCTTTTCCTCGACGACAAGGGCGGCAAGATTTCCAAGTCGAAGGGCAACGGCCTGACCATCGACGAATGGCTGCGCTATGCCTCGCCGGAATCGCTGTCGCTGTTCATGTACCGCGAGCCGAAGGCGGCCAAGCGCCTGTTCTTCGACGTGATCCCGCGCAATGTCGACGAGTACCAGCAGTTCGTCGAAGGCTATGCCCGGCAGGACGGCAAGCAGCAGCTGTCGAATCCGGCCTGGCACATCCATGCCGGCGCGCCACCCGTGGCGGAAATGCCGGTCACGTTCCAGTTGCTGCTGACGCTGGTGTCGTCGTCCAATGCCGAGAATGCCGAGACGCTGTGGGGCTTCATTCGCCGCTACCGGCCGGGCGTGTCGGCGCAAACCCATCCGCGTCTCGATGCGATGGTCGGCTATGCCATCAACTACTATCGCGACTTCGTCGCACCGACCAAGACGTTCCGCGAACCGACCGAGGTCGAGCGCGTGGCGCTGCAGGACCTGCGCGACGCGCTGTCGCAACTGCCAGCGGAAGCGACGCCGGAAGACATCCAGAATGCGGTCTACGAGATCGGCCGCCGCGATCCCTTCCTCGACCACAAGAAACTGGCCAAGGACGGCCGGCCCGGTGTCGCGCTCGACTGGTTCAACATGCTGTACCAGGTGCTGCTCGGCCAGGAAAAAGGCCCGCGCTTCGGCTCGTTCGTCGCGGTCTATGGCGTGAACAATGCGATCGGCATGATCGACGGCGCGCTGGCCCGAAGCGCGTAGTTTCTTTCTTGCCCTCCCCCTCAAAAGGGGAGGGTGAAAAAGAGGGAGGCTTATTGGCTCGCCCAGACGATTCTGGCGATCCATTCAATGTCACTGGCCGGAAAGCTGCGGTCGACGTGGTTCGGGTTGAGCGACTGCAATTCCAGCAATTTGGCGGTGCGGCGCTTCAGTTCCTTGACGATCACCTCGCCCTCCTTGGTGCGGACCACCACCCGGTCGCCCTTGCGGATCTGGGCGCCGGGCGAGACGACGATGATGTCGCCGTCGCGATAAGCGGGCTTCATCGAATCGCCGGAGATCTTCAGCGCGTAAGCGTGCTCGTCATTGACCGAGGGCAGGCCGACCTCTTCCCAGCCGCTGCTGCCGACCGGGAAACCGGCGTCATCGAAATAGCCGCCGCGCCCGGCTTGCGCGAATCCGAGCAACGGTACCGATTGCGTGATGCGGTTGGTGCCCTCGATCAACGCCACGAAGCGGTCGATCGGAACGTTGACCGCGCTCAGCGCCTTCGACACCGATTCGGTTGAAGGCCAGCGCTGGCGGCCGTCATTGGTGATGCGCTTGGACTTGTTGAAGGTGGTGGAATCGAGGCCGGCTTTCTTGGCGAGCCCGGACGCTGACATGCCGTTGCGTTCGGCAAGTTTGTCGAGGGCACCCCAAATCTGGGCGTGTGACAGCATGGCGATGAGTCCCTTGGCGAGGCCCCTTGCCCGGCGGCTCGGGCGCGAAACGTGGCGAAATCTAGGAATTATTGCCGTAATGTTCCGGTTTGCGCAACAGGATTTTTAGAGAGGGATAGCGGCCTTGAAGTGCGGGGGTGTGGCCGATACGGTCGGCCGCAGATTCCGGCCCGCCGATGCGGCCCGCAATCGACAACAGCAGAAAGTCCGGTCGGGTGCGTGCTATCTACAAAATCTGTGCTGCCTCGCAGTGGCGCGAGGCCGAGCGGCAGGGCAGCTATCGCGGCAGCGCCGATGACGCGCGCGATGGCTTCATCCATTTTTCCACCGCCGGGCAACTCGCCGAAACTCTGCAGAAACATTATTTCCGGCAGAGCGGGCTGTTCCTGATTGCGGTGGATGCCGAACTGCTCGGCGACGCCTTGCACTGGGAGCCGTCTCGCGGTGGCGACCTGTTTCCACACCTCTATGGCGAGCTCGACATGGGCGCCGTCACCTCCGTCATGGAGCTGCGGTCGCGTTCCGACGGTGGCCATGACCTTCCGGAGTTACCTTTGTGATCCGTGCTTTCGATGCGATTTCCCTGCCGATGATGCGCTGGCTCGATCCGGAGGACGCCCATCGGCTGGCGATCCGCGGTTTGCGCATGCTGCCGCCGTCGCGGCCGCGGCCGGACGATCCGAAGCTCGCGGTGCGCGCCTTCGGGCTGAATTTTCCGAATCCGATCGGCATGGCGGCAGGCTTCGACAAGAACGCCGAAGTGCCCGACGCGCTGCTGCGGCTCGGCTTCGGTTTTGCCGAGGTCGGCACTGTCACGCCGAAGCCGCAGGCCGGCAATCCGCGCCCGCGGATCTTCCGGCTGGAGCGCGACGAGGCGATCATCAACCGGCTCGGTTTCAACAATGACGGTTCGGATGCGGTGCTGCGGCGACTGGCGGCGCGCGCCGGCAATGGCGGTATCGTCGGCGTCAATGTCGGCGCCAACAAGGATTCCGCCGATCGCAGCCAGGACTATGTCCGGCTGATCGAGACCTTCGCGCCGGTCGCTAGCTATTTCACCGTCAACGTCTCGTCTCCGAACACGCCCGGCCTGCGTAACCTGCAGCAGGCCGCCGCGCTCGACGATTTGCTGGCGCGCGTGATCGACGCCCGCGAGCGGGTCCGCAAGAACGCCGGTGATTCGCCGGTGCTGCTGAAGATCGCGCCTGACCTCAGTCTGGCCGATCTCGACGATGCCGTGCAGATCGCGCGTTCCCGCGGCGTCGATGGCATGATCGTCACCAACACCACGCTGGCGCGATTTCCGACCTTGCGCGAACAGGCGCGCGGCCAGGAGCAAGGCGGCCTGTCGGGTCGGCCGCTGTTCCGGCTGTCGACACGGATGGTGGCGGAGACTTATGTGCGCGTCGAAGGCGCGTTCCCGCTGATCGGCGCCGGCGGCATCGATTCCGGCGGTGCTGCGCTGACCAAGATCCGCGCCGGCGCCAGCCTGATTCAGCTCTATTCGTCGCTGATCTACAAAGGCCTCGGCCTGGTCGAGAGCATCAAGGCCGATCTGGTTTCGACCCTGCTGCGTACCGGCCGCGATTCGCTGTCGGAAATCGTCGGCGCCGACGCGGCGATGATCACCGCGGAAGACTGGCCGGTGTAGTCCGTCCTCCGTCCTCATGGTGAGGAGCGCGCCCTTGCGCGCGTCTCGAACCATGCGTGTGTAGCCCATCCTTCGAGACGCGGTCGAAGGCGACCGCTCCTCAGGATGAGGAATTCATCTTCTCCACGTGGCCCCAGATGCTCTGCCAGTCCTTGCCTGACAGGTCAGTGACGCGGCCGTCGGTCTCGTAGAACTTGTTCGGGATCTGGAACATCGCCAGCGTGATGCCGCCGTCCGGCATCCAGGCAGAGTGACGGCTGCCGGCCTCGCGCCAGATGAACTCGCCTGCGCCGCACGCGGTGCCCTGCACCGGGCCTTCCTTGTCGATCAGCCGGCCCTCGAGCACCCAGGTCTGCTCGATGCCGACGTGCTCGTGATCGGGCAATGTCGCGCCCGGCTCGAACTTCATGAGCGCAGTGACCAGCCCGGTCTTCGCGTCGAACAGCAGCGTCTTGACCGAGCAGCCCGGAAACCGGGTCGGCTGCCATTCCATTTCGGCGGGACGCACCAGATGCGAGTGGTCGTCGGTGTGCGGCGGCGTGACGGCATCCATGTGGCGGCTCCTTGCGGGCGGTGTTGATGATAGCAAGATCATCCGTCTCCGCTAGCAAGGCTCATGCCACCGGAAACGATGCCCTTACCAGCGCCGGATAGCGCGCTGCCTGAAACAGGCCGCGCGCCAGCAGGAAGATCAGGAACGCGCTCCACAATCCGGCATTGCCGAACGGCGTCAGCAGATAGAACGCCGCAAAATAGGTCGCCAGCGCCAGCAGCATCAGGTTGCGCATGTCGCGCGCCCAAGATGCGCCGATATAGATGCCGTCATAGACATAGGCCAGCACGCCGCAAGCCGGCGCCAGCGCCGCCAGCCACATGAATTCGCGCGCCGCGATGCGCACTTCCGGGCTGGTAGTGACGAAATCGATCAGCGCGCCGCCGGCGATGAGAAACAGCAGCGTCACAGCGATGCCGAATGCCGCGCTCCAGCCGAGCACCAGTTTCACGGCGCGGTTGAATTCGCGGCGGTTGCGGGCGCCGAAACTCTGGCCGCAGAGCTGCTCGGCGGCATTCGCCAGACCGTCGAGAAAGAACGAGCCGATCATCAGGAAGTTGTTGAGCACGGCGTTGGCGGCCAGCGTCAGGTCGCCGGCGCGCGCGCCCTGCGCGGTGAAGAACAGGAATGCCGCGATCAGCGCCGCGGTGCGGATCATGATGTCGCGATTGACCGCGAACAGCCGCAGCAGCCGCGTGCGGTCGAACAGGATATGGTTCGGGACGCTGAAGTTACCCGACAGCAGCACCCACACCGCGATCAGGCCGCCGACGAAGCCAAGGCCTTCCGCCGCCACCGTGGCGACCGCAGCGCCTGCTACGCCCTGTCCGGCGGACAGCACCAGATACGCCGTCAGCGCCATGTTGGTGAGGTTGATGCCGACCTGTAGCGCCAGTGCGATGCCGGTGCGGGCCTGGCCGACCAGCCAGCCGAGGATGACATAGTTGCCGAGCATCAGCGGCGCCGACCACAGCCGGATGAAGAAATACTCTCGCGCAGCCGAGGTGACAGCCTCGCTGCCGCCCATGATGCCGAATACCGCTGCCGCCAGCGGCGTGCGCAATGCGATCAGCGTCAGGCCGATGGCCGCCCCCAGCATCAGCGCGCGCAACAGGATCGCGCGCAGTTCGATGCGGTCGCCGGCGCCGAGCGCTTGCGCGGTAAAGGCCACGGTGGCCATCCGCAGGAATCCGAACAGCCAGAAGATGCAGTCGAACGCCACCGAGGCCAGCGCCACGCCGCCGAGCAGATGTGGATCGCCGAGCCGGCCGATCGCCGCGGTGGCGACGATGCCGAGCAGCGGCGTGGTGAGATTGGCCAGCATCGCCGGGCCGGCGATAGCGAAAACCCGGCCGTGGCCGCCGCGAAGTTCTGCGGTCATCCCGGAGGTCTAGCGGCCGCGCGGCGCGCTGAACATCCGCGAGATCAGCCAGATCGGCACCACGATCACGGCGCCGAGCAGGAAATAGCGCCACAGCCCGTTGATGGCGTCGAAGCCGAGGTTATAGACCCACTCGAATAGGCGGCGGATGCTGGTGACGATGTTCCAGGGATCGAAGCCGATCGCGGCCAGCACCACGCCGACCAGGATCGACAGCAGCACCAGCCGTCCCAGCACCGCCAGCGGTGAGCCACCGAGAAAGCGCGACAGGCCGTCCGGCTGGGTCGCCGGGATATCCCGGACATCGTTCTGCATCATCGTCTCCTGCGCGCGAAATCTTCCGCGATCATAGCATGCTGCCTCAGATGGGAAACCCGTCGGCCGCCGTCAATCACTGGCAGTGGCGGCGGACGCAAGTGTGGCGTCGGCCTTCAGCATCCGCTCCAGCGTCTCCAGCCGGTCGGCCTCCGCCGGCGGCTTGTCCCAGCGCAGCCGGCTAATGCGCGGAAACCGCATCGCCACGCCGGACTTGTGCCGCGGCGAACGCGCCAGCCCCTCGAAGGCGACTTCCAGCACCAGCCCCTGATCGGGCTCGTGCACGACATGGCGGACCGGGCCGAATTTCTCGGTGGTGTGGCGGCGGACGAAGCGGTCGATCTGGATGAGCTCCTCGTCGGTGAATCCGAAATAGGCCTTGCCGACCGGTACCAGCTGGTCGCCGCCGTCGGTCGCGGTCCACACCCCGAATGTATAGTCGGAATAATACGACGAGCGCTTGCCGTGACCGCGCTGCGCATACATCAGCACGGCGTCGATGATGTGCGGATCACGTTTCCATTTCCACCACTGGCCCTTCGGCCGCCCCGGCAGATAGGCCGAGTCGCGCCGCTTCAGCATCACGCCTTCCACCGCATCAGCGTCCTCGCCGGCACCGGCGCTGGTGGGGTCGGCGCG
Source organism: Tardiphaga sp. (assembly GCF_028290495.1). GTDB lineage: Bacteria > Pseudomonadota > Alphaproteobacteria > Rhizobiales > Xanthobacteraceae > Tardiphaga. The sequence continues at coordinate 62,420 of NZ_JAQGJT010000047.1, forward strand.
GGCCGCGGCGAGCGCGGCCCAGTCCGCGAAGGCGATCTGTTCGGACAGGTCGATGCGCGGATCGTCGAGCTGTGTGACGAAGCCTTCCAGCCTCGTGCGGCGCTGCTCGAACGGCAATTCGCGCAAATCCGTCTCGCCGTCGTGAAGCAGGTCATAGGCGCGCAGATGGATCGGGTACTCCTTGAGCATTTTTGGCGTGACGCTTTTGCGGTTCAGCCGCTGCTGCAGCACGTTGAACGATTGCACTCGGCCCTCGCGCAGCACCAGCAACTCGCCGTCGATCGCACCGGGCAATCGCAAGCTGGGTGCGAGATCGGGAAACGCGCTCGTGATGTCCTCGCCGGTGCGCGAATAGAGCCGCGTGATGATGCTGCCGTGGTCATCGAGCCCGCTCACCGCCTGGATGCGGATGCCGTCCCATTTCCATTCGGCGACGAAATCCCTGGCATCGAGGTTGGCGAAATCAGAGTCCTCGATCGCGTGCGCCAGCATCACCGGGCGGAACGGCGCGGGATCGAGATTGACCGGCTTCTCCGCGCGGCCTTCCAACCATGCGAACAGTTCAGGATAGGGCGGCGATAGCCCGGGCCACATTAGTTCGACGTCATGCGCATCCTTGTCGCCGAGCGCGGCCGCAGCGGTTTTCGCCAGACGGGCGGAGACGCCGATCCGCATGCTGCCGGTGACCAGTTTCAGCAGCGCCCAGCGCCCGGTCTCGTCGAGCTCATCCAGCCAGCGGATGAGCTGCATCGGCAATTCCATTTTGCCGAGCGTACGGAGTGTCGTGACGACTTCGGTAAGTGTCGGCGGCGGGTTGTTGTGGGCAATTTCCGCGGATTTCGGCCACATCAGTGCGACCGTTTCGGAGAGATCGCCGACGTAATCATACGACAGTGCGAACAGCACAGGATCGGTGCGCGACGCAATCAGATCACGGATCAGCCCGGCCTTGGCGTGTTTGAACGACAGCGCGCCGGTCAGTGCCGCCAGCGCGTAACCGCGGTCGGGGTCAGCGGTCTCGCGAAAATAGTTCGTGATCAGCCGCAGCTTGTTGTTGCGGCCGGGCTCATAGGCCAAGCGATCGAGCAATTCGGCGAAGCGGTTCATGCACCCCCGCCTTCGCCCGGCGGCAGCGCTTCTTCTTCCTCTTCGTCGCCATAGCCGACCAGTGCCAGCGGTCGCGCGGTCAGTCCCTTGGTCTGGCACCAGTGCACCAGCGCGTCTTCCTGGCCGTGTGTGACCCAGATCTCGCCCGCGCCCGTGGCGCCGATGGTGGCGATCAGTCCATCCCAATCGGCGTGGTCGGAGATGATCAGCGGCAGCTCGATGCCGCGCTGCCTTGCGCGGGCTCTGACCCGCATCCAGCCCGACGCGAACGCCGTCACCGGATCGGGAAACCGCCGTGTCCATACGTCTGATGTGGCAGATGGCGGCGCCAGCGTGATGGTGCCGGCGAGGTCGGCCTTCTTGACGCCTTTGACCAGACGGAGGTCGCCGAGATTGATGCCGCGGCTTTCGTAATAGCGGGTGATCTTCTCCATCGCGCCGTGCAGATAGATCGGCGCGTCATAGCCGGCCTGCCGGATCAGCTTGATGACGCGCTGTGCCTTTCCCAGCGAATAGGCGCCTACCAGATGCGCGCGCTCGGGAAACAGCGCGACGGAATTCAGCAGCTTCTTCACCTCGTCGGCGGCGTCGCCATGCCGGAACACCGGCAGGCCGAAGGTGGCTTCGGTGATGAACACATCGCACGGCACGGCCTCGAACGGCGTGCAGGTCGGATCGGGCGCGTCCTTGTAGTCGCCCGACGCCACGATGCAGATGTCCGCGCAGGTCACCGCGATCTGCGCCGAGCCCAGTACATGGCCGGCCGGATGGCATTTGATGGTGACGTCGCCGATCTTCAGCGTCTCGCCATAGGCGATCATCTGCGTGCTGCCTGCGAAGTTGTCGCCGTAGCGCAGCCGCATCATGTCGAGCGTTTCCTGCGTCGCCAGCACGTGGCCGTGGCCGGGGCGGGCGTGGTCGGAATGGCCGTGGGTGATGACGGCGCGTTCCACCGGCCGGACGGGGTCGATGTGGAAGCCGCCGGGCTTGCAACACAGGCCAGCGGGCACCGGGATTAAAATATCTTGCGGACGCATCTGGGCTATATAGGTCCCCTCAGGGTTCATTCGAGTCTTGGCAAGCTAGCCTTGCGAATGCCCCTCGGGGCGATCGGTTCCCCCATGCCAGCGCGCTTGTTCATGTCATCCGGCGATATGAATGCCGACCGACGCTTCGATTACGCCCGCGACCTGCAGGTGCAGGGCAATCTGGTCGCCGCCGAGGACCTGTTCGTGCAGGCCACCGAGCTCGCCCCGGGCTTCGCCACCGCGTGGTTCACGCTAGGCGAGGTCCGTGAGGCGCTCGGCGACCTGCCCGGCGCGATCATCGCCTTCGGCCATGCACGGGATACCGATGCCGGCGACCGCAACGGCGCAGGCCTGCGGCTGATGCGGTTGGGCGCCGTGAAGCTCGCGATGATGCCGCCGACCTATGTCACCGCCCTGTTCGACCAGTACGCACCGAAATTCGAGACCGCACTGGTCGAGACGCTGGGCTATCGCGGCCCTGCCGTGCTGTTCAAGGCGGTACTCGCCGTCTGCGCCGCGAGCGAACGGGCGATGCAATTCCGCTGCGCGATCGACCTCGGCTGCGGCACCGGCCTCGCCGGAGCCGCCTTTGCCGCCAGCACTGCGGAGATGATTGGCATCGACCTGTCGCCGCGCATGATCGAGCGCGCCCGCACAAGCGGCCACTATGCCGAGCTGGAAGTCGCCGAGATCGTCGATGGCCTGCGCCGCCGGTCCGATGCCAGCGCTGACCTGATTCTGGCCGCCGACGTGCTGATCTATCTGCACGACCTCGCGCCGGTTTTGGCCGAAGCGGCGCGCGTGCTGGCGCCGGGCGGGCTGCTCGCTTTCACCGCCGAAAGCCATGACGGCGACGGCGTCATCCTGGGCGCAGGCCTGCGCTACGCCTATAGCGATAGCTACGTGCGGACGTCGGTCGCGGCGTCCGGGCTGACGCTCAACCGGTTCGACCACATCTCGACGCGGAATGAAGGCCACGTTCCGGTGCCAGGCATGGTGGTGGTGGCGATCAAAGACTGACTGGAATGCGATGGCTCGTCGATGGCGTCATGCAAACTGTGGTCACCCGGCTTGACCGGGTGACCAAGTAAACACCGGCCTGAGTGTACAGGGGCGCCCGGTCAAGTCGGGCGATGACAGCCATGTGGGCGGCGGGCTTTCGGCTCCTCGCAATGACGGCTGTAGGGCCTGAGCTTCACCCAAACAAAAACCCCGGCCGCGAGGCCGGGGTTTTGAAGTTGAGGGAGAACGCGGCGATTAGTACTTCGCCACGACCGGGCTGCTGAAGTGATAGTTCAGGCCGGTGCGGAAGATATGCTCGGTCACGTTGGTGGTGAGAACCGTGGTGTTGATGAGGTTCGAGGTCGAGCCAAGATCGACATAGAGATATTCGGTCTTGGAGGTCCAGTTCGGGCCGAACATGCCGAGCAAGGTGAAGGGCGTCTCGAGGCCAGCGCCCGCAGTCCAGCCACTTCTGGTGGTCGAAGCATCGAGCGCACTGGCGACGCCGTCTTCGCGGGCCTTGGTCTTCACGCCGCCGTAAGCATAGCCGCCGGTGACATAGAACAGGGATGAACCGGCCGCGTAACCGAGGCGACCACGAACGGTGCCGAACCAGGGCAGCCTGGCATCATAAGCGATGGTGCCGAAGCCAACCACAGTCTTGTTGTCGCGCTGGCTGGAGGCCTGGATGTCGGCTTCCAGACCGTACACCCAGTTTGCGGCCTGCCAGTTGTAGCCGGCCTGAACGCCGCCGTTGATTCCGTCGGGAGCGAGGTTGAAGATTTCGCTCGCGCCGAGGTCGCCGGGCGGGTTGGCCGGTTTGATGACGCTGCTGCGATCGCGGCCGGTGCCGGTGCCGAAATTGCCGCCGAGATACCAACCGGTCCAGTCCGCTGCGACGACCGGCGTGTAAGCGCTGCTGCTGCCGACGCGATAATTCAGCCCGACGCGAAAGATGTTCTCGCGAACTTCGGTGTTGAGCGTCTGGGTGAAAGGTTCGAACGCGTAGCTGTTGTTGCCCATGTTCAGATAGAGATATTCGATCTTGCCGGTCCAGTTGCCGCCCAGCGCCGCTTCGACGCCGCTGCCGACAACCCAGCCGTTCTGCATCTTGTTGCTCGAGAACACCGTGCCGATGCCAGCTTCGGTGATGCTGGTCTTGACGTTGCCGTAAGCGTAACCGCCGGTGACGTAACTGAGCACGGGGCCGGTGGCGAGGCCGACCCGGCCGCGAACGGTGCCGAACCAGTCGATCTTCTGGCTGTAGGCGGTCGCCAGCAACGGACCGCCCACATTGGTGCGGTCGTCGCTCAGTTCCGCGCCCTGGATGTCGGCCTCAAAGCCATAGACCAGCGACCCGGCCTGCCAGTTATAGCCGACCTGGCCGCCGCCAAAGGCGCCTTGCGGCGCCAGATAGAGCGAATCGGTGCCCAGCGGGGTGTCGTGGATGGCGCGATTTCGGCCGAGCCCGATGCCGGCGTTCACACCGAGATAGAAACCGGTCCAGTCATACACAGCGACCGATGGAGCCTTGTAGTAAGGAGCCTTGGCGGCCATGTCTGCGGCCTGCGCGCCGGCGGTCATGCCGAGCAGCGCCGTGGCGCTGAGGAAGAGTTTTTTCATGATGGCCCCATTTCGGCTTCCTGCTCCAACGAGGAAGGGAGGAGGTGGTTGTGTCTGCAGCGAAGGAGCCACATTGGTGGTAAGCAGATAATCCTCTCTCGTGGTAAATTTTTCCTAAAGGAAACGGTGCGCAACTGCTCAAACAAAAACCCCGGCCGCAAGGCCGGGGTTCTGAAGTTGAGGGAGAATGCGACGATCAGTACTTCGCAACGACCGGGGTGCTGAAGTGATAGTTCAGGCCGGTGCGGAAGACGTGCTCGGTGACATTGGTGGTCAGCGTTGCAACGGTGCCCGGCACGATGGCGGTGTTGGAGCCGAGATCGACGTAGAGATATTCGGTCTTCGAGGTCCAATTTGGTCCGAACAGGCCGAGCAACTTGAAGGGCGTCTCGATGCCGCCGCCGACGGCATAGCCGCCCTGCGTCTTGTCGACGGTGCCGCCGAAAGCGCCTTGGGTAACCTTGGTCTTCACGCCGCCGTAGGCGTAACCGCCGGTGGCGTAGAACAGGCTCTGACCGACCGAGTAGCCGACGCGGCCACGAACGGTGCCGAACCATGGCAGCGTGGCATCGTAAGCGATGGTGCCGAGACTGCCGGTGGTCTTGTTGTCCTTCTGCGAGGATCCCTGAATGTCGGCTTCGATGCCGTACACCCAGTTGCCGGCCTGCCAGTTGTAACCGGCCTGTACGCCGCCATTGATGCCGTCGGGGGCCAGGTTGAACCGTTCGGTCGTGCCGTTGGCGGTAAGCGAGCTGCGATCACGGCCGGTGCCGGAGCCGACGTTGCCGCCGAGATACCAGCCGGTCCAGTTCGCCGCCACAACGGGGCTGTAGAGGCTGTTGCCGCCGATGCGGTAGTTCAGGCCGACGCGGAAGATGTTTTCGCGGATTTCGCTGTTCAGCGACTGGCCAAGGAAGGTGTCGGTACGGTTGCCGAGGTTCAGGTAGAGATACTCGACCTTGCCGGTCCAGTTGCCGCCGAGCGAGGCTTCGACGCCGCTGCCGACGGTCCAGCCACCTGCCGTGCGATTGTCCGAGAACGCGGCGACGCCGCCTTCGGTGACAGTGGTTTTGACGTTGCCGTAAGCGTAGCCGCCGGTGAAGTAGCTGAGCACGGGGCCGGTGGCGAGACCGACGCGGCCGCGCACGGTGCCGAACCAGTCAACCTTGGAGCCGTAGGCCGTCGGGGTGAGGCCGCCGATGCCGCCACCAACATTGGTGTGGCCGTCGCTGAGGCCGGCGCCCTGGATGTCGGCTTCGAGGCCGTACACGATCGGGCCCAACAGTGAGTCGCCCTGCCAGTTGTAGCCGATCTGGCCGCCGCCGAACGCGCCCTGCGGGGCGAGGTACAGCGAATCATTGGTGAAGTCGTGCTGAACGCGGTCGCGGCTGATGCCGACGCCGGCGTTCACGCCCATGTAGAAGCCGGTCCAGTTGTAAACGGCCAGCACCGGAGCCTTCAGGTAAGGCGCCTTGACGGCCAGATCGGCCGCCTGTGCACTCATCGCTGTCCCTACGAGCATCGCTCCGGCGGCAAGAATACGTTTCATCATCGACCCCAGTTCAAATTGAACCCCGAATCTAGGGGAAACGGCGGTGATTGGCTGTATCTGGTGGGCCACACTGCCGCATATTGAGTGGCCGGAATTGTCGGAAGACATCGAGTTTCCGGGCCTGGATACCGTTCTCGCAGGTTGTGGTGAATTGCACGTCAACGCTGTGGTTGATGGCTGGCCGGGGCGGGATGCCGTCGGCGCCCGCAAACCATTGCCAACGCAGCCCTGCCCGCACAGGATGTCGGCAGGCCAGACCGCGACCAAACGCGGCGGCTCAAGAAAAGCGGCCTGCTCCCGCGGGTCAGCAATCAGGGAGAAACCTCGATGCCTTCGCGCCATAGTTCCGTCTTCACAGCCGCGGTCATTGCCGCAACCGCCATGTTCGGCTCGGGCGCGTTTGCCGCTGGCAAGAAATACGATCCGGGTGCCTCCGACACCGAGATCAAGCTGGGGCAGACCATCCCCTACAGCGGCGCCGGCTCGCTTTACGGCGTGATCGGACGGACCCAGGCGGCCTATTTCCAGATGTTGAACGAGAAGGGCGGCATCAACGGCCGCAAGATCAACTTCCTGTCGCAGGACGACGCCTACAGCGCGCCGAAGGCGGTCGAAGCGACCCGCCGGCTGGTGGAGCAGGACGAGGTGCTCGCGCTGTTCGGGTCGTTGGGCACCGCACCGCAGTCGGCGGTGCAAAAATTCCTCAACAGCAAGAATATTCCTCAATTGCTGCTGAACACCGGCGCGTCGCGCTGGAACGATCCGAAGAACTTTAAATGGACCACCCCCGGCCTGCCGATCTACTCGACCGAGGGCCGCATCATCGCGCGCTACCTGCTGCAGAAGAACCCGAACGCCAAGGTCGCGGTACTGTTCCAGAACGATGAGTTCGGCCGCGATTTCATGAATTCGTTCAAGGAGGTGCTGGTGGAGGCGGGCGGTACGGCCAAGGTCGTCGCGGAAGCGTCCTACGACCTCACCGATCCCACCATCGATTCGCAGCTGATCAATCTGGCGAAGTCGGGCGCGGACACGTTTTACAATGTCTCGACCGGCAAGGCGACGTCGCAAACCATCCGCAAGGTTGCCGAACTGGGCTGGAAGCCGCTGCACCTGCTGGTCTCGACCTCGAGCGGCCGTTCGATCATCAACGCCGCCGGAGCCGACAATGCCAAGGGCATCGTCGCGATGAGCTACACCAAGGAAGTCGGCAGCGAGAAGTGGAAGGACGATCCGGACGTGCAGGCCTTCCAGGAACTGCGCAAGAAGTATCTGCCGAACGTCGATCCCGACAACACCATCGCGTTCCAGGGCTATTCGCAGGCGGTGACGATGGCCGAGATCCTGCGCCGCTGCGGCGATGAACTCACCCACGAAAACGTGCTCAAGCACGCCACCAGCCTGGATGGCTACCGCGCCCCGGTGTTCCTGCCCGGCATCACCTACGGCTTCACACCTACCGACTACACCACCATCAAGGCGCTCTATGTCGGCACCTTCAACGGCGCCGACTGGGACTTGTCCGACAAACCGGTCAGCCAGTAGCGCCGCGCAGGCGGCAGCCCTGTGGCCTGCGAGGAGCCAAGGCTCCTCGCAGAATGGCTCCTCGCAATAACGCGGTGTGATGACTAGCTGTTGTCCGTGGCGACGCGAAAGAAAATCCCTTCACCCGAACTGCCCGAAATGTTCACGCGCTGGTTCGCCGCGCGGGGCTGGTCGCCGCGCGAACATCAGCTGGCGCTGCTGCAAAAGGCCCGCGAGGGCCGCTCTGCCCTGCTGATTGCCCCCACCGGCGCCGGCAAGACGCTGGCGGGATTTCTGCCGACATTGGTGGAGCTGAGCGGGGCGGGGGAGGGGGAGACAAGTACTCTCGTCGCCACCGGCCGTGGCGTCACCAGCAGCAGGGGCCTCCACACGCTCTATATCTCTCCGCTGAAGGCGCTCGCCGTCGATATAGCGCGCAATCTGGAAGCGCCGATCGCCCAGATGAACCTGCCGATCAAGGTAGAAACCCGCACCGGCGACACGCCGGTGTCGCGGCGGGCGCGGCAGCGGCGCTATCCGCCGGATATCTTGCTGACCACGCCGGAACAGCTCGCGCTGCTGCTTTCAAGCGACGACGCGCCGTTCCTGTTTGCATCGTTGAAGCGCGTCGTGCTCGACGAACTGCACGCGCTGGTGACCTCGAAGCGCGGCGACCTGTTGTCACTCGGTCTGGCGCGGCTGTGGCGGCTTGCGCCGGAGATGCGCATGATAGGCCTGTCGGCGACGGTGGCCGAACCGGAATCGCTTTCTCGATTTTTGGTGCCGCAACGCGACGGCGAAGTCACCTCCGCCGATATCGTCATCGCCGGCGGCGCGACCGCGCCGGTGGTCGAGATGCTCGACACAAGCGAGCGGCTGCCCTGGGCCGGCCATTCGGCGCGCCATGCGCTCGGCGAGATCTACGATCTCATCAAGGCCAACCGGACCACGCTGGTATTCGTCAACACCCGCAGCCAAGCCGAGATGCTGTTCCAGGATCTGTGGAGGATGAACGACGACAATCTCGCGATCGCCCTGCATCACGGATCCCTCGATGTCGCGCAGCGGCGCAAGGTCGAGGACGCGATGGCCGCCGGCCGATTGCAGGGCGTGGTTTGCACCTCGTCGCTCGATCTCGGCGTCGACTGGGGTGATGTCGATCTGGTCATCAATGTCGGCGCGCCGAAGGGCGCGTCACGGCTGATGCAGCGGATCGGCCGCGCCAACCATCGCATCGACGAAGCGTCGCGCGCGGTGCTGGTGCCGGCCAATCGATTTGAAGTGCTTGAATGCCGCGTCGCCATTGATGCGGTGGCGGAGAACGCGCAGGACACCCCGCCACTGCGCACCGGCGCACTCGACGTGCTGGCGCAGCATATTCTTGGCTGCGCCTGCGGCGAGCCGTTTCTCGCCGATGATCTCTATGCCGAGGTTTTGTCGGCGGCGCCCTATGCCGAACTGACCCGCAGGGATTTCGACGACACGGTCGATTTCGTGGCGTCCGGCGGTTACGCGCTGAAGACCTATGAACGCTTCGCCCGGATCAAGCAGGATGCGAAGGGTCGCTGGCGTGTCACCAATCCCAAGGTGCGGCAGATGTACCGCATGAATGTCGGCACCATCGTCGAGGACACCATGCTGCGGGTCCGGCTGGTGCGCGGCGGTGTCCAGGGAAAAGGCAAGCGCGCTACCGGCGCATTGGCGCGCGGTGGCCGGATGCTCGGCCAGATCGAGGAATACTTCGTCGAGAATCTGGTGGTCGGCGACACCTTCGTATTCGCAGGCGAAGTGGTGCGCTACGAATCGCTGGTCGAGGATCAGGTCTATGTCTCGCGCGCCAACGACAAGGACGCCAAGGTGCCGTCTTACATGGGCGGCAAGTTTCCGCTCTCGACCTATCTGGCCGAACGCGTGCGAAAATTGCTCGACAACAAGCGCGCATGGAGAAGCCTGCCGGACCAGGTCGCCGAATGGCTGTCGTTGCAGGCGCATGTGTCGCGCGTGCCGGGCGTGCGGGAACTCCTGGTGGAGACCTTTCCGCGCGCCGACAAGCATTATCTCGTCTGCTATCCGTTCGAGGGCCGGCTGGCGCACCAGACGCTCGGCATGTTGCTGACGCGACGGCTGGAGCGGGGCCGCGCGCGGCCGCTCGGCTTTGTCGCCAACGAATATGCGTTGGCCGTATGGAGCCTCGGCGACATGTCGCAGATGATCCGCAACGGCCGGCTCGATCTCGATGCTTTGTTCGATCCCGACATGCTCGGTGACGATCTGGAGGCGTGGCTGGCCGAATCCGCGCTGATGAAGCGCACTTTCCGCACCTGCGCCGTCATTTCCGGTCTGATCCATACGCGCTTCACCGATGCGGAAAAGACCAGGCGGCAGGTGCTGTTCTCCACCGACCTGATTTACGATGTACTGCGCAAGCATCAGCCGGATCATGTGCTGCTGCGCGCCGCGCGCGCCGATGCTGCGACCGGGTTGCTCGATATTCGCCGCCTCAGTGACATGCTCCAGCGAATCCAGGGCCGCATCATCCACAAGGAACTCGACCGGGTGTCGCCCCTGGCGGTGCCGGTGATGCTGGAAATCGGCCGCGAACAGGTGTACGGCGAAGCCTCCGACGAGTTGCTGGCGGAAGCCGCCGAGGAACTCGTGAAGGAAGCCACGGGGCCGTAGATCGCGATGGACGCCGAACCGATCATTGCCGAAATCAGTGCCGTCCAGATTGCCGGCATTACCCTGCATGCCGATCTGTCCGGCGCGCTGTACTGGGAAGAGCAGCGTCTGCTCGTCGTTTCCGACCTGCATTTGGAAAAAGGTTCCAGCTACGCCACGCGCGGCGTGCTGTTACCGCCTTATGACACTATCGCGACGTTGGGCCGGCTTGGTGCGGTGATCGCGCGTCACGATCCGCGCACGGTGATCGCCCTCGGCGACAGCTTCCATGACCGCGATGCGCATGACCGGCTGTCACAGCCGAACCGCGATGTGCTCGCCGCATTGCAATTGCGCCGCGACTGGATCTGGATTTCCGGCAACCACGATCCTGCTTTGCCGTCCGATCTCGGCGGCGTCGTCGCCGGGGAAGTCGCTATCGGTCCGATCACGTTCCGCCACGAGCCGACCGGCGCGCATGGCGAGATCGCCGGCCATCTGCATCCGAAGGCGCGCGTTTCGACGCGTGGCCGTTCGGTGGAGCGGCGATGTTTCGCGTCCGACGGCATGCGCGCGATCATGCCGGCGTTCGGCGCCTATACCGGCGGTCTCAACATCCGCGACGCGGCGTTCGCGAAAATCTTCCAGACGCTCGGCTTCGTCGCGCATGTGCTGGGCGACCGCCGGCTGCACGCCATCGCCGCATCGCGTTGCCGCTGACACAAGATACTTGCCAGTTCATGCCCCGGAACCTTAGCTAGGGGCGGCACGTTGCCGCAGTGGTTGGGAGCAGGGGCCGGAATGTCAGACCAGTCAGACGGTATCAAATCCGACCTCGATGAACCGCGTCTGGAAACATTCCGCTTCAAGGGCTTCTTCAAGTCGCTCGGCCCCGGCCTGATCACCGGCGCCTCCGATGACGATCCGTCCGGCATCGGCACCTACAGCCAGGCCGGCGCGCAGCTCGGTTACGGCATCGGCTGGACCATGCTGCTGACCTTCCCCCTGATGGTCGCGATCCAGGAAATCTCCGGCCGCGTCGGCCGCGTCACCGGCCGCGGCATCGCCGGCAATGTCTGCCGGCATTATTCGTCGCTGCTGCTGAACTTTGTCGTCGCCCTGCTGTTCATTGCCAATGTCATCAACATCGCCGCAGATCTCGGCGCGATGGCCGACGCCACCAAGCTCCTGATCGGCGGCCCCGGCATGGTCTATGTCGTGCTGTTCGGCGTGCTCTCGATCGCAGCTCAAATCTTCTTCGACTACAGGCGCTACGTCTCGGTGCTGAAATGGCTGACGCTGTGTCTGTTCGCCTATGTCGGCGCGCTGGCGGTCGCCAAGGTGAACTGGGGCGAGGCGCTGACCGGCATCCTCGTGCCGCGGATCACCTGGAGCGTCGATTATCTCACCACGGTGGTGGCGATCTTCGGCACCACGATCTCGCCCTATCTGTTTTTCTGGCAGGCCTCGCAGGAGGCTGAAGATGAACGTATCGATCCCGACAAGCATCCGCTGATCGACGCGCCGCTCGAGGCGGCGATGGAGTTCTCCCGCATCCGAGCCGACACCATCGTCGGCATGGCATTCTCCAATCTGATCGCGCTGTCGATCATCGTCACCGCCGCGGCGACATTGCACGCCACCGGCAAGACCGACATCCAGACCTCGGCCGAAGCCGCCGAAGCGCTGCGCCCGGTCGCCGGCGCGTTCGCCGAGATCATTTTCGCGCTCGGCATCGTCGGCACCGGCCTGCTGGCGATTCCGGTGCTGGCCGGCTCGACGGCCTACGCCGTAGGCGAGGGCCGTCGCTGGGCTGTCGGCCTCGACCGCAAGCCGCGCGAGGCTGCGGCCTTCTACACGGTGCTGGCGCTGGCGGCCGCGATCGGAATCGCGCTGAATTTTACCTCGATCAACCCGATCTCGGCGTTGTACTGGAGCGCGGTGATCAACGGCGTGCTTGCGGTGCCGGTGATGATCCTGCTGATGGTGATGTCGCGCCGCCGCGACGTGATGGACGAATTCGTCATCAGGGGACCGCTGTACTGGCTGGGCTGGCTGTCGACCGGCGCGATGGCGCTAAGCGTCGTGGCCATGGGCGTGGGGTTTTTTCTGTAACGGCGGCGGTTACGCGACCAACCCTGATTAATCCCTCCGAAACACCACCGAGGCCATCCAGCCGGTCATCAGCGCCATCAGCGCCGTCACGATGCCATAGGCAAAGCCGTGGTTGCGGGCGGCGTTGGCGACGAACTGCTCGAAGCCGACCTTGACGATGTCGAAGGCGGTGTCGGCCTTGGCGACCAGCGCGCCGTTGGCCAAGAGCTTGATCTCGATGTCGTAGGTGCCGATCGGCACTTCCGCCGGCAGCGGGATGCCGGTGCGGAACAGGGTAGGCGTCAGGAACGTCACGGCGGCAGTCGCCTCGCGGTACAGGCCGTGTTCGCTGCGCAACCGCACGAAGGCGCTGCGGAAGGCGTCGGTCGCTACCACGTCGGCAAAATCGGTGCCGATCCGCTGCGTCAGCAGTACGTTGGACAGGCCAAGCTGCTGCCGGCGCTGCACGTCGGGCGGCGCGATGGCATCGAGCGGGCGGTTAGCAAACACGGCCAGATAAGACGGGACCTGCACGAACTGGCGGGAGTCGGTGTTGATCCAGATGCCGAACCGGCGCTCCTTGCGCCGCGTGACGAGGTCGGCGCGCGGACCCGACACGGTGACGACAAGGTCGTAATTGCCGCGGTCGGCGGGGGTCTTGTCGTCCTTTTCGACCGAGCCGAACAGCACAAGTTCCTCGCCGGCATAATTCGGGGTCACGGTGACGCGGTGGTTCGAGACCGAGACGATCAGCCGCTCCGCCCGCGCGGGTGCACTGCAGCCAGCGAAGGCCAGCGCGACGATGATGGATGCGGCGCGAAACTTCATCCCGCACCTCCGGTCTCGCGGATGGTGAAGAGATCGCCGGGCTGGATCACCAATTCAATCGCGAAGCGAATCCCGACCGCGAGGATCAGGAGGCCAAGCAGCAACCGCAGATGCTCGCCGCGAATCTTTTGCCCTGCACGGGCGCCGAACTGCGCGCCGGTGACGCCGCCGACCATCAGGATCAGCGCCAGTACGGCATCGACGAGATGATTGGTGACGGCGTGCAGCAGAGTGGCGAACACCATGGTCACCAGCGTCAGCACCATCGAGGTGCCGATTACCGTAGAGGTCGGAATCCGCAGCCAGTAGATCATGATTGGAATCAGGATGAAGCTGCCGCCGATGCCCATCACCGCGCCGATGAAGCCGATGACCAGGCCGGTGACGATGATCGGGATGACCGAGAGGTAGATCTTGGAGCGCTTGAACCGCATTTTCAGCGGCAGGCCGTGGATCCAGCCGTGGCTGCCCGAGCGCCGCAGCACCAATTTCTCGCCGCGCCGGACTCGCATGATCGCGCGTAGCCCTTCCCAGAACATCAGCCCGCCGACCGCGCTGAGCAGCACGACGTAAGACAGTGCAATCAGCAGATCGAGCTGGCCGAGATTGCGCAACAGCGTGAACACGAACACGCCGAGCGCGGTGCCGACGATGCCGCCGGACAGCAGCACGGCCGCCAGCGCCGGATCGATAGCGCGTTTGCGCCAGTAGGAGAGCGCGCCGGAGAATGAGGATGCCGCGATGTGGCTGGCGACAGAAGCGACCGCGACTGCGGGCGCGATGCCGACGAAGATCAACAGTGGCGTCATCAGGAAGCCGCCGCCGATCCCGAACATGCCGGACACGAATCCGACCGCCGCGCCCATCGCCAGGATGAGGAACACATTGACCGGAAGGTCGGCGATCGGGAGATACAGCTGCACGCGCGTTTGCTTCGGAAAGTTGGCCCTGAGTGGGCCGAAACCGCTCACGGCGTGGTTCTGGAGACGACGCGGATCGTGCGCCGCGCCCCTGCATAGCCGATTAGCCCGCTCAAGGAATTAAAGAATCCGCGAGCAATCGTATTTTCTGGCGGGCGCCGTCACGCACTTCGCAAAGTGGTGAACGATTCGCATCAATGGCAACTCGGCTGTCGTCAGCCGAGAAAGCGGGTGACCCAGTACACGGCGGCCGTGCCGCTCCATCACGGACGCCTGTGTCTCCTGGGTCGTCCGGTCAAGCCGGGCGACGACAGGGAGAGTGTGGAAGCAGGAGAAGTCGCCGGGCCGACAGCCCTGCGGCATCCTTACTTCGCCGCGCGTTTGGCTGTAGCGGCGGCCGGCTTGGCGGCCTGCGGGCCGTCCCAGCCGCCGGCGGGAGCGGCGACGTTGATGGCGTCGTCGGGCTGGCCTTCCGGCGTGAACGACTGGATCGCCAGCTTGGCCGCGGCCAGCGATGACGGATCGAGGCGCTTGGCGACGTCATCGCGCTTGCGGCCGGCATCGGCGTCGCCCTGGGCGCCGGCGAGGCTGAACCATTTGAAGGATTCGGCAAGGTTCTGTTCGACGCCGATGCCGCGGGCATACAGGATGCCGAGGTTGAACTGGCTGTCCGCGACGCCGCGTTCCGCGGCCTTGCGGAACCAGTAGGAGGCGCTCTTGTAGTTGGCGCCCTTGCCGCCGCCATCGGCGTCGAGCACCGCGAGATTGTGCATCGCCTTGGCATTGCCGCGCTCGGCCGCCTGCACGTAATAGCGCCGTGCGGCGTCGAGATCCTTCTTCACGCTCATGCCCTTTTCAAAGAGCGTACCGAGCCGAAACATCGCCGGCACGACGCCGGCCTGCGCGGCGCGGTCGTACCATTTGGCGGCTTCGTCGAAATTGGCGGTGACGCCCTTGCCCTCGGCATAACGCATGCCGATCTCGAACGCCGCGGTGGCGTCGCCCTTCAGCGCGGCGTTGCGCAAGGCGACGCTGCCAATCGTCTCGGGGAGCCGCTCGGCAGCCGGGATCGAAACCGTCGAAAGCTTGTAGTTGCTCGGCGGCAGCACCGGGGTCGCGGCCGGAACCGGCAGCTGCGGCGCGGTGATGCTGCCGGTGACGTCCGGCGAGATGTAGGGCACGGCGGGCGCCTGCGGCACAGCTTGCGGCTGCGGCTGTGCCGCCGGCTGCGTGGCAGGGGCGGGCGCGGTGTTGAGCGTCTGCCGGCCGATCGGGGTCGGCGAGGTCAATGACGGCATGGCGGGCGCCGGCGAAGGTGCGACCGGCGCGGTCTGCGTCTCCGCCGGTTCGACTTCGTCAAGCGGCTCGGCGTCCTGCGCGTGTTGCATGAACGGCGCCGTCGAGGGGCTGTCGATCAGCGTCATGGCCATCTTGAAAGAGCCGAGCACGATCACGACCACGCTGGCGCCGACCAGCAATGAGCGGATCTTCGAGCTGATGGTCGAACCGCTGGCGTCGGCGCCCGGCGCGGGTCTCGCGCTGGTGCGTGACCTGTCGGGGCCGGTGGTGGCCGCAGCCTTGGCGGCACGGCGGGCGGCGGCGATGAAGCTGGAAGCGTTGGCCGGTTCGCGGTTGCCATCGGCGATCTCGCTGATCGCCTCCTCGGAGGCGGCGATGCGCTCTGAAGGCGTGCCGACGCGAACCTGCGGCCGGGTGCCCGGCTCCAGCGGCGTATCGGGCGGCAATTCCGGATCGACCATCGGACGAGAGGCGGTCACGCGCTCCGTGGACGCAGGCGTGCTCCGCGCGCTCGGCTGCGGATCGAGGATGTCGCTGATCGCCTTCGGGATCTCGGTCTTCGGGATTTCGATCTTGGGGATCTCGTTCTTCGGCATCGCGAAAGCGGGCGCCGGCTCGTTCGAGATCGCGGTCGCCGCGAATTCACGCGGCGCAGCATCGAATTGCGCCTTCGGATTTGGACGGCCTTGGGGCGGCACCGGGGTCGACTCGAACACGGGCAGCGGGGGCGCTTTTGCCTGCACCGGATTGGGCAATTGCGGACGCGGCGGCGGCGTCGGCGCCACCGTAGCCGGGCTCGTCGCCGCGCGCTGCACCGGAGCGTGCGGGATCGGCGGCGCTGGCGGCGCGGTCTTCACGCTGCGCAGATCGCCTTCGATGATCGCCAGACGGTCAACAACATGGCCGAGCGTGCTGTGCACGACTTCGAGCGAATCCTGGGTGTGGCGATCGGTCTCCGACTGGCTGAAGCGCATGTCGGAGAGTTCGCGCTTGATGGTGTCGACCAGCGACGGATCCATCGTCGGCAGGCTGCGGGCCTCCGAGATCGCGGCGAAGCTGGATTGCTGGCGTTCGAGATGGCGCAGGATGTCCTGCAAGCCGTCCTCGACGCGGCCAAGATTGTTGGCGCGCGGATCACTGGTGGTTTCGATGCGCTCCAGCAGATAGGAGACGCGCTGTTCGAGATGGGTGAACGCTGCGGAGCTGTCATTGCCGACCGGAAGATGGTCGAGGCGATCGGACAGCGCCCGCAGGGCGCCTTCCAGCTGGTCGGAGTTCGGCGCCGGCTGCGGCCGGTCGCGATTTTCCAGCGCGGTGGTCAGCGTCATGATGCGCGCTTCGAGCGCGGCAAAGGAATCGCTGTGGCTGTCGGTGCGCGCGAGCTGGTCGACCTTCATCGACAGCGACTGCACATCGCCGGCGAGCCGCCCCAGTGCTTCGTTGGAGGCGACGTTGGAGACGATGCTGCGCAAGGCTGCGATAGCGCCTTCGAGCTGCTGCATGGTGCCCGGATCGTCGCTGGAGCGCACGATCAGGTCGATCTTGCCGCCGAGGTTCCGGATCGTTTCGTCGAAACCGGCGAGCTGTTCGGCCGGCGTCAGCGTCTGCAACGTCGCGCGGATTTCGCCGAGCGCGCGTTCGACGCCGGCCAGTGCGGTATTATCGATGCCGCTTTGTTTGCTGTCGTCGATGCGCTGGGCGAGCGAGCGAATTTCGTTCTCGAGCGATTCGATTGCACGGCGCGGCAGCGCTTCGGTGACGACGCCACGGATTTCGGCCAGTTCAGCGCGGAACGCGGCGATCGACTGCTCGATGCCGGTGTCGGGCCGCTGCAGCGCGTCGATCTGGCTGGTGATGTGCGACAGTTGCCGCTCGATGGCGGAGACATCCGGCGTGCGCGCAACGGGAGGCGCTGCGGCGCGTGGCGGCGCGATCGGCGGCGCCATCATGCGCGGCACGCCGTCCAGCTCGTTCTGGCGCGCGGCAATTTCGGAGATCGCGAAATCCAGCGAGAACGGGTCGATTGGCGGCGGGGCGCGGTAGACCTGCGCGGCGGCGCGTTCGACCGTTTCATGGCTGTACGCGGCGGGGTCGGCCGCGCGCACGGGTTCGTTGATCTGCGACAGCCGGGCATCGAGCCGAGAGATCGCGTCGTTGAGCTGGCGCGCGACGCCGGGTTCGGAGCCTGCGGGGCGCGAGAACTGTTCGATCTGCCGGGTAATGGCGTCGAGGCGGTGGTGGATTTCGGCGACATCGGCGGCATCGCGCTGCGGCATTGCCGGGCGCGGCATCATCGGTGGCTGGTCGGCGCGCGGCCGGTGGTTCGTCGATGAGAAATTAGGTGCGCTGTCGCCAATGGTCGAATTCAGCCAGTCGCCCAGTGACATACCGGCGCGACGTGCAGCAGCCTCGGCCCGCTCGCGGACCGATGGCTCGATCCCTTCGACATTCCAAGATACGCGCGAATTCATGACTACCGGTTCCGGGCCCTGTGCACCTGTTCCCGCGCTCCCCGCGCGCCCCATGAACGGGGCCATCGCGATCGGCGCAGGCGGTTTGCCTCTGTCCGGGACTTTTTCGTGTTACGGTAAATAACCCGTTAAAGAACCGGCCCGCGGGGTGCGAAAGTTGCCGGTTCGGGGGCGATCTGGCCTTAACGCGTGAACAGCGCGCCGAGATCGTCGATGTCGGCTTCGGTGATCGCGGTGTGTGCCTGGTGCATGACGCCGGGCTGGCCGATATAGGCCCAGTAGATGAACTCGGCGCGGGGCATCGCCTTGCGGCCATCGACCCCGGCGTCGGTCAGCAGTTTGGCAATATAGGCCACGCGCTGCACGTCGACCGAGGCCACGACAGCCGCCGCCGACGGGTCTGCGCTCGCCCACGAGCGAATGGCGCGGTCGAGGCTGCGATCTTCTTCAAAGGCGAGCCGCATCAGCGCCGTCAGGCGCGCCGGCCCGGTGATGGTCGCATCGATATCGCGGATCACCTGATCGCCCGCACGCTGCTGCCACTCCCGCAGTAAGGCTTGGCGGTAGTCGTCTATGTCTTTGAAATGCCAATAAAAGCTGCCGCGTGAGACGTTCAGGCCGGCGGCCAGAGCACCGACTTTCAAGGCATTCTCGCCTTGGCCGGCCAAAGTCCGCAGCCCGTGCTTGATCCATTCCGTGGTGGTCAGCCGATCTTTCACGATACCACCATACACATATGTATTGACTAGTGCCACCCGTCCCAGATAGTTTTCCATGCAGTGATGTATGGATGCGGCGAGGGGTGGGTGATGACCGGTCTCGAAAGATGGTATTCCTACATGCGCGGGCATGATCCCGCCGTCCTGTGGGATCTGCTGCATCCTGACGCGGTGTTCGAAAGCGCCGTCGTGCATACGCCGCAGCAAGGCCGTGATATCGTCTTCAAATATCTTGTCAGCGCTGAGAAAGTCCTCGGCGGTCCCGGCTTTTCCTACCGCGGCGAGTGGCGCAACGAGACCAGTGTCGTCCTCGAATTCGATACCAGGCTTGAAGGCGTCACCATCAACGGCGTCGATATGATCACCTTCGACAGCGACGATCGCATCACCCATTTCAAAGTCATGGTGCGCCCCCTCAAGGCCATCAACCTTCTGCACCGTTTGATGGGCGAACAGCTCGCCCGCCTGCCGACGATTGTCACTTAAGGAGCTCTCATGCCCAGCTACAAAGCCCCGCTCGAAGACGTCGGTTTCCTGCTCGACGACGTGTTCCAGTTCGACCGCTACAACAACCTGCCCGGCTTCGCCGACGCTTCCCCCGATGTCCGTGAGGCCATCCTGGGAGAAGCCGCGAAGCTCGCCGAACAGGTGCTGCAGCCGCTGAACCGCTCCGGCGACATGGAAGGCTGCGTCCGCCACGAAGACGGCAGCGTGACCACGCCGAAGGGCTTCAAGGAGGCCTTCAAGCAGGTCACCGAGGGGGGCTGGCTCGGCCTGTCGACGCCCACCGAATATGGCGGCCAGGGCCTGCCGGTGACGCTGTCGCAGACCGTCAACGAATTCCAGTGCTCCGCCAACATGGCGTTTTCGATGTATGGCGGCCTGACGATGGGCGCGACTGCAGCGCTGCTGGTGCACGGCAAGCCGGAGCAGAAGAGCGTCTTCCTGCCGAAGATGGTGAGCGGCGAATGGACCGGCACCATGAACCTGACCGAGCCGCATTGCGGCACCGATCTCGGCCTGCTGCGCACCAAGGCGGCGAAGCAGGGCGACGGCAGCTACAAGATTTCCGGCACCAAGATCTTCATCTCCGCCGGCGAGCATGATCTGGCTGACAACATCATCCACCTCGTGCTGGCCCGCATCGAGGGCGCACCGGCGGGCATCAAGGGTGTCTCGCTGTTCGTGGTGCCGAAGGTGCTGGTCAACAAGGACGGCTCGCTCGGCGAACGCAACGGCGTGTCTTGCGGCTCGATCGAACACAAGATGGGCATCCACGCCAATTCGACCTGCGTGATGAACTACGACAACGCCACCGGCTGGCTGATAGGCGAAGAGAACAAGGGCATGCAGGGCATGTTCGTGATGATGAACGAGGCCCGGCTCGGCGTCGCAGTTCAAGGGCTCGCGCAGTCCGAGGTCGCCTACCAGAACGCCGTGGCCTACGCGAAGGACCGCCTGCAGGGCCGCTCGCTGACCGGACCGAAGGCGCCGGACAAGCCGGCCGATCCGATCATCGTGCATCCTGACGTGCGCCGCACGCTGCTCACCATCCGCGCCTTTAACGAAGCGGCGCGTGCGATGGTGGTGTGGACCGCGCTGAAGAGCGACGTCGCGCATCGCTCGGAAGATGCCAAGGAGCGTCAGGCCGCCGACGACCATATGGGTCTGATGACCCCGGTGCTGAAGGGCGTGCTGACCGATGGCGGTTTCGCCAATGCGGTGTCGGCGCAGCAGATGTTCGGGGGGCACGGTTATATCGCCGAATGGGGCATGGAGCAGTTCGTTCGAGATGCCCGCATTGCGATGATCTATGAGGGCGCCAACGGCATCCAGGCGCTGGATCTGGTCGGCCGCAAACTGCCGCGCGATGGCGGCCGCGCCGCGATGACGTTCTTCGCCGAGGTCGACGCCTTCGCCAAGGAGCACGGCGCGGACGAGGCGATGAAGCCTTTCATCGCTCCGCTCAGCAACGCGCTCGGTCATTTGCAGCAGGGCACCATGTGGCTGATGAACAACGCCATGATGAAGCCCGACAATGCCGGCGCCGGCGCCACCGACTACATGCAGCTGTTCGGCCTCACCGCCTTTGCCTATATGTGGGCGAAGATGGCCAAGGTCGCGCAGGACAAGATTGCCGCGTCGGGTGCGACACCCTATCTGACCACCAAGCTGGTGACCGGCCGCTTCTTCATGGAGCGGATGTTGCCCGAAACCACGGTCCATCTCGCGCGCATCCAGACCGGTGCCGCGACGATGATGGAATTGCCGGCGGAAGCCTTCTGACGACCAACATACTCAACTGCCGTCCTCGCGAAAGCGGGGCCTCAGTAAACACAGGCGCCTGAGATTCAAGCTCATGCGCCGCGAAATACTGGGTCGTCCGGTCCTAGCGCGCAATTGCGCGCCTGGCCGGGCGATGACATCGAGTTATAACTTCGCTTAACAGCAAAAATGCAAGGGAGACCCCATGCCCGAGGCCTATATCTACGATCACGTGCGTACCCCGCGCGGCCGCGGCAAAGCCGATGGCGCGCTGCATGAAGTGACCGCACTGGCGCTTGCCACCGCGCCGCTGAAAGCGCTGAAGGAACGCAACAACCTGCAGCCCGGCACCATCGACGACGTCATCCTCGGCTGCGTCGATCCGGTCGGCGAAGCCGGCGGCGACATCGCCCGCATGGCGGCGCTGTCTGCGGGTTACGGCATTGACGTGCCGGGCATCCAGATCAACCGCTTCTGCGCCTCGGGCCTCGACGCGGTGAATTTCGCCGCGGCGCAGATCATGTCCGGCCAGCACGCCATGACGATCGGCGGCGGCGCGGAATCGATGAGCCGGATCGGTATCGGCGCCTCCGGCGGCGCATGGCCGATGGATCCGTCCATCGCCGTGCCGGCGTATTTCATGCCGCAGGGCGTCTCGGCCGACCTGATCGCGACCAAATACGGTTTCTCGCGCGACGACGTCGATGCCTACGCCGTGCAGAGCCAGCAGCGCTCCGCCAGGTCGTGGGAGGAGGGCCGCTTCAAGAATTCGGTGGTGCCGGTCAAGGACATCAACGGCCTGACCATCCTCGCCAAAGACGAGCACATGCGCCCGACGACGACAATGCAGTCGCTCGGCCAGTTGCAGCCCTCCTTCGTGACGATGGGCCAGATGGGTGGCTTCGATGCGGTGGCGATCCAGTCGCATCCGGAAGTCGAGCGGCTCAACTACGTCCATCACGCCGGCAATTCGTCGGGCATCGTTGACGGCGCCGCCGCCGTGCTGCTCGGCTCCGAGGAGGCCGGCAAGAAAGCGGGCCTCAAGCCGCGCGCCCGAATTCGCGCGTTCGCCAATATTGGCTCCGAGCCGGCGATGATGCTGACCGGCCCGGTCGATGTCACCAAGAAGGTGCTGGAGCGTTCCGGCATGAAACTGTCGGACATCGATTTATTCGAGCTGAACGAGGCTTTCGCCTCGGTGGTGCTGCGCTTCATGCAGGCGTTCGATATCGACAACAACAAGATCAACGTTTGCGGCGGCGCCATCGCGATGGGCCATCCGCTCGGCGCTACCGGCGCGATGATCCTGGGCACCGTGCTCGACGAGCTGGAACGTACCGGCAAGTCGACCGCGCTGGTCACGCTTTGCATTGGCGGCGGCATGGGCACCGCCACCATCATCGAACGCGTTTGAGGAGCGGCAACATGACCTTCAAGAATTTCAAGATCGAGACCGACGCCGACGGCATCGCACTGGTGACGTGGGACATTCCCGGCCGTTCGATGAACGTGCTGGACATCACGACGATCGAGGAACTCGGCGCCATCGTTGACCAGACCTCGGCGGATGCCGCGGTCAAGGGCGTCGTCATCACCTCGGGCAAGGAAGCGTTCTCCGCCGGCGCGGATCTGTCGATGCTGGAAGGCATGGGCAAGGTGTTCGCCGAGACCAAGGCGACGAAGGGCGAGGAAGCCGCGCAGCAGATGCTGTTCGACGAGAGCCGCAAGCTGTCGCTGACGCTGCGCAAGATCGAGACCTCCGGCAAGCCGTGGGTCGCGGCGATCAATGGTCTGGCGCTCGGCGGCGCGTTCGAAGTGACGCTGGCCTGCCATTACCGCGTTGCCGCGGACAATCCGAAGACCCGGCTCGGCCTGCCCGAGATCAAGGTCGGCCTGTTTCCCGGCGGTGGCGGCACCCAGCGCCTGCCGCGCATGTTGCAGCCGCAGGACGCGATGCAGATGCTGCTGAAGGGCGAGGCGATCAACCTGACCAAGGCTAAGGCGATGGGCATCGTCGGCGCCGTCGTGCCGGCAGCCGATCTGGTCTCCGCCGCGAAAGAGTGGATCAAGGCCGGCGGCAAGGCCGTCGCCCCGTGGGACGAGAAGGGCTTCAAGCTGCCCGGCGGCCCGGTGTATTCCAAGCAGGGCATGATGATCTTCCCGGCCGGCAACGCGATCTATCGTCGCGAGACCTACGACAACTATCCGGCCGCCCGCGCCATCATGCAGTGCGCCTATGAAGGCCTGCAATTGCCGATGGACGCGGCGCTTCGCGTTGAGTCGCGCCACTTCGCCAACATTCTGCAGAGCAAGGAGGCGGCGGCGATGATCCGCAGCCTGTTCATCTCGATGCAGGAACTCAACAAGGGCGCGCGCCGTCCGCAGGACGTGCCGCCGACCAAGGTCAAGAAGCTCGCCATCATTGGCGCCGGCTTCATGGGCGCGTCGGTTGGTTTCGTCTCCGCGCGCGGCGGCATCGACGTGGTGCTGATCGATCGCGACCAGGCCAGCGCCGACAAGGGCCGTGGTCATTGCGAAGCCGCGATCGACGCGCTGATTTCCAAGGGCCGCGCCAAGGAAGCCGACAAGGCCGCTCTGATGGCCAAGATCACCGCGACGTCCGACTTCGAAGTGCTGCGCGAATGCGACCTCGTCATCGAGGCGGTGTTCGAGGACCGCGCGGTGAAGGCCGATATCTACAAGAAGGCGCAGCCGCTGCTGAAGGAAGGCGCGATCTTCGCGTCAAACACCTCGACGCTGCCGATCAATTCGCTGGCCGAGGAATTCGCGGACCAGTCGAAGTTCATCGGCATCCATTTCTTCTCGCCGGTCGAGAAGATGATGCTGGTCGAGATCATCGTCGGCAAGAACACCGGCGATGTGGCGCTCGCCACCGCGCTGGATTACGTCCGCGTCATCGGCAAGACGCCGATCGTGGTCAATGACTCGCGCGGCTTCTTCGCCAATCGCTGCGTGCTGCGCTTCACCGCCGAAGGCCTGGAAATGCTGATGGAAGGCGTGCCGCCGGCGATGATCGAGAACACCGCCAAGATGGCCGGCATGCCGGTCGGGCCGCTGTCTCTTTCCGACGAGATCGCGCTCGATCTGGTGCTGAAGATCATGAAGGCCACCGAGGCTGATCTGGGCTCGCAGGCGGTCGATCAGGCGCAGAAAAAGCTGATCGTCGAGATGGTCGAAAAGCAGGAACGCCTGGGCCGCAAGAACGGCAAGGGGTTCTACGAATATCCCGCCAAGGGCAAGGGTCAGAAGAGCCTGTGGCAGGGCCTCGGCGAACTGGTGCCGGCGCCCGTCGATCCCGACACGCTCGATATCGAGGAGCTGAAGCAGCGCTTCCTCGTCGTGCAGGCGGTGGAAGCCGCGCGCACGGTGGAAGACCATGTCATCACCGACCCGCGCGAGGCCGACGTCGGCTCGATCCTCGGCTTCGGCTTCGCGCCGTTCACCGGCGGCACGCTGAGCTATATCGACTTCATGGGCACGAAGAACTTCGTCGCGCTGTGCCACAAGCTCGAGGCGAAATACGGCTCGCGCTTTACGCCGCCGAAACTGCTGGTCGACATGGCCGCCAAGGGCGAGACGTTCTACGGCCGCTTCCCGCCGAAGAAGCTCGCCGCGGCTTAACACGCTCCGTCATGCCCGGCCTTGTGCCGGGCATCCACGTCTCGACGACAGAGAAGACGTGGATGGCCGGGGCAAGCCCGGCCATGACGATGGAGCGGTGTGTGGTGCAATTAAAAAAGGGCCGGATCATCGATCCGGCCCTTTCGTATTTTTCACTTGATGCAAGCAGCTTACGCCGCCTTCATCAGGCCTTCCTTGGTCATCGCTTCCTGCACCTTGGGGCGGGCGGCGACGCGGTCCTTGTAGGCGGCGAGGTTCTTGAACGCCGAGAGGTCGAGGCTCATCCGGTCGGCCCATTTCAGCATCACGAACAGGTAGCCGTCGGCGACAGTGAAATCCTTGCCGGTGAGGTAATCTTTGCCCTCGAGCGCGCCGTCGATATATTTGAACTTGCCGGTCAGGCGGGTGCGGAAGAAGCCCTTCACCTCGTCGTCGAATACCGGCTGGAACAGCGGGCTGAAGTTCTTGTGCAACTCGCCGTTGATGAAGCCGAGCCATTCCTGCAGATGCCGGCGTGCATCGCTGCCGATGCTCGGCGCGAGGTTCTTGCCGGCGGCCTGGTCGGCGATGTACTGCACGATCACCGGACCTTCGGTGACAAGCTCGCCGCTGTCGAGGCCGAGCGCGGGAACCTGGCCCTTGGGGTTGATCGCCAGATAATCATCGCCGTTTTCGAGCTTCTTGGCCTTGAGATCGACCTTGACCAGATCGTAGGGCAGGCCGGCTTCCAGAAGCGCGATGTGGGGCGACAGCGAGCAGGCGCCGGGCGAATAATACAGCTTCATTGGAAATCCCTCCCAGGGGTTATGGTTTGCCGCAACCGCGTGACTAAATGCATCCGCATGTAATAGTCAATATTGATGCAGCTGCATTCAGTGCGCTAGGGTGCCGCCACCATATGGATGTCGTGATGAAACGCAAACCTTCGACCGAGGCCACCGCCGCCTGGATCCGCCTGATGCGAATCCAGAGCCGGGTCCTGGACGCCGTCGAGCAGGATCTCAAGCGCGCCGGCTTTCCGCCGCTGGCGTGGTTCGATGCGCTGATGGAATTGGCCCGTTCGCCGACCGGCGAGATGCGCCCCGTCGAGCTCGAAAAGCAGATGCTGATACCGCAATATTCCACCTCGCGGCTGATCGACCGGCTGGTCGATGAAGGTCTGGCGGCGCGGCGCGAGTGCAAGATGGACAAGCGCGGCCTGTTCGTCGAGATCACCGAGGCCGGCCGCGAACTGCACAAGAAGATGGGCTGCGCCTATTCGGCCGCAATCGAGAAGCATGTCGGCTCGAAACTGTCCGACGCAGATGCAGCAAAGCTATGCGGCTTGCTCGACCGGCTCGGCTGCGCGTGCCAAGACAAGCAAGCGAATCCCGCGCCGGCCGCCAGAGACGCTGCGTCAGCGTGATGAACATTATTTTACCCCCTGCGTCGGCGACCTCCCTGGTCCGCCGCCGTCCCCGACACTGCGCGCGATGGTTCGCTGCGCCTTTCATCCGGAATTTTCATGGCGCGTGACCAGATCGATATGACGCCGCTGCAATCGCGCGACGAACTCGTGGCGTGGCTGGAGGACGGCATCAAGCCGCCGTCCGCCTTTCGCATCGGCACCGAACACGAGAAGACGCCATTCACGCTCGATGGCCTCAAGCCGGTGCCCTATGCGGGTGCGCGCGGTATCGAGGCGCTGCTGCTCGGCATGAAGTCACTGCTCGGCTGGGAGCCGATCATGGAAGGCGACCACATCATCGGCCTCTATGACGTGACCGGTGGCGGCGCAATTTCGCTGGAGCCCGGTGGCCAGTTCGAGCTGTCCGGCGCGCCGGTGGAAACCATCCATCAGACGCAATCCGAACTGATGGCGCATCTGGCGCAGGTCCGCGAAGTGGCCGGCCCGCTCGGCATCGGATTTCTGGGCCTCGGCATGACGCCATCGTGGTCGCGCGAGCAGATCCCGGTGATGCCCAAGGGGCGTTACAAGATCATGACCAGCTACATGCCGAAGGTCGGCCAGTACGGTCTCGACATGATGTACCGGACCTGCACGGTGCAGACCAATCTCGACTTCTCCTCCGAAGCCGACATGGTCAGGAAGCTGCGCGTTTCCGTGGCGCTGCAGCCGGTCGCGACCGCTTTGTTCGCCAATTCACCGTTCACCGAAGGCAAACCGAACGGCTACCAGTCGTTCCGTTCGGAGATTTGGCGCGACACCGACAATGCCCGTTCCGGCATGATCCCGTGGGCGTTCGAGGACGGTATGGGCTTCGAGCGCTGGGTCGATTACGCGCTCGACGTTCCCATGTATTTCGTCAAGCGCGGCGACAGCTACATCGACGTCTCCGGCTCCTCGTTCCGCGATTTCTTCGCCGGCAACAACAAGATGATCCCCGGCGAGAAGCCGACTTTGTCGGACTGGGCCAATCATCTCTCGACGATTTTCCCCGAGGTCCGGCTGAAGCGTTACCTCGAAATGCGCGGCGCCGACGGCGTGCCATGGAACCGGCTGCCCGCGCTGTCGGCGTTCTGGGTTGGGCTTCTGTATGACGACGCCGCGCTCGATGCCGCCTGGGAGATCGTCAGGCACTGGACCGCCGCGGAGCGTCAGGCGCTGCGCGACGATGTGCCGAAGCTCGGCTTCAAGTCGCGCATCAAGGACCGTTATCTGTTCCAGATCGCCAAGGAGTGCGTCGCGCTGGCGCATGGCGGTTTGAAACGCCGTGCCCGGCTCGACCAAAGCGGCCGCGACGAAACCCGCCATCTCGAGCCGCTCGACCAGATCATCGCGTTGGGCAAGAACCCGGCCGAGGAGATGCTCGACAAGTACAACGGCGCCTGGCAGCGTTCGGTGGATCCGGCCTACAAGGAATACTGTTTTTAGATCAGTGGCTTGTTCGGTGGTCGCGGTTTCCTGAAAGATCGTTCATCGGACGTACAGGTGACGCACGGTCAAATGCCTTGCGCTGCATGGGGGCAGCCTGCCGCAACTCTGCGGCAAGCCGTTGAAAGTCATTTTGGATGTCGAATAGCCTGTTCAGAGCGTGTCTGGCGGCATTCGCCCTGTGGGCGGTGATCGCCGGAGCCGGACCGGCCGCCGCGCAAGCCAATTTCGATCGCCCCGGCGCGGACTATTCGCGTTCGCTGTCATTGTCCGGCGATCCCGCCGAATGCGCGCTGGTGTGTGAGCGCGACAAGCGCTGCCGCGCCTGGAGCTTCAACTATCCGGGCGACGCCTCCGAGAATGCCGTGTGCTGGCTGAAGGACAAGGTGACGCCGCGGGTCGAAAGCTATTGCTGCGTCTCCGGCGTGCGCGGCGCCGGCGTCATCGAGCCGCGCAGCGGCCCGGTCGAGAACTCGATCGATCGCTTCGGCGGCGACTACCGCAATTTCGAGGTCAAGAACGACGACAAGGCCGAACGCGGCGACACCTGCCGCGACGCCTGCGAGGGCGACAACAAATGCCGCGCCTGGACCTTCGCGCGCCCCGGCTACGCCGGCAAGGGCGCGCGCTGCTTCCTGAAGAGCGACATCAAGCCACCGCGAAGGAAGCCGGGTTTCATTTCGGGCGTGGTGCGGTAGGGCGGCGTCTTTTGTCTGCGAGCCTCTGCTACTTCGTCTCGGTGGCCTGTACCGGGCGCACCGGGTCGCCTTCGCGTAGCAGGGCGCCGGCGCGCGCGACGACAATGTCGCCTTCTGCCAACCCTTCACGTATTTCGACGCGGCCGGCCGACATCAGCCCGACCTCGACGCGGCGCGCCTCGACGCGCTGGCGGCGGACGATCTGCACCACGGTGCCGCCGGTGCCGTACAGGATCGCGGTCAGCGGCACCGCGATGCCGCAACTCTCGTCGGTCTTGATCATCGCGCGCGCATAGGCGTTGCTCATCAGCCGGCGCGGCGCGGTGATCGAGACCGTGACCTGGCCGAGCTGGCTGTTCGGCTCCACCGTGGATGCGATGCGGCGCACCTTGCCGTCCATCTCGCCGGCGCCGATCACCCTGATCCGGACGGCCTGATCGACTTTCAGCTTCGGCAGGTCGCGGGTCGGAACCTGACCGATGAAATCGAACTCGCTGCGCGCGATAATGCTGAACAGCGCCTCGCCCTTGCCGGAGGCCACGGCCCCGATCACCGCGGTCGAGGCGCTGACCAGCCCGGCCGTGGTCGACTGGATCTGCACCGCGCCGCCGTCCGGCGTCGTCAGCCGCGCCAGGATCTGGCCCGCGGTGACGTTCTCGCCGGCATCGACGAGCACGTCGGCGACCTTCAGGCCCGGCCGGTCCGGGCGGATCGCGATCTCCTCTTTCGGCACCAGCAGACCTGACACCTCGACGATATCCGAGAAGCAGGATTTTGTGGCCGTCAGCACGGTGACGGCGGCACCCCTCGGCGCGCCCGTCTCATCTGCGGCGAATGCCGGCGAGGCCAGCAGCAACCCGAGCGACAGAGCGGCGTACAAAATTTTTGCCATCATCATTTCACCCTGGGTTCGGTTGCCGGGGGTAATGTGGGGCGATCTTCGTCGCCGGTCGAGGTGAGCAGTTTCTTGCCGTAGCGCCACGAAATCTCGCCGACATCGTCCATCATCATGAACATCGCCGGCACGAAGATCAGCGACAGCAGCGTCGAGAAGATCAGCCCGCCGATGACAGCCAGCGCCATAGGCGAGCGGAATTCGCCACCGGCGCCCCACGCCAGCGCGCTCGGCATCATACCCGCGGCCATCGCAATCGTCGTCATCACGATCGGCCGTGCCCGCTTCATGCCGGCGTCGATGATCGCCACGTCGCGCGGCTTGCCCTCGCGGATCGCTTCCACCGCGAATTCCACCAGCATGATGGCGTTCTTGGTGACGATGCCCATCAGCATCAATATGCCGATCCACACCGGCGTGGTGAGCTGCTTGCCGGTGACGAGCAGCGCCATGATAGCGCCGCCGATCGACAGCGGCAGCGAGAACAGGATGGTGATCGGTTGCAGGAAAGTGCCGAACAACAGCACCAGCACCGCATAGACCATCATCAGGCCGGCCGAGATCGCGGTGGCGAAGCCGGCGGAGAGTTCGTTGAGGCTCTCGGCGTCGCCGGACTGTTTGACGCTGACATTCTTGGGCAGGCTCTTCATCACCGGCAGGTCGTAGATCGCCTTCATCGCATCGCCGAGCGCGGCGGTGCCGACCAGGTCGGCGGCGACAGTGGCTTGCCGTTCGCGATCATATCGGTTGATGCTGGTCGGGCCCTGGTCGAGCTTGATGTCGGCCACGACAGACAGCGGCACGCCGCCCCGGCCGCCGCCGAGCGGCACGCGCAACTGCTCCAGCACCGAGAGATCGCCGCGGGCCGAGTCTTCCAGCTGCACGCGGATCGGCACCAGACGATCGCCGGCGTCGAACTTGGCCAACGCCGGGCC
Organism: Tardiphaga sp.; assembly: GCF_028290495.1. Lineage (GTDB taxonomy): Bacteria > Pseudomonadota > Alphaproteobacteria > Rhizobiales > Xanthobacteraceae > Tardiphaga. Next base: position 92,555 of record NZ_JAQGJT010000047.1, read on the forward strand.
GACGTCGCCGATCGTGGCGACGCGGATGGTCTCCGACAGGCTCTCGGTGGAAACCCCGAGCCGGGCTGCGAGATCGGCGCGCGGCTGCACGCGTAGCTCGGGTCTGTCGAGCGATGTTTCCGAGATCACATTGGCGATCATTGGAATTCGTTTCATCTGCGTCGCAAGCTCGTTGGCGACGTTGCTGACGATGTTGACGTCAGTGCCTGTCACCACCAGCGAGATCGCCCGCAGCCCGTTCTCGTCGAGGAACCAGTAGCGGATATCGGGCACGCTCTCGAGCTCGCGGCCGATATCCAGTTCAAGCGCGCGCTGGGTGATCTTGCGGTCGCCCTTTGGCGTGTAGTTGATGATCAGCGATGCGCGCCGCACTTCCTGCAAGCCCGGTGGTACGCGGCCGCCATCGACGAACACGCTACGGATTTCCGGTCGCTTGCGTAGCCGCTGTACGATCTCCTCGGTGGTCTTCTCGGTGAAAGCGAGTTGCGAACCCGGCGGCAGTTCCATTGCCAGGAGCGAGCGCGCCGAATCCTGCGCCGGCAGAAATCCCTGCGGCAGCAACTGGATGCTCCAGATCGACAGCGCGAAGATGCCGATGCCGATTAGCACCGTGACGTAATAGTGTCGTACCGACAGCGTTACCAACCTGGTATAGGTGCGCAGGATGCGGCCCGGCGGCGGATCGTCGTGCGGATGGTCCTTGAGGAAGTAGGCGGCCAGTACGGGCGTGACGAAACGTGCAGCAAGTAGCGAGAAGAACACCTGCACCGAGACGGTGATGCCGAATTGCTTGAAGAACTGTCCGGCAATTCCCGACATGAAGCTGGCGGGTGCGAAGATTGCGATGATGGTCAGGCTGATCGCGATCACCGCGAGGCCAATTTCGTCGGCGGCTTCCAAGGCGGCGCGGTAGGGCGACTTGCCCATCCGCATGTGCCGCACGATGTTCTCGATCTCGACGATGGCGTCATCGACCAGGATGCCGGTGGACAGCGTGATCGCCAGAAAACTCACGAGGTTGAGCGAGAATCCGAGCAGGTCCATCACCCAGAATGCCGGGAAGATCGACAGCGGCAGCGAGATCGCCGCGATCACGGTGGCACGGAAATCACGCAGGAACAGGAATACGACGATGACCGCCAGAATGGCGCCCTCGAACAGCGTGCTCATCGCGGCGTCGTAATTCCCCTTGGTGAAATCCACCGAGGTGTCGATCAGTTTGAGATCGACGTCGGGATAGGCATCCTTCAGCGCGTCGATGCGCTTTTGCACGGCGGCGGCGACGACGACGTCGGAGGCGCCCTTGGAGCGCTTGATGCCGAGCGCCACCACGGGCTCACCGTTGAAGCGCGCAAAGGTGCGTCGGTCGGCGATGGTGTCGGTGACGGTGCCGAGATCTTCGAGCCGTACTTCGCCGCCCGACGGCAGGCTGATCATCGTGCCGGCGAGTTCGTTGAGCGTCTTGGCACCGGCCAGCGTGCGGATCGCCTGATCGTTCTTGCCGATCTCGGCGCGGCCGCCGGCGAGATCGACATTGGTGCCGCGCAGCCGGCGCGAGACATCGACGGCGGTGAGGCCGGCGGCCTGCAACCGGTCGGGATCGAGCGACACCAGGATCTCGCGCTCGACGCCGCCGATACGCTCCACCTGGGCGACGTTGCGTACGCCCTGCAGCGATCGCTTCACGACATCGTCGACGAAGTAGGAGAGTTGCTCCGGTGTTTTGCCGGGCGAGATCGCGGCATAGGTCACGATCGGCAGCCCGATGACGTCGACGCGCTGGATCAGCGGCTCGTTGACGTTTTGCGGCAGGTTGCTGCGTACCCGCGTGATGGCGTCCTTGACGTCGTTGAGCGCGCGGTCGGTGTTGGTTTCCAGCGCGAACTGCACGGTGGTCACCGACAGTCCGTCGGTGATCGAGGAGGCGATGTGGCGCACGCCTTCGACGCCGGAGACGCCGTCCTCGATGGTCTTGGTGACCTGCGCTTCCAGCTCGGCGGGCGCCGCGCCGAATTGCGACACCGCGACCGAGATCACCGGGATATCGGCTGAGGGCAACCGCGTGATCGCCAGTTTGGTGAAGCTGATCCAGCCCAGCGCCAGCAGGATCACGGAGAACACGATGGACGGCAGCGGATGGCGGATCGACCAGGCGGAGATGTTCAGGGACATTAGCGCACCCGCGGTCGGTCGAGTTCATCGACAAGCATGGTCTTCACCTGGTCGCCGTCATGCAGCGAGGAGCCGGCATCGGCGACGACGATGTCGCCGACATCGATGCCTTCGATAATTTCGGTCGCGGTGTCGGAGGTCAGGCCCACCTTGACCCTGCGGGTCTCGATAGTGCCGCCTTTGACCACTTGCACCGTGAGATGGTCGATCGCGGAGCGCGGAATCGAGACGCCGCAACTGCGCCTGGCGTCGATGGCCGCGCGGGCAAAGGTCCCGACCCGCAGTCCAGGATTGGACGAGAATGACAGCCGGACGTGGCCGAGCTGGGTGACGCGGTCGATCTGCGGCGACACCACGCGGACCTTGCCGACCACGTCGGACTGGTCGTCGCGGCTGATCCGCGCGATGGCGCCGGCATTGAGCTTCATGACGTGAATGCTGGGCACCTCGGCATCGAGCTCGATGTCACCGCCGACCGCGATCTTGAACATCGGCCCGGCCTGCGGCGATGCCGGCGCGCCGGCAATGATGTTGACTGACGTGACGAGGCCGGCGGCCGGCGCACGTACACTTGCCGGATTGGAGCGTGGGGCGCCGGCGACCATCGGCACCAGCCGCGCCAGTTCCTGGTTTTCGGTGACGCTGTCGCCTTCGCGGACCAGGACTTCCGACACTTTCGCGCCTTCGCTATCGACGCCGGTGACGGCCTCCCGGCGCGGCACGATGAAACCGGTCACCCGCACCATGTCGGAGAAGCAGGCGTTTATCGCCTTGGCGACCAGTACCATCGCGCCGCCCGGCGACACCGATCCGCTCGGCGATGAACTGTCGGCGGCGTCAGCGGTACCGCTTCCCGTAACGAGATGGGCCGCTAGGGCTAAAGTGGCGAGAGGTGTTGCGAAGCAGGCGAGGGGCTTCATTGCGGGATCGATCCACCGGTAATGTTGCGCCGCGCAGGACAGCGGGCGCGCGAGGTAGTCTTTGTCGTTTTATACGGGAATGCCGTCATTCGCCAAAACAAACAGCGTCCCGCGATTGCGCGGAACGCTGCGATGCGACGATCGGCAGCAGCCGATGCAGGTTCATGCTGTTACTTGGACGCGGTGGTCTTGTTCGCGATGTTGACCACCTGAACGCGGCGGTTGGCGGGATCCATCGGGTTGGCGGTGTCCTTCGGCTTGTTCTTGCCGTAGCCGACGGTGACCAGATCGGCGCCGGTCAGGCCGTATTTCTCGGTGAGGTAACGCTTGATGGCGTCGGCGCGGCGCTCCGACAGGTCCTGGTTATAGGCCTCACCGCCGACGCCGTCAGTGTGGCCGGCAACGACGAACGTCGATCCCTTGAGGTCGTCGTTCGACAGCGCCTTGCCGAGCGCCTCGACCGCCGGCAAGGCCCTCTTGCTGATGCTGGCCGAATTGTAGTCGAAGGTGATTTCGAGATCGATCTTCGGCTTGGTCTGGGCGATCTCCGCGATCTGCTCCCGCTCGACGGCGGATAGCGAACGGCTGTTGCGGTTGCGAAGGCTGTCGACGAACTTGCCTTCGGCGGCGTTGACCGCGGGTTCCGTCGGCGGGGCCATCGACAGGCCGCGGGTGACCGGCTTCTTCGGCGCCAGCGCCCGCAGGATCTGATCCGAGGTGACATCATCGGCGGCCGCGGCCATTCCGGCTGAAACCGTGAGTGCTGCGCTGATCATGGCAATGGCGCGAAAGGTCTTGAGATTGCAGCGTCCGGTCATCATTGACATGGCTGCATCCCCTGAATGAACTGGTTTCAAAAACTCGTTTTTGATCTCAGCCGGCCGAGCCCAATTCTGCGGCCTGTCTTCAATAGTGTCCTGTCGCGCGCCGCGGGTTCAAACGGGCTGCGATTAATTGCAGCCCGCGGCATAGTCTTCTGTAGAACGATAGCGCGCGTTCTATCGAACGCCGTGCTACCGCACGCCGTAACCAGCGAACTCCTTGACGATATCCGGGTCCATTGCCTTGGCGTTGTTGATGTCGAGATCGCCTTCGGCGGCCGCCCCGGAGCGCTGCTTGGCGAGGCCGCGGCCATAGAGCGACGATGTCAGCCGCGGATTGATCTTCAGTGCGTCGTCGAAATCGACGATCGCATTTTTGCTCTGGCCGTTCTTGAGGTTGACCAGCCCGCGGCTGTCGAGCGCGTCGACGAAATTCGGCCGCAGTCGCAGAGCCTCGTTGCAATCTTTCAACGCAGCGGCGAGATCGTTGATCACGGCGCGGACCCAGCAGCGGTTGTTGAGGGCTTCGACGTCCTTGGGGTTAAGCCGGATCGTCGCGTCAAAATCCTTGGCGGCCAGCGCATAGGCGCCCTTGCTGGCATAGACCTGGCCGCGGCGATACAGCGCGCCGCCGTCCTCGGGATTGTCGACCAGCTTGGCGTTGAGCGACTTCACGGTTGGATCCTGCGCCAGCGCCAGCGCGATCTTGCTCTCGTCGCGCGGTGGTTCGGCGGCCGGGACGACGGCGTCGACCTTCGGCGCAGGCGGTGCGGCGGCAGGGGGCGTCACAGGCGCAACGGGTTTGGCGACTTCGGCCGGGGGCAGAAGCAGCGCTGGCTTCGGTGCCGGCGTCGGGCGCGCGCCTGGCGGGAAGGCAAAATCCTCCGCGAGGGATGAAGAGATCCACGGCACCTGCTCGCTGCGCGAGGCTCTGGTGACGCTGACGCGGGTGCGATTCAACGCGTCCTCCGCGGTGAGGTCGGGCGACTTGATCTCTTTCAGCAATTCGCCGACGAACAGGCTGTGTTCAGTGCCGGCGTCGCTGACCACCGAACTCAGCGCCGCCGAGTACATGACCAGCGTGCCGCCCGGCGCGATCACCGGCGCCAGACCTGCGGAAAAGCTGCGGAACCGGCGCTCATAGGGATTGCGCCGGGAAGCGTCGAGCAGCGCGATCTTGATCCCGGCGCCGCGGCCGTTGATGTCGTTGAGGATGGTCTCGAGGCTGAAGCCGTCGCGCCGCACGTCCGGTTCGGTCCAGATCTGGGCATCGACCGGGAGCAGGTAGCTCTGCCGCGCCGACTGCACACCGAAGCCGCTGAAGAACACCAGCGCGACCGAGCCCGGCTTGAGCTTGCCGTGGAACCTGTCGAGCGCGCGGCGCATCGCCTCGCCCGAAAGGTTTTCGCCGACATCGACTTCGAAGCCATTGCGCTTCAACTCGGCGGCGACATCGCGGGCATCGTTGATCGGTTCCTTGAGCGGCGCTTCGGCATCGGGATATTTGGCGTTGCCGATCACCAGCGCAAAGCGTCCGGCATTGCTGTCGGCGGCCAGAGCCGACGCGGCGGCCGAGAATAGCAGGCCGACTAGAAAGGCGAACAGAACGGTAAGCAGGCCGACGATTGGGGAACCCGTTTTCATATCAGTCCGTCCATCCCAAGCGCGCGATAAGGCACGTCCGGCGTGGGCCTGGGGGCGCGCTGACGACATTATCAAACCGCCGGGGTGGCGGCTGTCAACCGCGGTGGTTGGTAGTGCGTCGAAACGCTACGCATTGACCTGCGTGTGGTGCGTCGCTTCGATGGGAAGTGTTAGTACGCCGTGCCCAGCATCAGGACGAACTGCCGACCCCACCAGAAGTCGGTGCAATTATGGGAGGCGTGCTGCGGAGTGGCGCGGCGGCGGTCGCGAAGAACTGGACCGTGCGAACCGAGGCGAACTATTTCAACATGGGAACAGAGCGCTACGACGTTGCCGCCGTCCCGGCCCTGAGCGGCTTCGCCGTGGACGTCAAGCAGGCCGGCTTCATCTCCACCGTCGGTGTGGACTACCACTCCGCGCTGACCCTGGTGACGGCAAAGTACTGATCGGCGCAACCGGCTGTCCTGGCGATAATATCGGGCGGTCGCATCGGCGGCCGCCCGATGTGCGTTGCGGCCCGCACGGTCTGCTCTCTGCCGGAACATCGAGTTGACGCCCGCAGCGGCGAGGCGTTTAGTCGCTCCCAATCAAGGCGCGGAATCGCGCCAGGCGTCAGGGAGAGACCGCCGCATGGGGCAAATCCCCACCCAGTTCGGCTATCGCCGCCATCCCGATCAGGACCGGCGTGACGCAGCGCATCATCCGGTGGTCGTGGTGGGGGCCGGTCCCGTCGGCCTGTCGCTGGCGATCGATCTGGCGCAGCGCGGCCAACCCGTGGTGCTGCTCGACGACGCCGACCGGATCGGCGACGGTTCGCGCGCGATCTGTTTCTCGAAACGCTCGCTGGAACTGTGGGACCGACTCGGCGTCGCGGACCGCATGATCGAGAAGGGCGTGGTCTGGAAAGTAGGCAAGATCTTTCTCGGCCCCGATCTGCTGTACCAGTTCGATCTCTTGCCTGACGCCGGCCACAAGATGCCGGCGTTCATCAACCTGCAGCAATATTACGCCGAAGCCTTTCTGGTCGATCGCGTGCAGCAATTGCCCGAGATCGATCTGCGCTGGCGCAACAAGGTCACCGCGCTGCGCCAGCACAACGATCATGCCGAGTTGACCATCGCGACGCCGGATGGCGACTATACGCTGCGCGCGGATTATGTGGTGGCGTGCGACGGCGCGCGTTCCGGGCTTCGCGGCATGGTCGGCGCGGAGTTCAACGGCGAGCAGTTCGAGGACCAGTTCCTGATCGCCGACATCAAGATGACCGCGGGCGATTTCCCGACAGAGCGCTGGTTCTGGTTCGACCCGCCGTTCCATGCCGGGCAATCCGCGCTGCTGCACCGCCAGCCCGACAATGTCTGGCGGATCGATTTGCAGCTTGGCCCCGACGCCGATCCGGCGGTCGAGCGGCTGCCGGAGAATGTCCGGCCGCGGGTTGCGCGGATGCTGGGCCATGACGATTTCGCCTTCGAGTGGATCTCGATCTACAAGTTCCAGTGCCGCCGCATGCAGCGTTTCCTGCACGAGCGCGTCATCTTTGCCGGCGACGCCGCGCATCAGGTCTCGCCGTTTGGCGCACGCGGCGCCAATTCCGGGCTGGAGGATGCCGAGAATCTGGCCTGGAAACTGGCGATGATTCTGCGCAAGGAAGCGCCGGTCTCGCTGCTGGCAAGCTACGACGCCGAGCGCGGGCTTGCCGCCGACGAGAATATCCGGGCGTCGACGCGGTCCACCGATTTCATCGCGCCGCATTCGCCACAGGAACGCCGGCTGCGTCAGGCGGTGTTATCGCTGGCGAAGGAGGCGGAATTCGCCCGCCGTATGATCAATGGCGGAAGGCTATCGACGCCATCGATCTACGAATCGCCACTGTCCACGGCCGATACGGAAGAATGGAACAGCGGACCAAAGCCCGGCGCGCATCTGCTCGACGCGCCGCTTGCGACCGGTGACGGCGCACATGTGTTTCTCTCGGAATGCTTCGCCCAGGCCGGCCGCGGCTTCACCGTTCTGCAGTCGGACGGTGCGGCGATCGAACTTCCCGAGGGCGTGGCGCGTCTGGTCGTAGGCAACGATGCGGCGCTGCGCGATGAGACAGGGCTGTTTCAGGCGCGTTACGGGGCTGATCCCGGGGCGGCCTATCTGCTGCGCCCGGATGGCTACGTCGCCGCGCGCTTCCATCATCCGACGCCGGGTGCAATTCGCAGCGCCGTGGCGCGCGCGAGCGGATGCGTATGATGCCGCTGTCGACGCAATCGAATTTCGCCGATCCGGATTCGGCCTACCGCCAGATCGTCGAGGCGCACCGCGGGCTCAACGACGCGCAGAGTGTCGCGCTCGACGCCGCTTTGGTGCTGGTTCTCGCCAACCACATCGGCGACGCGGACGTGCTGCGCGAGGCCATCGCACTGGCGAAGCGACGGTTGCCGGAGAGCCCGGCGCGATGAATATCCCCGGTCATTCCGGGGCGCGAGCAGCGGAGTTGCGAGCGAATCCGGAAACCAGAAGTGGTGATGAGCACCTCGGGATTCCGGGTCTGCACTCCAGCCGGCTTTGCCGGCTGAAACGCATCCCGGAAGGACAACGTTGAAATACAAAGGAACTGAACGCATGACCAAAGGCTTCGCATCGACCGCCGACATGGCGGAGAAGAAAATCACCTTCTCCGAGATCGGCACCGACCTCTTCGCCTTCACCGCCGAGGGGGATCCGAACTCCGCGGTGATTGTCGGCGACGACGGCTGCATCGTGTTCGACGCACAGGCCACGCCGGCGATGGCCAACAAGGTGATCGAGCGGGTCCGCACCGTCACCGACAAGCCGATTAAATATGTCGTGCTGTCGCATTATCACGCGGTGCGCGTGCTCGGCGCGTCGGCCTATCAGGCGGAGGGGGTGGTCGCTTCCGCGGAAACCCATCGTCTTGTGCAGGAAAGGGGACAGCAGGACTGGGATTCCGAATTCGGCCGCTTCCCGCGGCTGTTCCAGGATGCCGAAAGCATCCCCGGACTGACCTGGCCGACGCTGACCTTCGAAGGCGAGATGTCGATCTATCTCGGCCGCCGCGAGGTGAGGCTGATGCAGCTTGGCGCCGGGCACACCTCCGGCGATATCGTCGCCTGGGTGCCGGACGCTCAGGTGATGTTTTCCGGTGACCTGATTGAATATCATTCGGCCTGCTATTGCGGCGATGCACTGTTGCGCGAATGGCCCTCGACGCTGAACGAGATTCGCGAATTCAATCCGAAGGCCATCGCGCCCGGCCGCGGCGACGCCCTGAAGGGCCTCTCCACCGGTCGCGACGCCATCGCGATGACACGCGATTTCGTCACCACGCTGTATGGTGCCGCCGAGAGCGCGGTGGCGAAAGGGCGTAGCCTGAAGGAGACGATGGCGGCATGCCGCGAGGTAATGGACCCGAAATTCGCCAGCTTCGCGATCTACGAGCACTGCCTGCCGTTCAACGTGTCGCGCGCCTATGATGAAGCCTCGGGCATCGACGACCCAGTGATCTGGACTGCCGAGCGCGACCGCGAAATGTGGGCGGCGTTGCAGGGGTGAGGCAGCATTCGAAAGGCAATTCCGTCATTGCGTGGAGCCAACGGGTCCGGCTTCGTCGGCCCGATGATAAACTCCGCGACGCGGCAATCCAGAGGCCGCAAACGCCGAAAGAACTGGATTGCTTCGTCGCAAGGGCTCCTCGCAATGACTGTTGAAAAGGAGGATGAGATGAACATCAGCACATCGCCGGATCTGATCAGCCGCAACACGGTCAACGTCACGCCGGGCTACATGTCCGGCTTCGGCAATTCGTTCGAGACTGAGGCACTGCCCGGCGCGCTGCCGATCGGGCGCAATTCGCCACAGCGCGCGGCCTACGGGCTCTATGCCGAACAGCTCTCCGGTTCGCCGTTCACCGCGCCGCGCGGTAGCAATGAGCGTTCCTGGCTGTATCGCATCCGCCCGTCGGTGAAACACTCCGGTCGCTTTGCGAAAGTGGCCGCCGGCCTGTGGCGCACCGCGCCGTGCCACGAACAGGACATCAGCATCGAGCAGCTGCGCTGGGATCCCGCGCCGATCCCTGTGGAGGACGTGACGTTCCCGCAGGGCGTGCAGACCATGACCACGGCGGGCGACGCCGGCACGCAGGCCGGAATGGCGGCGCATGTCTATCTGATCACGCAATCGATGGTCGATCAGCATTTCTACAATGCCGACGGCGAGATGATGTTCGTGCCGCAGCAGGGGGGCCTGCGCTTTGTTACCGAGTTTGGCGTGATAGATGCCGAGCCCGCCGAGATCGTGGTGATCCCGCGCGGCGTCAAGTTCCGCGTCGAGCTGACGTCAGGCCCGGCACGCGGTTATCTCTGCGAGAACTACGGCGGCGCGTTCACGCTGCCGGAGCGCGGCCCGATCGGGGCGAATTGCCTCGCCAATGCCCGTGATTTCCTCACGCCGGTCGCGGCCTATGAGGAAAAGGACACGCCGACCGAACTTTATGTGAAGTGGGGCGGCGCGCTGTTCATGACGACGCTGCCGCATTCGCCGATCGACGTAGTGGCGTGGCACGGCAATTACGCGCCGTACAAATATGACCTGCGCACCTTCTCGCCGGTCGGCGCGATCGGCTTCGATCACCCCGATCCCTCGATCTTCACGGTGCTGACCTCGCCGTCGGAAACCGCCGGCACCGCCAATATCGACTTTGTGATCTTCCCGGAGCGCTGGGCGGTGGCGGAAAACACCTTCCGGCCGCCGTGGTATCACATGAACATCATGTCGGAATTTATGGGCCTCATTTACGGCGTCTACGACGCCAAGCCGCAGGGCTTCACGCCGGGCGGCATCAGCCTGCACAATATGATGCTGCCGCACGGCCCCGACCGCGAGGCTTTTGATCATGCCAGCAATTCCGAGCTCAAGCCGGTGAAGCTGACCGGCACGATGGCCTTCATGTTCGAGACCAGGTATCCGCAGCGCGTAACGGAATTCGCTGCAAACACAGCGACATTGCAGAGTGATTACGCGGATTGCTGGAAGGGGCTCGAGAAGCGGTTCGATCCGGCGAAGAGGTGACGCCGCTCTCCACGAACTCTACCGTCATCCTGAGGCGCGAGCCCCTTGGCGAGCCTTCGAAGGATGACGGTGGAGTATGTGGCGAAAGCGCTTAGCCCATCTTCTTCAGCGGCAACCGCGACGTCTCTTTCAGCCGGTCCAGCACGATCGACGATCGCACGTGGGCGATGCTCGGATGCGGCATCAGCACATCATTGACCAGTTCGGAGAGGCCCCTGAGGTCGCGCAATACCGCCTTCAGCACGTAGTCGGCATCCCCGGTCAGCGAATAGGCCTCCTGGATCTCGTCTATCCGCTGCATAAGCCCGCGAAATTTCCTGGCGTTATCCGGCGAATGCGTGGCCAGCGTCACCTGGATGAACGCGATGACGCCGAAGCCGAGCGCTTCCGCGGACAGGTCGGCGTGATAGCCGGCGACGACCTTCTCCTGTTCGAGTCGGATCCGCCGCCGGGAGCACTGTGACGCCGACAGACCGACGACATCGGCGAGCTGCTGGTTGGTCAGGCGGCCATCGTCCTGCAGGGCGCCGAGTATTTTGAGGTCGAAGGCGTCCACGGGGATCATGCGTCAAAACCCTTCTTCGTGCGCGAAGCGTGCACGATTGTCGCATAATCGGGCGCGCTTTGCATACACTTTGCGTCCGGTATGACCGATACTCCCCTGCAGCCAATCAGCTCAAGGGAGTTCGCGATGGGTCCGTTTCCGCACGACGCGCCGCCGGCAACGATCACCGCCGACAACCCGATGGGCACCGACGGCTTCGACTTCGTCGAATATGCCCATCCGAATCCGGCCGAACTGCACGCGCTGTTCAGGCTGATGGGATATGTTCCTGTCGCCCGCCACAAGCACAAGAACATCACGGTCTATCGCCAGGGTGATATCAATTACCTCGTCAACGAGGAGCCCGGCACCCACGGCTACGATTTCGTTGCGGCGCATGGCCCCTGCGCGCCGTCGATGGCGTTTCGCGTCGTCGATGCGCAGCAGGCGTATGCGCGCGCACTGTCGCTCGGTGCCGAGCCGGCGGACGCCACTTCTGCGCAGAAGGCGCTCGACGTGCCCGCCATCAAGGGCATCGGCGGCAGCCTGCTGTATTTCATCGATCGCTACGGCGCAAAAGGGTCTAGCTTCGATCACGAGTTCGACTGGCTCGGCGAGAATAACCCGCAGCCCGAAGGCGCCGGGCTGTTTTATCTCGATCACCTCACTCACAACGTTCATCGCGGCCGTATGGATGTCTGGACCGGATTTTACGAGCGGCTGTTCAATTTTCGCCAGATACGTTTCTTCGATATCGAGGGCAGGGCGTCGGGCTTGTTCTCGCGCGCGCTGACCAGCCCGGATGGCAAGATCCGGATTCCCATCAACGAGGACGCCGGCGAGGCCGGGCAGATCGAAGAATATCTCACGATCTATCGCGGCGAAGGCATCCAGCACATCGCCTGCGGCGTGAAGGACATCTACCAGACGATTGAAAAACTGCGCGCCGACGGGCTGCCGTTCATGCCGCCACCTCCGCCGACCTATTTCGAGAAGATCGATGCCCGGCTGCCCAAGCATCGCGAGGACGTGGCCAGGCTGCAGAAGAACGGCATTCTGATCGACGGCGAAGGCGTGGTCGAAGGCGGCGAGACCAAGGTGCTGCTGCAATTGTTCTCGGCCAATGCGATCGGGCCGATCTTCTTCGAATTCATCCAGCGCAAGGGCGACGACGGCTTCGGCGAGGGCAATTTCAAGGCGCTGTTCGAATCGATCGAGGAAGATCAGCTCCGCCGTGGCGTGCTGCAATTGAAGGGGGCGGCGTAAAAGTCTGCTTGGGCGGGCCGTCGATAAATTTGCCGCACACTCCGGCATATCTTTCGACGCTTTACTCTCCACGTCATGCCCGGCTCTGTGCCGGGCATCCACGTACTGGCATCAAGCGATGCACATCGTGGATGGCCGGGACAGGCTTGGCCATGAGCGGATAGGCCGCCGCTACTTCTGCGCCTGCCACCCCTTCACCACGTCCGCCAGTTTCGCCGTCACCGCCGGCCGCACGTTCGATGGCGTGCGGGAGAAGCGCGGTGCGGGGCCGGGCTGGGTGTGGCCCTCGTGCTGGATGAAGACTTCGCGCGCGACCATATGCGGGTGCTGCGTTGCCTCGGACATCGTCAGCACGGGCGCAAAGCAAACGTCCGTGCCTTCCATGATGTCAGACCACTCGTCGCGGCTCTTGGTCTTGAACACCGTTGCCAGCTTTTGCTTCAGTGCGGCCCAGTTCGCCGGGTTCATGTGGTTGTCGTAGCAATCCTCGTCGAGCCCGACCAGTTCGCGCAGTTGCGCGTAGAACTGCGGCTCGATCGATCCGATCGAGATGAAGTGGCCGCAACTGCATTCATAGACGCCGTAGAAATGTGCGCCGCCGTCGAGCATGTTGCTCTCGCGGTCTTCCTTCCAGCGTCCGGCTGCGGTCATGTCGAAGAACATGGTGATCAGCGAGGCCGCGCCGTCGCACATCGCGGCGTCCACCACCTGGCCCTGGCCGGATCTGGCGGCTTCCAGCAGTGCGGCGAGCATGCCCATCACGAGATACATCGACCCGCCGCCGAAATCGCCGACGAGATTCAGTGGCGGCACGGGCTTGTCGGCACCGCCGATCGCGGCCAGCGCTCCGGTGATCGAGATGTAGTTGATGTCGTGGCCGGCAGCCTGCGCCAGTGGGCCGGTTTGGCCCCAGCCGGTCATGCGGCCATAGACGAGTTTTTTGTTGCGCGCATGGACGGTGTCCGGTCCGAGGCCAAGCCGCTCCATCACGCCGGGCCGGTAGCCTTCGATCAGCGCGTCGGCGCCGTCGAGCAGCGCCAGCACCTGCGCGATCGTTGTCGTGTCCTTGAGGTCGACCTCGATCACCGTGCGGCCGCGCGACGCTGCGCCCTTCGGCTGCTGCTTCGGTCGCACGAGGGTAATGACCTCGGCGCCCATATCGGCCAGCAGCATGGCGGCGAACGGGCCGGGGCCGATGCCGGCGAATTCCACGATCCGCATCCCGGCGAGCGGGCCGGTGGGTTTGGCGGCGGTGTGCGGCCGGGGGGCCGCGATAGAGCTGTCCTGCACGTGGGTTTCCCATGACGTTGCACGCCGCTTGATGCGGCGATCATTGTTGCGGGAAACTGTCTATGCGGATGGCGGCGAGGGCAAGGCCGCAATCGCGCATGCGGCCATGCGCGTTGCTTTCCTCCGTCGTCTCCGGGAGAGCGGCGACGACGGGAGTATGTTGCTCCGCTACCCCGCCTCGGCGACCGCCCTTTGTGCCATCACCTTGATCAGGTTGGCGCGGTATTCCGAGGAGCCGTGGATGTCGGCCATCAACCCGTCGGCGGAGATATTGACATTGTCCAGCGCCGCGGCCGACCAGTTCGCCTTCAGCGCCGCTTCGATCGCCGGCACGCGCATCACGCCGCTCTGCGACGCACCGGTGGCGGCGACGCGGATTTCGCCGGCCCGGGTTTGCGCCACGAACACGCCGGTCAGGGCGAAGCGCGACGCCGGGTGTCGCATTTTGGAATAGGCGGCCTTGGCGGGAATCGGGAACGACACCGCGGTGATGATTTCGTCGTCCGCCAGCGCCGTGGTGAACAGGCCCTGGAAAAACTCTTCCGCCGGAATGAGCCGCTTGTTGGTGATCAGCGTCGCGCCGAGCGCCAGTACGGCCGCCGGATAGTCCGCCGCCGGATCGTTGTTGGCGAGTGAACCGCCGATCGTACCGCGGTAGCGCACGGCGGGATCGCCGAGTACCGAGGTGAGATGCACGATTGCCGGGATCGCCCTCTTCGCGTCCGCACTCTGGGTGATGTCGTAATAGGTCGTCGCGGCCTTGATGATCAGCGCATCGGCCGTGGCCTCGATGCCGATCAGTTCCTTGATGCGGCCGAGGTCGATGACGTCGGACGGCGCTGCCAGCCGCACCTTCATCACCGGGATCAGCGTATGGCCGCCGGCGAGATATTTGGGGTCGCCTCCCTTGGCGAACAAAGCCGCGGCTTCATCGATGCTGGACGGGCGGTGATAAGTGGTCTCGTACATGATCGCTCTCCCTACTCCGCCGCTTGATGCAGCTGCATCGCGTGCCACACCCGGTCCGGCGTTGCCGGCATCTCGATCCGGTTGTGGCCGATCGCATCCGTGATCGCATTGATCACAGCGGGTGAGGAGCCGATCGCGCCGGCCTCACCGCAGCCTTTCACGCCAAGCGGATTGCCGGGACACAGCGTCGTCGTGTGCGAGAGCCGGAACGACGGCACGTCGTCGGCGCGCGGCATGGCGTAGTCCATGAACGATGCCGTCACGAGCTGACCGTTGTCGTCATAGATCGCGCTCTCAAGCAGCGCCTGGCCGATGCCCTGCGTCAGGCCGCCATGGACCTGGCCCTCGACGATCATCGGATTGATCAGGCGGCCGAAATCGTCCACGGCGACGAAATCGACGATCACCACCTTGCCGGTGCCGCGGTCGATCTCGACCTCGCAGATATAGGTGCCGGCCGGGAAGGTGAAGTTGGTGGGATCGTAGAACGCGCCTTCCTTCAGGCCCGGCTCCATGCCATCCGGCAGGTTGTGGGCGGTGTAGGCGGCCAGCGCCACCATCGCCAGCGCGATCGACTTGTCGGTACCGGTCACCTTGAACTCGCCATTCTCGATGACGATGTCCTCTTCCGAGGCCTCGAGCTGATGCGCGGCGATCTTCTTGGCCTTGGCCTCGATCTTCTCCATCGCCTTGAAGATCGCGGACATGCCGACCGCGGCCGAACGCGATCCGTAGGTGCCCATGCCGAACTGTACCTTGTCGGTGTCGCCGTGCACGATCTGGACCTGATCGACGGAGATACCGAGGCGCCCTGCAACCAATTGCGCGAAGGTGGTCTCGTGGCCCTGGCCGTGGCTGTGCGATCCCGTCAGCACCTCGATGGTGCCGACCGGATTGACCCGCACCTCGGCGGATTCCCACAGGCCGACGCCGGCGCCGAGGCTGCCGACGGCCTTTGACGGCGCGATGCCGCAGGCCTCGATGTAGCAGGAGAAGCCGATGCCGCGCAGCTTGCCTTCGGCTTTCGCCTTGGCCTTGCGGGCCGGGAAGCCGGCATAGTCGATCGCCTTCAGCGCCGCATCCAGCGACGCACCGAAATCGCCGATATCATAGGCCATGATGACCGGTGTCTGATGCGGGAACTGGGTGATGAAGTTCTTGCGGCGCAGTTCGGCCGGATCGACCTTGAGCTGTCGCGCGGCGGTCTCCATCAGCCTTTCGAGCAGATACGACGCCTCCGGCCGTCCCGCGCCGCGATAGGCGTCGACCGGCGTGGTGTTGGTGTAGACGCCGATCACCTCGGCATGGATCGCCGGGATGTTGTACTGGCCGGACAGCAAAGTCGCGTAGAGATAGGTCGGCACGGATGACGAGAATAGCGACATGTAGGCGCCGAAATTGGCGTAGGTCTTGACCCGCAACGCCAGGATCTTGTTGTTGGCATCGAACGCCATCGCGGCATGCGAGATGTGGTCGCGGCCATGCGCGTCGGTGAGGAAGGCCTCGGAACGGTCGCCGGTCCATTTAACCGGGCGGCGCACCTTCTTCGACGCCCACAGTGCCACCATCTCTTCGGGATAGATGAAGATCTTCGAGCCAAAGCCGCCGCCGACATCGGGCGCGATCACGCGCAGTTTGTGTTCCTGCGCGATATTGTAGAACGCTGAAAGCACGAGGCGCGCGACATGCGGGTTCTGCGACGTCGTATGGAGCGTGAAATGCTCTTCGGCCTCGTTGTACTCCGCGACTGCCGCGCGCGGCTCCATCGCATTCGGCACCAGCCGGTTGTTGGTGAGGTCGAGCGACACCACATTGGCGGCCCCGGCGAAGGCGTCGCTGACCGCCTTGTCGTCGCCGATCGCCCAGTCGTAGACCATGTTGCCCGGCGCTTCCGGATGCAGCTGCGGCGCGCCCGGCGCGATGGCGGCCTTGATACCTGCTGCGACCGGCAGTTCCTCATAGGTGACGACGACGGCTTCGGCGGCGTCGCGGGCCTGGTTCTTGGTTTCGGCGATCACCACCGCGACGGCCTGACCGGCGAAGCGCACGGTTTCCGGCGCCATTGCCGGCCACGCGCCCATCTTCATCGGCGTGCCGTCCTTGGAGGACACCGCCCAGCCGCAGATCAGGTTGCCGATCTTGTCGTCGACCAGTTGCTGTGCGGTGAGAATATCGACCACCCCCGGCATGTCCTTCGCCGCAGCCATGTCGATGTGCTTCACCTTGGCGTGGGCATGCGGGCTGCGGACGAAATGTGCGTGAGTCAGGCCCAGCACCTTGATGTCATCGACGTAACGGCCGCGGCCGGTGATGAAACGCTTGTCTTCCTTGCGCACGACGCTCGCGCCGATGCCTTCCAAGCCCATGACAATCTCCCTGCCGGAGTTTTATGATTCACCGATCCCAACGAATACGGCGACTTTTTTGCATCCAGAATGCGTAATCGCGCCGGATCACTCCGCCGCTTGCGCCACCTTCATCCGCGTGGCCGCGTCGAGCACCGATTTGAGGATGTTGTGATAGCCGGTGCAGCGGCAGATATTGCCTTCCAACTCTTGCCGCACTGTGCCCTCGTCGAGGTCGCTGCCGTGACGGGTGACGATATCGATCGCCGACATGATCATGCCAGGCGTACAGTAGCCGCATTGCAGGCCGTGATTGTCTCGGAAAGCGGCCTGCATCGGATGCAGTTCGTCGCCGCGCGAAATGCCTTCAATGGTGGTGACATGGGCGCCATTAGCCTGGCCGACCAGCGTGGTGCAGGACTTCACCGCGCGGCCGTCGATATGCACGATGCATGCGCCACACTGACTGGTATCACAGCCGACATGCGTGCCGGTCAGATTCAGGTTTTCGCGCAGCAGGTGGACAAGAAGGGTTCTGTCTTCGACATCGGCAGATACAGACTTGCCGTTGACCGTCAATTTGATGATGGACACGCAGACCTCCCGAACTTTTTAATTAGTCCAATTAGAAGCGCGGTCTGAAAACTTTGCAATGGGCATTTTGGAGCAGCATGCGAAGCCGCGGACCTTCACCGGGGCTGTCTCGTTGTTGGCGAATGTGGGAATGCGCCGGAAGATATTCCGCGTCGCGGATGGTTCCGGCTTGTGCTCGCGAGTTCGCTTGAGGAGCGCTTGGACCTTTAGTCGGACTATCATTGCTGCGGTGCAACTAAGCTAGCGAAGCTCGCATAGCTCGCAAGTATGTTCGCGTGCTAGCGGAAATTCCGCCTGCATTCGGTTTTGGCGCCACTACATGTTTACGCCGTCTTAGCCAATCCATCCTACCTTGAGGTATCGGGGGGCAGGCGCTGAAGCGGCTGGACATCCGGTATGTGAGAGCAAACGGAGGCCTGTCGTGGGATTTAAGACGCTTGTTCGGCTGCGGCCAATTTCGCTGCGGTTCCGCGCCAAGGTCACGCTCGGCTTCGCGGCCGTGCTCGCGATCTCCTCGTTCAGTATGGCGATGGCCTATATCGGCTTCGAGCGAATTTCGTCAGGCGTAGTGTCGTATCGAACCAGCGTTGCCGAATCCGGGCTCTCCCGCAATATAGATCGCGAGTTGACCGCGTATCAGGCCCTCACACGGTATTATGTGATCAGCGGCAAGGAACGCGACGCCAAGGCGGCGAACGAGGCCGAAGCCAGCCTGAAGGCCGCAATCGATGAATCGATGAAGGCGACGACGGATTCCGGTCGCCTCGACAAGATCACCAAGGTGGCCCGCGAGTTCGCTACCTTCACAAGGGTGTTCGCCGATATACTCGCGGTGAAGAGCGAGAATGAAGCAATCGGCTCCACTCAGCTGTCTCGGGTAGGCGTGATGCTGCGCAGCAAAATTGACGACCTCGGGGATACCGCGATGATGGCCGCCCTCCCGGCGACGGAGGAGCAGGTCAAAGAAGTTATGACCCAGTTCATTACCGGGACGTCCCTGGTCAATACCTATATGGCGATGGCCGAAGACAAGACCGCGTATGCAGCCGTTGCTCGTGTCAAATCTCTGGAGAGCGCAATCGCCACGATCTACGTGGATAATGACAGCATAAAAAAGAAGGTGAAGAGCATCGCCGCCGACGTGCAAATCTATAAAGCCGGTTTTGCGAAGTACGTCGAGAACTGCAGGAAGGTCGATGTCCTGGCGCAGGAAATGACCGTTATCGCGGCAACGATCGTCCAGCTTTCCACCGCGCTGAAGGCCGACATGCTGTCGGATCAGCACCGGCTCGAGAGCGAATCCGACGCGACGATTAGCGATACCAAGCGCCTTGTTGCTATGCTCGGGATAGGTGGCCTTGTTATCGGCGCCGTTCTTTCGATGCTGCTTGGGCGCGGCATTGCCAGGCCGATGACGACGATGTGCGCCGCGATGCGTCAGCTCGCAGCCGGCGATTTCGATGTTGTGCTGCCGGGGCTGGGACGTCGCGATGAACTCGGCGAAATGGCTGCTGCGGTCGAGGAGTTCAAGGTGCAGGCGATTGCCAAGGCCGGCCGCGACGCCGAGGCCCATGACGAGCAAAGCCGGATGGCCGATGCTGCACGTCGCACCGAGTTGATCCGTTTCGCAGACGATTTCGAGGGCGCCGTCGGCGCCATCGTTTCCAATGTTGCGGCCTCCGCCGAGCAACTCGAATCCGCCGCAGGTACGCTGACGCGGACCGCCGAGAATACCGAAAATCTGTCCGGCCGCGTCGCGGGCGTATCCGAGCAGGCCTCCTCCAACATGCAGTCGGTCGCCACCGCGACCGAGGAATTGTCGCTGTCGGTCGGCGAGATCGGCCGTCAGGTCGAGGCTTCTAGCCGCATCGCCGACAGTGCGGTGTTGCAGGCCGAGCAGACCGATGTCCGCATCACCGAATTGTCGCGCGCCGCACAGCGGATCGGCGACGTCGTCAACCTGATTACGGCGATCGCCGAACAGACCAACCTGCTGGCGCTCAATGCCACCATCGAGGCGGCGCGCGCCGGTGACGCCGGTCGCGGCTTTGCCGTGGTGGCGGCCGAGGTGAAATCGCTCGCCAGCCAGACCGCGAAGGCGACCGACGAGATTTCCTCGCAGATCGCCGGCATGCAGAGCGCGACGCAGGAATCGGTGACCGCGATCAAGCAGATCGGCACGACCATCGGTCAGATCTCCGGCATCGCCTCGGAGATCGCCAGCGCCGTGTCGCAGCAGGGGGCAGCGACCCGGGAGATCGCGCAGAACGTCCAGCGCGTCGCCCACGGCACGCAGGAGGTCGCCGAAAACATCACCGAGGTAAACCGCGGCGCTACCGAGACCGGCGTTGCGTCCGAGCAGGTGCTGAATTCGGCGCAGACGCTGTCCAGCGAAAGCGCGCGGCTGCGCGCCGAACTGGATCGTTTCATGCAGAATATCCGCGCGGCCTGAGCCGCGCGCCGTTCGCTCAGTCCCAGCCGTCGCCCTTGATGCCGGGATTGGCATAGACGATGCCGCCATCGACGGCGATTGTCGTGCCGACCACGTAGTCGCCGGCGCGCGAGGCGAGATAGATCGCCGCACCCGCCATGTCCTCGTCGGTGCCGATGCGCCCCGCCGGCACGCGCGTCGAGACCTCGCCTTCATTGTCGCGCGCGGCCTTGTTCATGTCGGATTTGAACGGCCCCGGCGCGATTGCCGATACCACGATGTGGTCCTTGATCAGCCGCACCGCCATCCGCCGTGTCAGGTGAATCAGGCCGGATTTGCTGGCGGCGTAGGAATAGGTCTCCAGCGGATTGACGAAGATTCCGTCGATCGAAGCGATGTTGATGACCTTGGCGGGCTTCTCCGGCGTCGCAGCCGCGCGCAGGGACGGTGCCAGCGCCTTGGTGAGGAAGAACGGCGTCTTGAGGTTGAGCGTCATCACCTTGTCCCAGCCACTCTCCGGGAATTCGTCGAAATCCGCGCCCCACGCCGCGCCGGCATTGTTGACGAGGATGTCGAGCTTCGGTTCGCGCTTCTTGATTTCGGCGGCGAGCATCTCGATCCCCGCCATCGTCGATATGTCGATCGGCAGCGCGATGCACTGGCCGGCATATTCGGCCGTCAGTTCCTGCGCGGTGGCCTCGCAGGCCGCGGCCTTGCGCGCGGTGATGTAGACCTTCGCCGCGCCCTGGCTGAGAAACCCGGCCGCGATCATACGGCCGATGCCGCGCGAGCCGCCGGTCACCAGCGCGACGCGCCCGGCCAGCGAAAACAGATCCTTGAACATGCCGTCTCCCTTTGTTTTGTTGATTTTGTGCGGCGGGAGGCGAGGCGAGTCAAGCGAGGGGAGGCGCTGCGGAAGTCAGCCAGCCGCCGTCATTGCGAGGAGCGACTTGTCCGCTGTAGCTCGCAGAGCGAAGGCGGAAGCGCCGCGGCCATCCAAAAGCCGCACGCTCTGCAATAGCTGGATTGCTTCGTCGTAAGGGCTCCTCGCAATGACAGGAGGAGGCACTGGACCTAATCACACATCCACATTCGCACTCAGCGAATTTTCCTGGATGAAATCGCGGCGCGGCTCGACGACGTCGCCCATCAGCTTGGTGAAGATGTCGTCGGCCTCGTCGACTTCCTTGATCTTCACCTGCAGCAGGGAGCGTTCGTTGGTGTCGAGCGTGGTCTCCCAGAGCTGGCCGGGGTTCATCTCGCCGAGGCCTTTGTAGCGCTGCAGAGCGACGCCCTTGCGGCCGGCGTCGGTGACGGCCTCGAACAGGCTGACCGGGCCGTGGATCGGGAATTCGACGTCCTTGCGGCGCAGGATGCCGGACTTCGGATAGGCGTCCTGCAGGCCGGCGGCGTATTCGTCGAGCTTGCGGGCATCGGCCGAGCCGAGCAGCGCGTCATCGATGACAGCGGCATCCTTCACGCCGCGGATCGTGCGCTCGAAGAAATAACCCTGGCCCTCGCGGAATTCACCGATCCAGCCGCGCTCGACTTCGTCGGCCAGTGCGTCCATGCGGCGTGCGATATAGGCCGCGGCCTCGTTGGCGGCGGGAAGGTCGTTGGTGACCTTGGAATTCAGCACGCCGGCGATCGCGGCTTGCTCGACGATCTTGCGATTGTAGCGGCTGTGCAGATTGTACAGCGTGCCACGAATCTGGCGGGCGCTTTCCACCAGCGCCAGCAGATCGCGGCCGCTACGGTCCTCGCCGGAAGCCAGCTTGTACACACAATCGTCGAGGCCGGTCTCGATCAGGTAGTCTTCCAGCGCTCGCTCGTCCTTCAGGTACTGCTCTGACTTGCCGCGGGTTACCTTGTAGAGCGGCGGCTGCGCAATATAGAGGTAGCCGCCCTCGATTAGCGACGGCATCTGCCGGAAGAAGAACGTCAGCAGCAGCGTGCGGATATGCGCGCCGTCGACGTCGGCGTCGGTCATCAGGATGATCTTGTGATAGCGCAGCTTGGCGATATCGAAATCGTCGCGGCCGATGCCGGTGCCGAGCGCGGTGATTAGCGTGCCGATCTGCTCGGAGCCCAGCATCTTGTCGAAGCGCGCGCGCTCGACGTTGAGGATCTTGCCGCGCAGCGGCAGCACGGCCTGGAATGCGCGATTGCGCCCCTGCTTGGCGGAGCCGCCCGCGGAGTCGCCCTCGACGATAAATAGTTCGGACTTGGCGGGATCGCGCTCCTGGCAGTCAGCCAGCTTGCCGGGCAGCGAGGCGATATCCAGCGCCCCCTTGCGCCGGGTCAGTTCACGCGCCTTGCGGGCGGCTTCGCGGGCGGCGCCGGCTTCGATCACCTTGCCGACGATCACCTTGGCTTCCGCCGGATGCTCCTCGAACCAGGCGGCGAGCGCCTCGTTGAGCACGTTCTCGACCACGGGCCGCACTTCCGAGGACACCAGCTTGTCCTTGGTCTGCGACGAGAATTTCGGATCCGGCACCTTCACCGACAAAACGGCAGTAAGGCCTTCGCGGCAGTCGTCGCCGGTCAGCGCGATCTTTTCCTTCTTGGCGACCACTTCGGCATAGCCGTTGACCTGGCGCGTCAGCGCGCCGCGGAAGCCGGCCAGATGGGTGCCGCCGTCGCGCTGCGGGATGTTGTTGGTGAAGCACAGCACATTCTCATGGTAGCTGTCGTTCCACCACATCGCGACTTCGACGCTGATGCCGTTCTGCTCCGAGCGCATCACGATCGGCGCTGGCACCACCGGCTTCTTGTTGCGGTCGAGATATTTGACGAATTCCTCGACACCGCCTTCATACATCATCGCTTCGCGCCTCTCGACGGGATGACGCAGGTCGGACAATACGATGTTGACGCCGGAATTCAGGAAGGCGAGTTCGCGCAGCCGGTGCTCCAGCGTGGCGAAGTCGTATTCGATCATCGTGAAGGTTTCAGTCGAGGCGAGGAACGTCACCTCGGTGCCGCGCTTGCCATTGGCATCGCCGACCTCGACCAGCGGCGCAATTGCGTCGCCGTGCGCGAATTCGATGAAGTGCTCCTTGCCGCCACGCCAGACGCGCAGGATCAGCTTGGAAGACAGCGCGTTGACCACGGAGACGCCGACGCCGTGCAGGCCGCCGGAGACCTTGTAGGAGTTCTGGTCGAATTTTCCGCCGGCGTGGAGCTGGGTCATGATGACCTCGGCCGCGGAGATGCCTTCGCCCTTATGGATGTCGACGGGAATGCCGCGGCCGTCGTCGCGCACCGTCACCGAGCCGTCGGCATTGAGCACGACTTCCACCGCGGTCGCGTGGCCGGCCAGCGCCTCGTCGATGGCGTTATCGACGACTTCGTAGACCATGTGATGCAGGCCCGAGCCGTCGTCGGTGTCGCCGATATACATGCCCGGCCGCTTGCGCACGGCATCCAGTCCCTTGAGAACCCGGATCGATTCCGCGCCGTATTCGATGGGCGTGGCAAGTTCGGTTTCGGCGATCGGTTGCCGGGCGGGTTCGGTCATGCAGGGGCCTTCGAAGGTGTCTCGAATCAGCGCGGAAAATACGAGGCTGAATCAGGCTATTTGTGCCATGAAAGCGGCACCGCGCCTAGCGCAAAGTCGTGCCTTTCAAGCTATTGAATAAATGGGGTTTTTTGACGGTTTTTCAAGCCTTGAGGAGGGCGTTTTGCAGGCGTTGGCAAAGTGCGATTTCCAGAACCTGGCATTGTCATTCCGGGATGCATCCAGACGGCGCAGCCGGCTGGGTGCAGAACCGGAATCCGGAGATGACCATCCCGGGGTTCCGGGTTCGCTCGCCGCTAGCGCGGCTCCCGCCCCGGTATGACGATCTCAATCTATCCCCGCCGCGTGACGCGGCCATCCGCCACGTCGAACAGCTCGCCTGACGTACCGATATCCGCAAACGCCGCGGGATCGGCACCGGTCATCCAGACCTGCGCGCCGAGTTTTGCCAGTTCGCCGAACAGCGCGCGGCGGCGGTCGGGATCGAGATGGGCGACGACTTCGTCGAGCAGCAGTAGCGGCGTGATTCCGGTCATCTCGGCGACCAGAGTGGCATGGGCCAGAATGAGGCCGATCAGTAGGGCTTTCTGCTCGCCGGTAGAAGCGTCGCGCGCCGGCATGTTCTTCGGCGCGTAGATCACTTGCAGGTCGGTGAGGTGCGGGCCGTCCAGCGTGCGCCCGGCGGCAGCATCACGTGGACGGCCGTCGCGCAGGATCTGACGGTAGCGATCTTCCACCGAGGTTGCGGGTTCGCTGACCAGCGCGTTCTCCATCCAGCCGTCGAGCATGATCAGCGCCGAGGGAAATACGGAAGATTCGCCGCGGGCGCGCAGCATGGCGGCGAGCCGCGTTACGGTCTGGCCGCGCGTCGCGGCGACGGCAACGGCGAGCTCGGCGGTCTCGCGCTCGATGGCATCTAACCAGTGGCCGTCGTAGTTGCG
Organism: Tardiphaga sp.; assembly: GCF_028290495.1. Classification (GTDB taxonomy): domain Bacteria; phylum Pseudomonadota; class Alphaproteobacteria; order Rhizobiales; family Xanthobacteraceae; genus Tardiphaga. The sequence goes on from NZ_JAQGJT010000047.1 coordinate 117,088, forward strand.
TTCTTCCAGCAAGCGGTTGCGCGAGCGCAGGCTGCGGTCGAGTGCCGAGACGCGGCTGGAATGGTCCTTGTCGATCGCCAGCACCAGGCGGTCGAAGAACCGGCGCCGCTCCGACGCTGCCCCCATGAACAGCTGGTCCATGGCGGGCGTCAGCCACACCATGCGCAGATGATCGCCAAATGCTGTCGCTGAGCCGACCGGCTCGCGGTCGATGCGGCAACGCCGGCTGGCGGCGGCATTTTCATGGGCGGGCGGATCGATGCCGGTGCCGAGCGTGGCGAGACCGACCTCGCCCTCGACCTCGGCCGAGACCGCCCAGGAGCCGTCACCCTGGATGTCGGCGACGTCATCGAGCGTGGCGCGGCGCAGCCCGCGGCCGGGCGAGAGAAAGGAAATGGCTTCCAGGCAATTGGTCTTGCCGGCGCCGTTTGGCCCGACCAGCACCACCATATCGCCGCGCGTGGTGAGCGACGCGGTGCGGTAGTTGCGGAAGTGGGTGAGCGTCAGGCGATGGATGCGGGAGGCGGTCATTGTCAAATATGGGACTTTGCTAAAGTCGTCGCAATGAGCCGCGGCAAACTCTGCTGTCGTCCTCCGCGAAAGCGGGGGACCCAGTACTCGGTAACGCCGATGTTCCGCCGCGAGGCCGGCGACTACCGGGGCGCCCGGTCAAGCCGGACGATGACAGTTGCGAGCTTGGCGCGAAATCACACTCGCATCGGCATCAGGACGTAGAGCGCGCCCCTGGAATCCTTGTCCTGCACCAGGGTTGGCGAACCCGGATCGGCCAGACGCAACACGGCGACTTCGCCTTCGATCTGGGCGGCGATGTCGAGCAGGTAGCGCGAGTTGAAGCCGATATCGAGCGCGTCTGAGGCGTATTCGACTTCGAGTTCTTCGGTTGCGCTGCCCGAATCGGGATTGGTCACCGACAGGATCAGTTTGCCCGGCGACAATGCCAGCTTGACGGCGCGGCCGCGTTCGCTGGAGATCGTCGAGACGCGATCGACCGCGGCCTCGAAATCCTTCTTGTCGACGATCAGTTCCTTGTCGTTGTTCTGCGGGATCACGCGGCCATAGTCCGGGAAGGTGCCGTCGATCAGCTTCGAGGTCAGTACGACGTGGCCGAGCGTGAAACGGATCTTGCCCTGCGAGAGTTCGATCCCGACTTCGGCGTCGGCGTCCTCGATCAGGCGCTGTACTTCGCCGACGGTCTTGCGCGGCACGATCACGCCGGCCATCCCCTCGGCGCCCTTCGGCATCGACAGGTCGACCTGCGCCAGCCGGTGGCCGTCGGTCGCGACGGCGCGCAGGGTGGCGGCCGCGGCAGTGCCGGCGGCGTGCAAATAGATGCCGTTGAGATAATAGCGGGTCTCCTCGGTGGAGATCGCGAACTGGGTACGGTCGATCAGGCGTTTGACGTCGGACGCCGGCAACACGAAGGAATGCGTCATCTCGCCGGCGGCGAGATCCGGGAAATCATTCTCCGGCAACGTCTGCAGCGTGAAGCGGGAGCGGCCGGCCTTGATCGCCAGCACCGAGCGGTCGCCATCGGCTTCCAGCACGATCTGCGAGCCGTCCGGCAGCTTGCGCACGATGTCGTAGAACATATGCGCCGGCACGGTGGTCGAACCGGCGGTGCCGATTTCTGCGGGCAAGGTCTCGGTGACTTCGAGGTCGAGGTCGGTGGCCTTCAGCGACAGCTTGGCGTTTTCAGCGCGGATCAGCACGTTGCCGAGGATCGGGATCGTGTTGCGGCGCTCGACCACGCGGTGGACGTGGCTCAGCGATTTCAGCAATTGCGCGCGTTCGACGGTGACCTTCATTGCAAAACTCGCCCGATCCGATTCGACATCGTGTGATGAATTTCCGGGTCACCCGACTGGGCGCCACGGCAATTGACGCCGCCTGCGCGACTAAAACTGGTTTTGCACGCGCGTGCGAGGGTCCGCAAGGTGGCGTGATTGCGGCCGAAGTGCAAGGGGAGGTGTCACGGCTTCCCCCACGTTTTAGGGGGAATCTTGCCCCGGGCGCCGGCGTCTGGCTCGGTCCCGGCTCCGCGGAGCGGCACAAGTGCCGCACCGCGTCCGGGACGCAGACCTCCGGGTTCCCGCGGCTTACTCCGCCAACTGGCGCTTCAGCGATTCCACTTCGTCCTGCAGGGTCACGTCCTTGCCGACCAGCGCCTCGATCGTGCGGACGGCGTGCAGCACGGTGGTGTGGTCGCGTCCACCGAAGCGACGGCCGATTTCCGGCAGCGAGCGCAGCGTCAGCGTCTTGGCGAGATACATCGCCACCTGGCGCGGGCGCACGACGTTGGCCGTGCGGCGCGACGACAGCAGGTCGGAGCGACTGACATTGTACTGCCTGGCCACCACGCGCTGGATGTCCTCGATCTTGATGCGCTTGGGCTCCATCGGGCGGACCAGGTCGCGCACTTCGCGCTCGGCCATTTCCAGCGTCACCGGGGTGGCGTTGAGCTTGCTATGCGCCAGCAGGCGGTTGATCGCGCCTTCGAGGTCGCGGCCGTTATGGGTGATGGTGCGGGCCAGATAGTCCAGCACCGGTGCCGGCACTTCGAACGAAGCGTGATGCGCGCGCGCGGCTGCGACGCGCGACTTCAGGATGCCCAGGCGCAGTTCTTCGCCGAGCGATCCCATTTCGACGACGAGGCCGCCGGCGAGCCGCGAGCGAACCCGCTCGTCGAGGCTTTCGAGGTCCGATGGCGGACGGTCGGCCGCGATCACCACCTGGCGGCCGGCGTCGATCAGCGCATTCAGCGTGTGGCAGAATTCGGCCTGCGTGGTCTTGCCCTGCAGGAACTGGAGGTCGTCGATCACCAGCACGTCGATGCCGCGCAGCGCTTCCTTGAAGGCCAGAGCGGTCTGCGTCTTCAGCGCGGCGACGAAGCCGTACATGAACTTCTCGGCGGTCAGATACAGCACCTTGCGCTCGGTGCCGGAATTGCCAGCCCAGGTCACGGCCTGCAGAAGATGGGTTTTGCCGAGGCCCACGCCGGCGTGGATATAGAGCGGGTTGAACATCACGCTGTCGCCGCGGCGGCCTTCGGCGACCTGCCGGGCTGCGGCATGCGCGAGCGTGTTGGAACGCCCCGTGACGAAGCTGCCAAAGGTGAGGCGCGGATCGAGCGGAGAGCCGCCGAGCGCTTCATGGGTGGCGGAGACTGGCGCGATCGCGGTGGCGCGCAGCTCGGACGAGGCGCGGCCATCGCGGCCTTCGGGGCGCGGCGCGATCGGAGCGGGTGTTTCCTTGGCGGGCGCGGCCACGCGCATCGCGCTGCGCACGGTGACATCGACGCGGTGCACTTCCGGCATCTCGGCCTGCCAGCACGTCAGCACGCGCTCGGCGTAATGCGCCTGGATCCAGCTCTTCAGGAACCGGGTCGGAACCGAAAGGTGGACGCTCTCGTCCTGCACGCTCTCCAGATCCATCCGCGCGAACCAGCTGGAGTAAACATCCTCGCCGACGCTCGACCGCAGCCGACCCTTCACGCGAGACCAGCGATCCTGTTCCATGTTCGACATTGTCTTGTAACTCTTCCGATTGAACTGAGATGTGGCCTGAATTTGCCGAATGCTTGTCCGCGCAATTTCTTCTGCGCGGCGTGACCTCGGGCGAAATTTCAAATCCGGGGATAGACCAGCCGTTCGGCGAAACGCCGCGTGCCGGTCGATCCTGATGGAAAGGAGGTTTTCGCGAGGTCAGCGCGTACTCGACGGCCTGTCGGGAGAGCGAGCGTTAGGTCTGGGGAGTCTGCTTGCCGACGTACCGGCAGCAGCCAAAGATGGTGCGCGATGAAATGCCATGGTGGTTGTCTTGAGCATAAAGCCTCCCCCACTCGCTGCGGTCACCCGCTGCAAGCTGTCATCCCAAAAGTGTTCCAAATTCAGTATTCGATGCTGTCTCGGCCAAAGCCGCTCAGCGTCTTAAACCCGTATCGTATTGCCCGCTCTTCTGCCCTCTTGATCCCATCGCTTTCATCTCGCGAGTTGCTGGTGGCCGCGCCCGCTTCTCTTTTGTAAGGCGTCCAACGAACGGAAGCCGACAGAGAAATCTTGGCACAACGAAACCGTTCTCATATTGCTATGAGCTACAACTCTCTAAGTTGGAAAGCGTCGCTAACCTGCATACCGCCGCTGATCTGCACGTCCACCCGGGTTCCTCAATCGCGCTGATCTGAAGAACCGTAGGGCGCCGCGAACGACTAAAGAAATACACCGTGCTGTGGTTCTCGCAACGGAATGATTTTTTGAGGGGCGCGCGGAATCTGAATTTACAAACGCGGGGCGTTGCCGAGATCCCTGGCGCAGAGGGGCAAGGTTTTGAATCAATGCGCTGAATCGCAATGTGACGGGGCGATTGCAAATCCCGCCGGAGCAAAAAATTTAATTCATAATTCGTTTACGAATCCAGGCAGGCTCAGGGCTTTTCGAACTACTTGGTCTCGCTATGCCGATAAGTGATTAGACGTGCGCGTTTTTTTCTGTGCGTTCCGTCAGGGTAACTCTGGACACGCGACTCCACTTCGCGGCGCGGTAGCTGTTGCTATTTTGGAATCAAGCGGGGATAGCAAAAAATGAGGGTTGACGTTGCGCTGCAGGGAAGATGCGCGACCGACGGTTGCGAAAACCGGGTTGTCTTATGCGCAATGCTGGTCGCGTAGCGATAAGTTTCACCTCATCAAAAACGTTCGGAGCAGCGGCGCCCCCCAAAACAAAAAAAGCCCGGCGCGAGCCGGGCTTTTCAGAACTAGATATCGTCGATCGCTTACTGGGCTGCGACCTTGTCGAGCTTGGCGATCTGATGAACCAGGCGCGACACCTTGCGGCTCGCCAGATTCTTGTGAACGATGTTGCGCTGCGCGGCCTTCATCAGCTCGGGCTCCGCCTTCTTCATCGCCTGCAGCGCCGCTTCGCGGTCGCCGCTCTTGATAGCTTCTTCGACGGTACGGATTGAACCGCGCATCTGGGTGCGGCGCGACTTGTTGACGATGGTGCGGCGGGCAATCTTGCGCGTCGCCTTCTTTGCGGAGGTGGTGTTGGCCATATCTCGTTATCCTTCAGCAGCGTCCCCGTGGGGCGCCGGGCTGATTGACGCCTGCCGCACATTGCGACCGGCGTTGATCTGTTTCCGGGGTGTTCCTGAAAATGCCATCCCCGGAGCGTGAACTCTCAAGGCACGCCGCTCAAAGAACAGCGGCGGCAGGATTGCGCCCACCGCCATTGGCGCTCCTTATAGAGCGGCGGAAATCCACCGTCAACGCTTTCCCGGCCGCCTAAAATGGTGGCAAAGCCAGCCGGGCTGGCGGTTAAGTGATTGGCGAGGTTGAATTTCCCGGGCTACCCCGCTATTGCCGGGGGCATATTACCAGAGGGATAGGCATGATCCGCGGGTTTTTCCGCCTGATAGGGCTGTTATTGCTGGCCGGCGGGTTCATTTTCCTGGTCTATGACGGTGCGCGCTCGATTGCCGACCAAGCGGTGCGGCTGACCGGGCTCGGTGAGTTCTGGAACGACGTGCACCAATCCAGCCAGCGCTCGTTCCAGGCGATGGTCGAGGGCGTCTCGCCGTGGCTGTGGAACGTGGCGAAGTTTGTTCTCAACCAGCCGGCCTGGGCCGTGATGGGGGGCCTCGGCATCCTGTTGTTGCTGCTGTTCCGGGCGCGCAAGCCGCTGATCGGCTATTCACGCTGAGCGGCCGCGTAACGACCCTGCCGTTTCCCGCGTAGACACCTATATTATATGTGGCGCTGAGTTCTGTTCGCCCAACCCGGGAGATGATCCATGCTGTTCATGCGCAAGACCACCGCTCTGCCGACTGCCGCCGAGGCGTTGCCCGGCCGTGACACGCCGATCCCGACCGCGAGCCGCCATTACGTCAACGGCCATCCGATCCAGCCGCCCTATCCCGAGGGGGTGGAGCAGGCGGTATTTGGGCTTGGTTGCTTCTGGGGCGCGGAGCGCAAGTTCTGGGAGCTCGGTGACGGCGTCTACACGACGGCGGTCGGCTATGCCGGCGGCCACACGCCGAACCCGACCTATGAGGAGGCTTGCTCGGGCCGCACCGGCCATACCGAAGCGGTGCTGGTGGTGTTCGACCCGAAGAAGATCTCCTACGAGCAGTTGCTGAAGGTGTTCTGGGAGAGTCACAACCCGACCCACGGCATGCGCCAGGGCAACGATGTCGGCACGCAGTATCGCTCGGCGATCTACACGTTCGACGATGCCCAGATGAAGACGGTCGAGGCGTCGAAGGCGGTGTACCAGAAGGCGCTGTCCGCCAAGGGCGTCGGCACCATCACCACCGAGATCGCGCCGGCCGGTCCATTCTATTTTGCGGAAGACTACCACCAGCAATATCTGGCGAAGAATCCGGCGGGCTATTGCGGCTTGGGCGGCACCGGCGTGTCGTGCCCGATCGGGGTCGGCATCGACGCCTGATAGGACCAACTGAGCAAACCTTAACGCCCGCTTTCGGAAACGCCCGGAAGCGGGTTTTTTCGTGCTGCCCTGTGTCCGCGAAAACGGATTTTTAACCATAACCGTTCACAACGGAAACTGTCTCTGAGAGGGATATGTCCAGTGTCAGGTGTCCGCGCGTTTCGATTATTGACCACGGCCGCGATGGCAGCGCTGGTGCTGTCCGGTTGCATGCAACGGCAGGGGGCGGTCGCGGCGCTGCCGGCCAATGATCTCGACGCCCTCGCCTATGGCCAGCCCGCTTACGGCCCGGTGGTGGTTTCCAATTCAGGCGGCGGCGCGATCGTTGCGCTTCGCTCAGGCTTCGGGTCTCGCCAGTCTGCCGTCCCGGTGCGCTATGCGGCGCCGGCGCCGCAGCCGGTCTCGACCTATGATGCTGCCTACAGGCTCGATGCCGGCGACAAACTGCGCGTCGTCGTCTACGGCCAGGAAGGTCTCACGAATTCTTACGCGATCGACGCCGGCGGTTCGATCACCATGCCGCTGATCGGCGCGGTACGCGCCCGCGGCCTGACTCCGACCGCTCTCGCCGGCAGCATCACCGGGCGCTTGCGCAACGGCTTCATTCGCGAGCCTTCGGTAGCGGTGGAGATCGAGGCCTACCGGCCGTTCTTCATCCTCGGCGAAGTCGCGGCCCCCGGGC
>NZ_JAQGJT010000049.1 GCF_028290495.1 Tardiphaga sp.
CGGAAGCCGTTGAGCTTGACCTTGCCCTTCATGTCATCGAGGCGCGCATCGACCTTGGCTTCGATGTCGGCGGCCGGAACGTTGACCTGGAATTCGCGCTTCAGTCCGTCGGAGACGGTTTCATTCACCTGCATGGCGTCAATCTTCTTCCCGCTGGTCCGGCGCGCAGGCCGGACGTTGTAAAATGGTGCGACGGTGAGCTTGCGCCTTCCGTCGATCGTGTCGGACCGATCTCCCCAAGGCAGCCCCTCTTCAAGGATTGCCTTGCCGAAACCTGCCCGGAAAACTCAGGTCAAACGCCGTGAACGTTTGGTGCGGGCGGAGGGACTCGAACCCCCACAACTTGCGTCGGCGGCACCTAAAGCCGCTGCGTCTACCAATTCCGCCACGCCCGCGAGAAGCATGCTGTTCGGCCGCGATGCCGCGAGCGGCGGGCTTATAACATGGGGATGATGGTTCGCATCAAAAAAATAGCTTTGGCAAGCCCTGTGGTGCAATCCGGGGGTTACTGGACATCCCGCCGCGAAAATGGTCGGGATTCCCCCATGACGCAATCCCCGCACACCGTCACCCGCCGCACCCTGCTTGCCGGATTCGGCAGCGCGATTCTGGCGCCCTCCCTGGCAGCCTGGACGGCCTCCCCGGCCCGCGCCCAGGCCCGCTTGAGCCTGGCGTTGCGGGCCGCCCCCGGGACCCTGCCGCTTCGCCCGGGCGCGCCGGGACCGGCCTGGCTGCTGGCCGGCGCACCGGACGGCCCGCTCAGGTACCGCCGCGGCGACGAGATCGACGTTACCTTCCAGAACGACCTGCCGGTTCCCGTTGCGCTGAACTGGCGCGGCCAGAACGGCATGGCGGCAGCCGAACCGCTGCTCGGCCGCCCGCCTGTGGCGCCCGGCGGCAACGACGCCTTCCCGCTGTCGCTGCGCCACGCCGGCACCGCGCTGCTCGACGCCCGGCTGCTTGGCGATGGTCAGGCGCTGCCGTCTCCTGTCCGCGCGCTGGTGGTGCAGGGGACCGCGCCGGCCGAAGTCGACCGCGACGAGGTCTGGCTGATCGAGGATTTTCGGCTGCGCGCCGACGGCAGCGCTGTCGCGCCGGGAGCTGATCCGAAGGATGCCGCAACGCTGTTCACGGTCAACGGAAAGGCCACGATCGACTTCACCGCCAAAATCAATGAGCGGTTCAGAATTCGCATCATCAACGGCTGCCAACACGCTGTAATCGCACTGCGAATCGAAGATCACGATGTCCGCGTGATGGCCATCGACGGACAACCCGCCGAGCCCTTCCTCGCCCGTAACAGCCAGCTGGTGCTGGCGTCCGGCACCCGGATCGACGTCTTCATCGATGCGGTGAAACCGGCCGGAACGGCCTCTAACATCCTGCTCCACGACGGCAAGGAAGCCCGCCCGATCGGCAGACTCGTGGTCTCCGGCGACGCCCCGATCCGCGACAAGCCGTTGCCCTCGCCCGCGCCTCTCCCCTCCAACGGACTGCCGGCCCAGCTCGACCTGAAATCTGCTCTGCGGGTTGATCTAGCGATCGGCGCTGCTTCAGCGCTCCCCGATTGGGTCAGGCCAGCCGACGTCGCCAAGGCCGTGCCAACCTTCCGCGTCAACCCCGGTCGCGTGGTCGTGCTGGCTTTGACCAACCGCAGCAAGACGCCGGCCGTGTTCCACCTGCACGGCCACCACTTCCGCCTGCTCGACCGGCTCGACGACGGCTGGAAGCCGTTCTGGCTCGACACCCTGGCGCTTGAAGCCGGCCAGACCCAGCGCATCGCTTTCGCCGCCGAACATCCCGGCCGCTGGCTGATCGAAGCCACTGCGACCGACTGGGCCGCGCCGCGGCTCGTGCGCTGGTATGAAGTCGGCTAGCTCAGTACTGGAACTCGAACCGGTCATAGAGCCGCCGGAACACCGCCGGGAGCGTCTCCGCCAGATCTTCTGCGATCAACCCGGGACCAGCCTCGGAGCCGGCCTCGCCGTGCATCCAGACGCCGATGCAGGCGGCCTCGAAGGCCGCGACGCCCTGCGCCAGGAAGCCGGCAATGATGCCAGCCAGCACGTCGCCGGAGCCGGCGGTGGCCAGCCAGGGCGGCGCATTGGCGGAGATCACGGCGCGGCCGTCCGGCGAGGCGATCACCGTGTCCGGCCCCTTCAACAGCACCACGGTGCCGGCGCGTTCGGCCGCCGCACGCACCCTTTCCAGCTTCGAGCGAAATGGATGTTTGTTGCTCATACCGCTGAACAACCTCGGAAATTCGCCTTCGTGCGGGGTCAGAACCACGCGCGCCTCGCCGGCCGCCCTGATCGCCGAAAACAGCTTGTCCGGCGCATCGGCGAAACTGGTCAGCGCGTCCGCGTCGAGCACGGCGTGACATTGGGCCGCAAGCAGCGCTAGCACGAGATCGCGGGTGTGGTCGCCGACACCGGCGCCCGGCCCGATCACGCAGGCATTGACCTTGCGGCTGATCAGTTTGGCAAACTCCTCCGTGGTATCGACCGGCCGGACCATGATGGCGGTCAGCGCACCGGCATTGACCGCCAGCGCCTCGCGCGGCGAGGCCACCGTCACCAGCCCGGCTCCGGCGCGCAGCGCTCCGCGCGCGGCCAGCCGCGCCGCCCCGGTCGAAGCGATGTCCCCGGACACCACTACGGCGTGACCGTGCGAGAATTTATGGCTGTCGATCCGCGGCGTAGGAAACGCCGACGCCCAAGCGTCCGGCACGTTGTCCGACGTCTGCGGTCGGATCGCCTCCAGCACATCGGCGTCGATACCGATATCCACCACCCGCAACTGCCCGGCATGGACCCGGCCCGGCAGCAGCATATGGCCGGGCTTGGGACGGAAGAACGTCACCGTCTCCATTGCGCGCACGGCGGCGCCCATCACCGCACCGGTATTGCCGTTGATGCCGCTCGGCAGGTCGACCGACAGCACCGGCACGCCCGACGCATTGATCGCCTCGATCATCTCCAGCGGATCACCCTTCACCACCCGGTTAAGCCCGGCGCCGAACAGCGCATCGATGATCAGCGCCGGCGTCCCGATCGAGTTGGGACCGCAGGGCAGCACCTCGCCTTTCCAGGCTTGCGCCGCCAGCGCCGCGTCGCCTTGCAACGTGGTGCGGTCGCAGAGCAAGATCACCGAGACTTCGCGGCCGCGCGCCGCCAGTTCGGTCGCTGCGACAAAACCGTCGCCGCCATTGTTGCCGCGCCCGGCGATCACGAGGATCGCGCCCTCTTCCGCGAGGTCCATCGCCGCGTCGGCAACAGCGTGACCGGCATTGCGCATCAGCTCAAAGCCCGGCGTCCCGGCGGCAATCGTCAGCCGATCCGCTTCGGACATTTCGCAGGTGGTGAGAACTTCCATATCGTTTCCTAACTGCGCCTCATCCGGAGGCAATGCGCCAAACGCCGTGATGATGCCGCTCGTATTCGCATTCGTTTTGTGCAATCTGCACTCATAGTAGGCACGCAGAACGATCTACCGCAGCCATGGTTCTATCGAGCCAGGTGTAATGACCTGATAATGCTCGAAAAATAATCTTATCCGGCAGTTGGCATGGACCCTGCTTTTAGGAGCACGCTTCGGTCCGTCGCTCACCTGCCTGTCAGATGGAGAGGTAGCCGACCGTCCCTGCATTCACGAGAGATCGTGGAGGCGGCGTGGCGGCAGGTTTATAACGCCCCAAGCAGGGTATCGATCAGTCTGCGCGTTCTGCGCAATGGTAAAGCAACGTGCGGCCTGACTTAGTGAAAATGCCGTGGGAGACGCTCAGTGAAGAAAATTGAAGCCATCATCAAGCCGTTCAAGCTCGACGAGGTGAAGGAGGCGCTTCAGGAAGTGGGATTGCAGGGCATTACCGTCACCGAGGCCAAGGGCTTCGGCCGCCAGAAGGGTCATGCCGAACTCTACCGCGGCGCGGAATATATTGTCGACTTCCTGCCCAAGGTGAAGATCGAGATCGTGATCTCGGACGATCTGGTAGAGAAAGCCATCGACGCGATTCGTCGCGCCGCCCAGACCGGGCGCATCGGCGACGGCAAGATTTTCGTCTCCAACATCGAAGAAGCCGTCCGAATCCGTACCGGGGAATCCGGGCTGGACGCCATCTGAGGCATCGGTCGTAAGCTCCTGAGGCCTATCGAAAGCACTCCGGACCGGCTAGAGATAGCCGGCCGCCGCTCCAACGCGGCCGCCTTACGACGACCAGCCAAAGAGGTATTCATGACGACCGCCAAAGAAGTCCTGCAGTCCATCAAGGACAATGACGTCAAATACGTCGACCTGCGCTTCACCGACCCGCGCGGCAAGTGGCAGCACGTCACCTTCGACATCTCGATGATCGACGAAGAAATTTTCGCCGAAGGCACGATGTTCGACGGTTCCTCGATCGCCGGCTGGAAGGCGATCAATGAATCCGACATGATGCTGATGCTCGATCCGAACACCGCCGTGATCGATCCGTTCTTCGCCGAGACCACGATGGTCATCACCTGCGACATCCTCGAGCCCTCCACCGGCGAGCCCTACAACCGCGATCCGCGCGGCATCGCCAAGAAGGCCGAAGCCATGGTCAAGTCGATGGGCATCGGCGACACCGTGATGGTCGGCCCGGAAGCCGAATTCTTCGTGTTCGATGACGTCCGCTTTTCGTCGAGCCCTTACAACACCGGCTTCAAGCTGGATTCGTCGGAACTGCCGACCAATTCCGACACCGAATATGATGGCGGCAACCTCGGCCACCGCATCCGCAACAAGGGCGGCTATTTCCCCGTCCCGCCGCAGGACTCGGTGCAGGACATGCGCTCGGAAATGCTCGGCGCGATGGCCCGGATGGGCGTCAAGGTCGAGAAGCATCACCACGAGGTCGCTTCCGCCCAGCACGAACTCGGCATGAAGTTCGACACGCTGACCTACATGGCCGACCAGATGCAGATCTATAAGTATTGCATCCATCAGGTCGCGCACATCTACGGCAAGACCGCCACCTTCATGCCGAAGCCGATCTACGGCGACAACGGCTCGGGTATGCACGTGCACCAGTCGATCTGGAAGGACGGCAAGCCGGTGTTCGCCGGCAACAAGTATGCCGACCTGTCCGAGACCTGCCTTCACTACATCGGCGGCATCATCAAGCATGCCAAGGCGATCAACGCCTTCACCAACCCGTCGACCAACTCCTACAAGCGTCTGGTCCCGGGCTATGAAGCCCCGGTGCTGCTGGCCTACTCCGCCCGCAACCGCTCGGCGTCGTGCCGCATCCCCTACACGACCTCGCCGAAGGCGAAGCGCGTCGAGGTCCGGTTCCCCGATCCGATGGCCAATCCGTATCTCGCGTTCGCCGCCCTCACCATGGCGGCGATGGACGGGATCAAAAACAAGATCCACCCCGGCGATCCCATGGACAAGGACCTCTACGACCTGCCGCCGGAGGAGCTGAAGGGCATCCCCACGGTGTGCGGTTCGCTGCGCGAGGCGCTGGAAAACCTCGACAAGGATCGCGGCTTCCTGAAGAACGGCGGCGTGTTCGACGACGACTTCATCGACAGCTACATCGAGCTGAAGATGGGCGAGGTCGCCCGTTTCGAGATGACGCCGCACCCGGTCGAGTTTGACATGTACTATTCTGTCTGACTTACGGGTGCTGCCTCGTCCCC
>NZ_JAQGJT010000053.1 GCF_028290495.1 Tardiphaga sp.
GGCTTTTCGTAGTGACCGCGGAGCTTCATCTCGCGGAAAATACCCTCACGCTGCATCTTCTTCTTCAGCGCCTTGAGAGCCTGATCGACGTTATTATCGCGAACGAGAACCTGCACGCGGCATCCTCTTCAATTAATCGGATTGGAATTCGGGTAAAGCTAAGGACCGACGAAGGCCATGTCCTCAACCTCAAGGCGGCGGATGTACCAGATGGAATCTGGAATGTCCACCTCGCCGGGCGCTTTATAGCGCCAGCCGTCCCCGAAAAAACACGGGATTTGTGCTCTTCCGGGCCTGATTATCGCCTTACCACATGTAGTCATGGTACTCCCTGAGGGGTGAAGTCCGACTCAGGGAGGAAAACGTCATGAATGCGAAAAAATACGCAGCCGAAGCCATCGGTACGTTCTGGTTGACCTTTGCCGGTTGCGGCAGTGCGGTGATCGCCGCGGGCTTCCCGGAAGTCGGCATCGGCCTGGTCGGCGTCTCGCTGGCCTTCGGCCTCAGCGTGGTGACGATGGCTTACGCGATCGGTCATATCTCGGGCTGTCATCTCAATCCCGCGGTCACGGTGGGCCTCGCCGCCGGTGGACGTTTTCCGGCCGGACAGGTCGTGCCCTACATCGTCGCGCAGGTGATCGGCGCGATCGCTGCCTCCGCGGTGCTCTATGTCATTGCCAGCGGCGCGGCCGGCTTCGATGTCGCCAAGGGCTTTGCCTCGAACGGCTACGACGCGCATTCGCCCGGCAAATACAGCCTGATGGCCTGCTTCGTGATGGAAGTGGTGATGACCATGATGTTCCTTTTCATCATCATGGGCTCGACCCACGGCAAGGCGCCGGCCGGATTCGCGCCGCTGGCGATCGGTCTGGCGCTGGTGATGATCCATCTCGTCAGCATTCCCGTCACCAACACCTCGGTGAACCCGGCACGCAGCACCGGACCGGCGCTGTTCGTCGGCGGCTGGGCGATCCAGCAGCTGTGGCTGTTCTGGCTGGCGCCGTTGATCGGCGGCGTGCTGGGCGGCGTGATCTATCGCTGGCTCAGCGACGAGCCCGCTGGCGTCGTCGAAGGCAAGACCGCGAGCTGATCAGAGCGTTTTCGAGCGACGCGGATACCGGTTCGCGTCAAGAAAACGCTTCAAAACAAAGCTCCATTCAAACGAGAAATGGGACCACGGCTCGCCGTGGTCCCATTTTTTTTGAAGCTCCAGGCCAACAGCAGGTGGCTATTTTCCGCCCGGTCGCGTGACTTCGGTGACGTGGCCCATCTTGCGGCCCGGCTTCGGCGTACCCTTGCCGTACAGATGCACGGTGGCGCCGGGGACAGTCATCCAGTTCTCGTAGGTCAGGATGTCGTCGCCGATCAGGTTGGTCATGGTGACCTGGCCGTGCCGCACCGGCTTGGCCAGCGGCCAGCCGGCGATGGCGCGGATATGCTGCTCGAACTGCGACACCGAGGCGCCGTCCAGCGTCCAGTGCCCGGAATTATGCACCCTTGGTGCGATCTCGTTGACCAGCAGGATGGTGCCCTCCGGGCTCGCCACCACAAACAGCTCGACCGCGAGCACGCCGACATAGTCGAGCGCTCCGGCGATCTTCTCGGCGATGCCGCGGGCTGTCGCCGCGAGTTCGTCCGAGACGTCGGCGGGCGCGTAGGAGAACTTCAGGATGTGGTCGCGGTGCTCGTTCTGCGTCACGTCGAAACATTCGACCTGGCCGTCGGCGCCGCGTGCGGCGACCACCGAGATCTCGCGCTCGAACGGCACGAAGGCCTCGAGGATCGCTGACTTGGTGGCGAGGTCTTCCCAGACCTGGCTAAGGTCGTCGCCCGCGCGGATGATCGCCTGGCCCTTGCCGTCATAGCCGAAGCGGCGGGTCTTGATCACGGCGGGCAGGCCGATGGTTTCGACCGCCGTGCGCAGTTCGGACACCGACGACACGTCCGCGTAGGCTGCGGTGCCGATGCCGAGCTTCGTGATGAAATCCTTTTCGATCAGCCGGTCCTGTGTGGTGGTCAGGATCGCCTGCGCCGGCAGCACCGGGCGGCGGGCGTCGAGAATCATCGCGGTGGCAGAGGGGACGTTCTCGAACTCGTAGGTGATGACATCGCAATCATTGGCGAACAGCTCGAGCGCCTCGACGTCGGCATATTCGGCACAGGTGGCGTGCTGCACCACGTCGAAGGCGGGTGAATCCGGGTCCGGCGAGAACACCTGGCAGCGCAGGCCGAGCCGGGCCGCGGCCATCGCCAGCATGCGGCCGAGCTGGCCGCCGCCGAGAATACCGATGGTGTCGCCGGGCTTCAGCTTCTTCAAGGGGATAACCGTCACGCCGATTCCTCCGGCCGCTCGGCCACGGCATCGGTCTGCGCCTGACGCCAGGCGGCCAGCCGGACGGCCAGCGCGTTGTCGTGCAGCGCCAGCACGGCTGCGGCCAGCAGGGCAGCGTTGACGGCGCCGGCCTTGCCGATCGCCAGCGTGCCGACCGGAATGCCGGCGGGCATCTGCACGATCGAATACAGCGAATCCAGGCCGGACAACGCCTTGGACTGAATCGGCACGCCGAATACCGGCAGCTCGGTCAGCGCCGCGGTCATGCCCGGCAGGTGGGCCGCGCCCCCGGCGCCAGCGATGATAATTTTCACGCCGGCAGCCTTGGCGCCCCTGGCAAAATTATACAGCCGTTCCGGCGTGCGGTGCGCAGAGACGATCTGCTGATCGCTTGCAATGCCGAGCGCGGTCAGCGTGTCGGCGGTGTGGCGCATGGTGTCCCAGTCGGACTGGCTTCCCATGATGATGGTGACGGGCGCGGGCATTCCGTGATTTCTTTCGCGAATCCAGAAAGATAGGCTGGAAATACAGGTATCGCCCCTTGCCAGGCAAGGCGCGTCGTAGAGATGATGCTGTCTTGGTGAAGACGCCCAAGTCTTGTAGCAAACCCCATGAAAAAGAAACCCCCTACACCCGGGCGGATGCTGGCGAATCGCCTGTTACGTATCGGCAAAGCGCTGGTTTCCCAGACGATATCGCGGGTTCCCGTGGCCACGCAGACGATTCGCCGGCTGGAGGCGGAGCTGGCTGAAGCGCGCAGCCAAATCGCCGAGCTGCGGGCGTCTGCCGAGACCGACTTCCTGCTGGATGTCCTCAACCGTCGCGGCTTTGCGCGCGAACTCACCCGCGCCGTCGCCTATATTTCACGCTACCGTGCCAGCGGAGCGCTGGTCATGCTTGATGTCGATCGTCTCAAGCCGATCAACGACAGCTTTGGTCACGCCGCAGGCGATGAAGTGCTGAAGGCGGTGGTTGGCGTGCTGCGCCAACATGTCCGCGCCTCCGACGTGATCGGCCGCCTCGGCGGTGACGAATTCATTCTGCTGCTGTGGAATCTCAACGAAACCGACGCGCGTGCCAAGGCGCTGCAACTCGAAGTCACCATCGACGCGCTGAGGTTCTCGTTCGGCAACAGCGATGTCTCTGCCGGTGCTTCGGCCGGTATCTCCGTACTTGAACAAGGCGTGTCCGGCGCCGTCGCGCTGGAGGTAGCCGATCGCGCGATGTACGCGCGAAAGAAACAGCGCCGCGCGACGCAGGCTGCGAGCTGACAGAGCAGATGCTACACACGCGGTGCGTGGCCGTGGTCAGGAAGTCTGGCGGGCTACTCGTCGAGCGGCTCGGTCCTGCTGCGCAGCCGGTCCAGCCCGGCATCGATCGCGGCGATGTCGTCGTCGATCTGGCCGAGCAGGACAGCGAAATTGAAGTCGGCCCGGTCCCTGACGATCCCGGCGAGGGCTTCGCGATGTTGCTTCAGATCCTGCAACGCCTGAAGATTGCCAAGGGCAACATAAGCGGAAACGATTTGCTCGATGGCCGAGTTCACCGCGACGCTTTTCCTTCGGCTGCTTCCATCCTGGCCTTCAGCAATGCCTTGGTGGCGCGGATCCCGGGGAATGGAGTGCCGAGTCGGCGCGCCTGAATTTGCACCGAGGATTGCGGCCGCTTCAAGATAACGGCGGCCCGTGCCAGTGAAACCTTGCGCGTGATCAGCTCTTTGAGATGTTCAATCTGGGATTCGTCCCAACGATAATTAGCCATGCCCTGCTATCGTTGGATCGTGATTTTTTGTCCATTCGCCAGCCCGCCAAGGTGATCACTTTCCAGTTATGGAACCGACGTCTGATTGTGGATCACAGCGCGCTGAGATCGTCCGGGACATCGCCGAACTTGCGGATCACCTGGGCGTCGCCGAACTCACCCATCATGGGATCGCCTGTCCGGCTGAACGCGACTGCACCGATGCTGCCCGGCGTGCGCGACAATATCTCTGCCCGGCGGATCGCCCCCGAGGCGCTCTGACACTCCTCCGCAGCACCGGCAGCAGGGGTGCCGGAATCGTCCTGTAAAAATGGCAGAGCGACGTAATAAGTGACATCAGGCATGGCTGGCTCTCAGCTGCGGAAAAATACCGTGTTCTTATTTCGTTCTCAAGTCAACTCCGCGCGCGGATGCGGGAAATGGGATGTTCGGCATCACGCTGGTCGCGATGCGGAAAGGCCGGACCGTGAATGGAATACGCACGACCTCTGAGTCGTTCGACTCATGAGGCCTCGATGGCAGATCAACGGGCGTGTGCTGCGCGGGAGATCGCGAATCGCTTAGCGCGCGATGATCGCCGACATCATCGATGAGCCTGCATGCGCACCGTCAAAGCGGACGTCTTGATGCGCGTTTTACGTCGCACATCGCGCCGTGGCGGAGCAGTGCGCTATCCACGAATCAAGCTGCGCAGTTCAGGCGATGATGTCCGGCGTGATCTGGTCTTCGATGAATGAAATACGATCGCGTAGTTGCAGCTTGCGCTTTTTCAGTCGCTGCAGACGCAACAGGTCCGGCGCCGGCGAATGATGCAGGGCTTCGATGGCCGCGTCGAGGTCGCGGTGTTCCTGCTGCAGCCTGGCCAGTTCGGCTGGGAGCGAGCGATCTTCGTCGTCATTCATGGGTCTAGCTGACTGGCTTGGGGAGCGGTTGCGACCAAATGCATCACCCGACTATCGCCGGTGCGGATGCACCGCGCAAGCGTGAGGTTCCGAAGATATCCGAGGTAATCAAGTCACGATTCGTTTCACATTGCGCAAAAACTGAAAATGCAATTTTCAAGACCTATCGACAGATGTCCACTGTCATGTAGAATTCATCGTCCACCGAATCCGAGGTTCAAACTTACCAGGAGATTTCGAATGGCATTACAGGCGCACCTCGTCGAACTCGAGCGCAAGCACAAGGTTCTGGAAACAGAATTGCACGAAGCTCTCGTGCATCTTTCGACGGACGATCTGAGGATCGTCGAACTCAAGCGCCGCAAGCTGGTACTCAAAGACCAGATCGAACGTCTCAAGCAAGCCGCCAGCGAGACGCTGCACTAGCGAAATTTCCCCTACCGACAAACCTTCCATCAACCCGAGATGCACGTACCTTCGGTGCTTCCACCGAGGGAATGTGCATCGAGGGATGCCAGATCAGGCTTGCTGTTGCGGCTCGATCATCTCGGCGACGTAATCCGCAATCGCCAGCGACGATGTCAGCCCCGGCGACTCGATGCCGAACAGGTTGATCAGCCCGCGCACGCCGTGCGCCTGCGGCCCCTGGATCATGAAATCCTGTACCGCGACAGCCGGTGGTACGATCTTCGGTCGCATGCCGGAATAGCTCGGAATCAGCGCGCCGTCGGGCAGCGCCGGCCAATAACGCCTGATGGCCGGATAGAATTTTTCGCCCCGTGCGGGATCCACGGTGTAGTCGATTTGATCGACCCATTCGACATCGGGCCCGAACCGGGCCTGGCCCGCGAGATCCAGCGTCAGGTGCACGCCGAGGCCGCCTGGCTCCGGCACCGGATAGATCAAATGCGAAAACGGCGCCTTGGCGCTGCAGCTGAAGTAGCAGCCCTTTGCCAGATAGGCCGGCGGAATGAGCTCGAGCGGCATGCCGTCGAGGCTGCGCGCGATGGCCGTTGCGGAAAGGCCCGCCGAATTGATCAGCAGATCGCACGCCAACTGCATCGGCGCGTCGCCGCCGATATCGAGTTCGAATCCGTTCGTGGTGACACGGCCGCTGATGAGCGGCGCCTGCAGCGCAAACGCCGCTCCGGCAGCCTCGGCATCGCCGCGCAGCGACAGCATGTAGCCGTGGCTGTCGACGATCCCCGTCGAGGGAGACAACAGTGCCGCCTCGCAGGCCAGCTCCGGCTCGAGCGCGCGGGCCTCGGCTCCGGACAGGACGACGAGGTCATCGACGCCGTTGGCTTCGGCATGCGCCTTGATCGACTGCAGCCGGCCGATCTCTTCCGTACGCGTTGCGACGATCAGCTTGCCGGAATTGCTGTGCCCGATGCCGCGCTCGCGGCAATAGGCATAGAGCGCCTGCTTGCCGGCCACACAAAGCCGGGCCATCAGGCTGCCGGCGGGATAATAAATTCCGGCGTGAATGACCTCGCTGTTGCGCGACGAAGTGACGGTGCCTATGGCGTCAAGCGCCTCCAGCACGATCACCTCACGGCCGGCCTGCGCCAGCCGCCGGGCGATGGCGAGCCCGACCACGCCAGCTCCGACCACGACGCATTCAACCTTGTCCATATACCACCCGGTCATTCTTCAAAGGGATCACCAGTGGTGACGGAAGCCGCTTTGCAGCGGCCGTTGTTAGCAATGCGTTAAGCATCGTATTTGATCGCAGCGGTTCATGGCACCGTCCCCCGTTGTAATGAGGATCCGTTTACCTGATCCAAATACCTGCCATTAAACACTGGCCATCCGAATACGCGGGTGAGCAATGGCTGGCAAGATGTGGCGAACGGGCGGCGCGGCGGTAATTCCCGCTATCGCGATGGCGTGCCTGCTCGTCGCTGCCGCGCTCGGCATCGCCGGAGCAGCTTTCGCCTGGGCGCCGCCGGACCGCTTCGGCGAACTAGATCCGCAGGTGGTCTGGCAGATCCTGATCGGTGGCATCGTGGCGCCGGCTTTTCTGGCCGCGCTCATGCTGTGGGCGGTCTCCGCCCTGCGTTATGTCAGGAGCCAGCAGCAGCGGCGCAACACTTTTGTCGGCTCGGCGCTGAATCACCTGAGCCAGGGCATCGTGATGGTGGATGCGCAGAAGCGCGTGGTGTTCTGCAACGACCGTTATCTTGAAATTTATGAATTAGCCCGCTCCGACCTCACCCAGAATATCACGGGCGAGGGGCTGCGCGATTTGCGGCGACAGCGCGGTCAGCTCGATTTCAAAAGCGTGCAATTTTACAAGACCTTTCCGTTGAAGGGCATGTATGTCGCCGAGCTTCCCGGTGGTCGCTACGTCCGGGTCAAATTAAATCCGCTGCCGAACGGCGGCTCGATCGGCATCCACGAAGATTGTACCGAACAGCGCCATCTCGAGGACGAACTGGAGAGCACCAAGAAATTCCTCAAGACCGTCGTCGATAATATCCCGGTGTCACTTATCGTGCAGAGCGCGAGCGACGGCAGGTACCTGTTCGCCAACAGCAGCGCCGAGACCGTCCTCAACCGCCGCCACGAGGACGCCATCGGTCTCACCGTCGGCGACATGCTGCGGCCGGAGGACGCGAAGTTGATCATAGGTCGCGATCTGGCCGCGATACGCAGCGGTCTGCCGGTCGCCGAAGAGCATCCGATCAACACCCGCGACGGGCTTCGCCTGTTTCTCACCCGCCGCGTGACCGTGCCTGACGACAACGGTCAACCGCAATATCTGATCAAGACCTACGAGGATGTCACCGACCGGCGCCAGACCGAAGCGCGGATGGCGCATATGGCCTATCATGATGGCCTGACCGACCTGCCGAACCGCGCCTCCTTCCTGCAAGGCCTGGCGCAGATGATCGACGCTTGTGGCGACGCGGTGGATGAATTTGCCGTGCTGTCGATCGACCTCGATGGCCTGAAGGAAATCAACGACGTGTTTGGCCACGCGATCGGTGACCGGCTGCTGGTCGAGGTGTCGCGACGGATCGAGGCTGCGGCCGGCGGTGGCATGGTGGCGCGGCTCGGCGGCGACGAATTCGGCGTCATTATCGACGGCAAGCAGCCGGAAGCCGGGCAGGCGCTCGCCGAGCGCATCGCCGAGGCGCTGGCACAGGGCTTTCCGATCGACGGCAAGTCGGTGCGCACCGGCGTCACCACCGGCATCGCGCTGTTCCCGCGCGACGGCGCCAATGCCGCCGCTTTGCTGGCCAACTCCGGCGCGGCTTTGTTCCGCGCCAAGGCGCATTCGCGCGGCTCGATCAGCGTGTTCGAGCCCGAGATGGACCGGCTGTTGCGCGATCGCCGCGTGTTGCACCAGGACCTTTCGCTGGCGATCCGTAACGGCGAATTGTCGCTACATTATCAACCCCAGGCGCGCGCCGGGCAGGCCATCATCGATGCCGACATCACCGGCTTCGAGGCTCTGGCGCGCTGGATCCACCCCACCCGCGGCTTCGTACCGCCCGGCGATTTCATCCCGCTGGCCGAGGAAAGCGGGCTGATCGTCGAGATGGGCGAATGGATCCTGCGCCAGGCCTGTCTGGAGGCGGCGTCATGGCGGTTGCCGTTGCAGATCGCAGTCAACCTGTCGCCAGCGCAGTTCATGCACGGCGACCTGGTCGGGCTGGTGCACTCGATCCTGCAGGAAACCGGCCTTGAGCCGGGCCGGCTCGAACTGGAAATCACCGAAGGCGTGTTGATCGAGGATTTCGAGCGCGGCGTCGCATTGTTAACGCGGCTGAAGGCGCTCGGCGTGCGCGTCTCGATGGACGATTTCGGCTCGGGCTATTCCTCGCTGACCTATCTGCAGGCCTTCCCGTTCGACAAGATCAAGATCGACCGCGCCTTCGTCACCAACCTCGGCAGCAATCCGCAATCCGCTGCCATCGTCCGTGCCGTGATCGGACTCGGCCACGGTTTGGAAGTCTCGATCGTCGCCGAGGGCGTCGAGACACACGCGCAACTGTGTTTCCTCGCCAACGAAGGCTGTGACGGCGTGCAGGGCTATTTCATCGGCCGGCCGGCGCCGATTGCACAATATGCCCGGCTGGTGGGGCGCACGGAGATGGCGCTCAAGGCGGGGTAACGCCGTAGCGAACAGTTGAGACGGCGGCGATCCGCGGCTAGCGTGCGGCGATGACGACATTTGCTGACATCTCGACCGACGAATCCGCAGCAACCGCGCCCGCGGTTGCCTATCCGACGCCGTTGTTGCGGATCGAGGCGGTGACCAAAACCTTCGGCGGCTTCGTCGCGGTCGACGGCCTCTCGCTCGACATCCAGGCCGGCGAATTCTTCGCGCTGCTGGGCCCGTCGGGCTGCGGCAAGACCACGCTGCTGCGGATGCTGGCGGGCTTCGAGACGCCGGATAGCGGCCGCATCCTGCTGGACGGCACGGACATCGCCGCCGTGCTGCCGCATCAGCGGCCGGTCAATATGATGTTCCAGAGCTACGCGCTGTTTCCCCATCTCAACGTCCGCGACAATATCAGCTTCGGCCTGAAGAACGCCGGCCTGACGCGGCTCGGCATCGACAGCCGCGTCGCCGAAATGCTGGATCTCGTCAAGCTCAACGACTTGCAGACGCGCAGGCCGCATCAGCTTTCCGGCGGCCAGAAGCAGCGCGTCGCGCTGGCCCGCGCGCTGGCGCGGCGGCCGCAACTGCTGCTGCTCGACGAACCGCTGGCGGCGCTCGACAAGAAGCTGCGTGAGGAGACGCAGACCGAACTGATCGCCCTGCAGCGCCGGCTCGGCACCACCTTCGTCATCGTCACCCATGACCAGGACGAGGCGATGAAGATGGCCGACCGGATCGGCGTCATGAGCCACGGCCGACTCGAACAGGTTGCGACGCCGCGGCAGCTCTACGAGGCGCCGGAAACGCGCTGGGTCGCGGGCTTCGTCGGCGACGTCAATCTGATCGAGGGGGAGGTGACGCTGCAGGATGGCTATCGGCTGACGGTCGCAACCGCTGGGGCGGGCACGCTGATCGCGGCCGAGCCGCGCCAGCCGCTGGCCGGCTCGGCCATCTGCCTCGCGATCCGGCCGGAAAAGATCCGGCTGGCGCGCAGGGGGCCGGCCGTGGAGCGCGGCCATACCGGCGCGATGAACAGCGTCGAGGGCACGGTCAGCGAGGTCGGTTATCTCGGCGGGTTGTCGGTCTACAGGATCAAGCTCGACCATGGCGGGACGCTGCGCGCCGCGCTGGCCAATACGGCGCGGCTCGATGTCGATGCCTACAGCGTCGGGCAGCACGTGGTGGCGTGGTTCGCGCCCGATGACTGCGTGGTCTTGCCGCGATGAACGCGCGCCGCATCTTCACCGCACCGGGGCGCCGCGCGGCGATCGCGCCCTATGTATGGATGGTGCTGTTTTTCCTGGTGCCGTTCGGCTTCGTGCTGAAGATCAGCCTGTCGCAAACCGCTATCGCGCAGCCGCCCTACCTGCCGGTGTTCGGCTGGGCCGATGGGACCGCGGGGCTGAAGGCGTCTTTCGCAGCCCTTTCGCTGGATAATTTCCGGCTGCTGGTGTCGGACAATCTCTACATCGGCTCCTATCTGCGCAGCCTCGGCGTGGCGCTGGTCTCGACCGCGTTGCTGTTGTTGATCGGCTATCCCATCGCCTACGCAATGGCGCGGCTGCCGCAGCGCTGGCAGGGCATCGCCATGATGCTGGTGATCGTGCCGTTCTGGACCTCGTTCCTGATCCGCATCTATGCCTGGATCAACATTTTGCAGCATGACGGCCTGCTCAACAAAGCGCTGCTTGCGCTGCACATCGTGTCCGCGCCGGTGGTTTGGCTGTCGACCGACAGCGCGATGTACCTCGGCATCGTCTATTCCTATCTGCCGTTCATGATCCTGCCGCTCTATGCCACGCTCGCCAGGTTGGACGGCGCGCTGCTGGAAGCGGCCGCCGATCTCGGTGCTTCCCGTATCGATGCGTTCTGGCGCGTGACATTTCCGTTGTCGCGGCCCGGCGTCGGCGCCGGCATGCTGCTGTGCTTCATCCCGATCTCCGGCGAATTCGTGATCCCCGATCTGCTGGCAGGCTCGGACTCGATGATGATCGGGCAGACGTTGTGGCTGGAATTCTTCACCAACAAGGACTGGCCTGTGGCCTCCGCCACCGCGATCGTTCTGCTGGCGCTGCTGTTGATTCCGCTTGGCGTCTACGACCGCCTGCAACGCCGCCAGCCGGAGGTGAGGTGATGCCCCGTCATTTCTCCCGCTTCAACGTGGTAGCGTTGGCGCTGGGCGCCGCGTTCCTTTACCTGCCAATCGTCATCCTGGTGATCTATTCGTTCAACGCATCAAAGCTGGTGACGGTGTGGGGCGGCTGGTCGACGCGGTGGTACACTGAATTTTTCAACGACCGCGCGATGCTCGATGCCGCCTGGATGAGCCTGCGCGTCGCGGTGGTGTCGGCGACGTCGGCGACCTTGCTCGGTACGCTGGCGGCGATCGCGCTGACGCGCGGCGAACGCTTTCGGGGACGCGCGCTGATGTCCGGCATGCTGTACGCGCCGCTGGTGATGCCGGAAGTCATTTCCGGCCTGTCGCTGTTGCTGCTGTTCGTCGCGCTCGACGCCGGCCGCGGCTTCTGGACCGTCACCATCGCGCATACGACGCTGACGATGTGCTTCGTCGCGGTTGTCGTGCAATCGCGCCTCGCCGGCCTCGATCGCAGCCTGGAGGAAGCCGCGATGGACCTCGGCCGCGATCCCGTCCGCGCCTTTGTCGCCGTCACCCTGCCGCTGATCTGGCCGGCGATTGCCGCGGGCTGGATGCTGGCCTTCACGCTCTCGCTGGATGATCTGGTGATCGCCTCCTTCACCACCGGCCCGGGAGCCTCGACGCTGCCGATCCGGATCTATTCGGAAGTGCGTCTCGGCGTTAAGCCGGAGATCAACGCGATCTGCACGCTGGTGATCGGGTTCATTGCTGTGGTTATCGTGAGCGCTTCGCTGCTGTCGAAGCTGTCGAGCGCCCGCGGCGAGAGCGCGGCACCGCTGTAAACGCGGCGAAGCTCCTGCGGGCTGCTTTTTCAGCGTGCCTGTTGAAAAGTGCGCGCGGTGAAGGCGCGGTGTTTTCCCGACTCAACCCCACGGCGCGTATTGCCGTCGGAAATGTCGCTTCGCCGCAACAGTGCTTCGCAATAGCGCGCGCCACCGGTATCACCGGGTTGGCTGTAGAGACCAAATCACCCATTAGTCCGCTCGCAACTTTAGGGGCTGATCAATGAATAAGACTCTCACCGCTGCCGTAATGGGCGCTTCGATTCTTCTCGCGCTGCCTGCGGCCGCTGCCGATCTTGCGGCACGCACTTACACCAAGGCCCCGGCACTGTCGCCGCTCACCAACTGGAGCGGCTTCTACGTCGGCGCCCATGTCGGCTATGCCTGGGGCGATCAGAGCGACAATCTCTCCCTTACCGCTGGCTTGCCGGCCGATCACTTCGACATCAGCGGCTTCCAGGGAGGCGCCCATGCCGGTTACAACTGGCAGGTTGGGCGCACCGTGTTCGGCTTCGAAGGTGATTTTGACGGCAGCAACCTGAAGGGCGGCCGTGCCTTCGACCAGGGCACCGGCGGGTCCCGTGTGGTTGGCAGCCTGTCGTTCAAGAGCGACTGGCAGGCGTCGATCCGTGGTCGTCTCGGTTTTGCCGCCGACAACTGGCTGTTCTATGCGACCGGCGGCGTCGCGTTTGCCGAGGTCGCATCCTCGCTGGATCTGACGCGCTACCGCTCCTGCGATGGTATCTGCATTCTCTCCCAGGGCATTTCCGGGCAGTCCGAAGTTCTGGTCGGCTATACGGTCGGCGTCGGCGCGGAATATGCGATCACGACGAACTGGATCGCGCGCGGCGAGGTCCGCTACAGTGATTTCGGCGCCAAGACCTTTGCTTTCTCGGACGGCGGGTCTGCCATCCCGAGCCGGGTCAAGTTCAACCAGACCAATGCCTCGCTCGGCATCAGCTACAAGTTCTGAGCTGCAGTATCTGACGTAGATAACAGCTGACGAGCCGGCCGGATCGCATCCGGCCGGCTTCGTCATTTCTGAACTCAATCGACCAGAGACAGGCAGCTTTCGAAGCGCTTGCCGCTGGCGCGATCATCGTCAATGTGCGTGACCGCTTCCACACGGATGTTGAAGCCCGGCACCATATCGTCCAGCGCGCTGCGGCACTTTGCCAGTTGCAGATCGTCCGGCGGCGCCGACGTCACGATCTTCATAACGACATCGTCGAGCGTTTCCTGCACCAGCTGCCAGCCGCGCAGCGGGACGATGTCGCCGATCACCTCGCCGTGCACCGCCGGCCAGATCCGGGTGCCGTCGCGACGCCGGAACAGGCTGCGCTCGCGGCCGAGCACGGCTTCAAGCCGGCGCAGCCCGATGGACTCGCGCGGCCGCCGCGACGAGAACCGCACATAGTCGCCGGTGGCGTAGCGGATCAGCGGCATGGCGTAGGCGTAGAACGGCGTGGCAATCACCTGCACCGGCCGCGACGGATTAACGGGGCCGGA
Source organism: Tardiphaga sp. (assembly GCF_028290495.1). GTDB lineage: Bacteria > Pseudomonadota > Alphaproteobacteria > Rhizobiales > Xanthobacteraceae > Tardiphaga. The sequence goes on from NZ_JAQGJT010000053.1 coordinate 13,559, forward strand.
CGGCTGCTCCAGCAGCAGTGTTTCCTCGCTGATGCGCAGCCTTCCATCCGGCCCTGCGGCCGCGATCGGTCCGGTCTCGGTGGCCGAGTAGAAATTGATGACGCGCACTTTCAGTTCGCGTTCCAGTTGTTCGCGAATAGCCGGTCGCAACACCTCGCCTGTGGCGAACATGGTGGTCAGGCTGGCGAGTTGATCGAGCCGCCCGGTCTTCAGCCACGCCTCGGCGAGATTCGGAAAGGCGATGATGTGGCTCGGCTTGAAGCGGCCGATCAATGCGACCTGTTCTGCCGGATCGAGATGAGTCGGCAGATCAAGAGGCACGCCGTCCGCCAAGGCTTCCGGCGTGGCGAGCTGCGCGCGCTCGCTGGCCTTGATCATGTTGGTGATGGCCAGGCGGCGCACCGGCCCGGCGTTGTTCCATTTCACCGCGCGTTCGAAAAGCACCTGAGAAAACACGGCTTGCATCAGCGTGCGCTTGATTCGCAGCGGCGTTCCCGTCGACCCCGATGTGCAGTCTTCCGACAGCGGCAGCATTTCCGGCGGGATACGCTCGGCGACCAGAGCGGCTTCGTTGTCGGCGGCAACCGCGCGGGTCAGTACCGGCACGTCTGCCAGGCCCTCCAGGCTGAATTGGCCGTTGGCTCGAAACAGCGGATCCAGCCGCCGGGTGTCGCGATAGAAGGGCACATGCGCGCGGGCGTGGCTGCAAAGCTTCTCGAGCAACTGCAACTGCCGGCGCTCGATTTCCGGCCGCGCCAGTTCCTGACTTTTGTCGATGGCGGTCGAGAGATGGCGGGCAATGGCATCGACGGGAGGAGACTGCACGGCTGTTCAATTCCAGTGAAAGCCGAGCTTCTAGCAGAACGTCGCAGCGCGCCAAAGCGTCATTCGCAGGTACTTACTCCGCCTTCGGCTCTGCCGCCGCAGGTGGCTCGGCCGGCTGCCCCGCGGCGGGCACCGGCGCTGGCTTCGCGCCCCCGGTAAGCCGTTCCAGCACGGAGCGCACGGCGTCGCGAGTCTTGCGATCTTTCACAGCGTCGAGCAGCGGGGCTGCGCCCGGCGAGCGGCGGATCAGGCTTTCCGGGTCGGGGAAGATCAGCGGATCGTCCCACGGGCCCTGGATCACGAACGGCAGGTCAAAGCCGGGCGGCGCGTTCGCCACCGAGACCAGGCTGGCGACGCCCTTGAGGTCGTATTCCCTGGATGGCACCGAGGCGGTGCCGGTCAGGGTCAGGCGCGCGTTGGGGCCTTCGACGCGGATGTCCTGCGCGGTGGCGACGCCGTCGTTGAACTTGAAGGACATGTTGAGCGTCGTGAACGGCGTCGAGCCGGAGCGGAAGTTGCCGGCGCCGGACAGCGGCCGGCGCTCCAGCCGCTTCAGCAACTGCTCGACGTTGAAGCCTGATATCGCGCCGTCATGGCCGGTCAGGGTCGCGGTGCCGTCGAGCGATTGCGCCAGGCCAAATGGCGACGAGCCGGAGGCTTCCAGCGCCATCGACAGATTGCCGCGGCCGGTCAGTTTGCTGACGCCGAACAGGTCGCTGGCGCAGGCCTGCAGATCGACGTCGGTGAACTGGAGCTGGGCCTTCACGTCGGCCACCGCGTCGGAATGCGCGATGCCGAACGAGCCGCGAACAATGCCGCCATATAGCTGCGCCTCGCCGACCGACAGCGCCAGCGTGCCGCCGCGCAGGTTGGCGCCGAGCGCGGTGCGGCCGAGCACCGAGGAGCCGACGGTGACCTTGGCGGCCGATAGCCGCATGTCGAGATCGGTCGTGGACAGCGCGTTGAGGTCGAACAACTGCCGGTTCCAGTCGCGTGCGCCGGAGGCCAACAGCCGCACCGTGGAAATATACGGCGTGAAGTCGAGCGCGCCGGCGGCGAGCGTCGCCTGCAGGGTCTGGCGGCCATTGTTGCTGTAGGTCATGACGCCCTCGGCGACATTGCCGTCGAGCTCGACATTGACGTTGGTGAGCGCGATCGACGGCCCCACCAGGCTGGCGCGCGCCTTCAGCGCGAAACGGCCGAAGCCGCCGGAGCCGGGCGGCGCCTGGCCGACCCAGCGAAGCGCGTTGCGCAGCGACAGGCTGTCGGCGGTCAGCGTGCCTTCCATGATCAGGCTTGCGCGGTTGGCGACCGAGCCGTCGAAGGCCAGCTTGATCGGGGCGCTGACGATGCGCGCCTTCAGCCCGGAGCGATCGCCGGACAGGGCCGCGATGAAATCGCTGACGCTGATGCTGCCGTCGATGCGTTCGCCGCGCCAGTCGAACTGGCCGGTTGCGGCAAAAGAGCGCGAGATCGACGGCCAGGCCAGCGACAGGTCGATGTCGCCGAGCGTCTCGGAATTATTGGGGTCCTGATAGTTCAGCACGCCGTCCTGGATGCGAATCTCGGAGAACGACAGCGGATGGTCGGCGCCCGGCTTCATGGTGCGCGCGATGGTTTCGATGAACGGTGTCCAGTTGCTGTTACCGGCGGCGTCGCGGACGACGTTGATGCGCGGTCGCAGCATCATCATGTCGGAGATTTCGAAGCGTTGCAGCAGCAGCGGCAACAGGCGCAGGTTGGCGGTCAGCACATCGACCGACAAAGCAGGGTCGATCGCACCGCCGCCGCGCAGGCCAACCTCGTGAAACGAGACATAGCTGCCGGGAAACACCGAGACGTCGACATGGCCGTTGACGACCAGATCGAGCCCGGTAACGGCGCGAATCTGCGCTTCAACCGCCTGACGCAGCGCGTCGCGGTTGAGCAGCCAGGACATGGCGAACAGCCCGACCAGCACGATGCCCAGGAGCGCCGCAACCGGCATCCCCAGGCGTCTTATTCCTTGGGCACTCGTCAATGAACTATCCGGGGTTGGTTGAACCATTGCAGGCGCCGGCGGCTCAACATGCGCCCGGCGTCCAAGGTGCGCAATTTGCTCGGTTTTCTTGACGCTTTCAAGGCCGGAGGAGGGGTGATGAGGTCGCACGGCGCGCGCAGCACCTGTCCGTGCCTGTCCTCTCCTGCAAAGCTTCGCTTCGCCCGTGGGAGAAACAAGGAAGAACCGCCCCCAGATTGACCTGCCGTGAGAATTCCGCCTAATAATCCCGACAATAAGACCGGCTCACGAGCCATTCAGCGCTTTCCTCCATCAGGTTGAATTCCCAATGAACAAGGTCTATCCCGACGCCAAGTCGGCCCTAGAAGGTATTCTCAAGGACGGCATGATGGTCATGTCGGGCGGCTTCGGCCTGTGCGGCATCGCCGAGGCACTGTCGGACGCGCTGCGCGAATCCGGCGTGAAAGATCTCACGGTGGTCTCGAACAATGCCGGCGTCGACGGCATCGGCCTGTCGCGCCTTCTGGAAACCCGCCAGATCAAGAAGATGATCTCGTCCTATGTCGGCGAGAACAAGCTGTTCGCCCAGCAGTACCTCGCCGGCGAACTGGAACTGGAATTCTCGCCGCAGGGCACGCTTGCGGAGCGGATTCGCGCCGGCGGCGCGGGCATCCCCGGCTTCTACACCAAGACCGGCGTCGGCACGCTGATCTCGGAAGGCAAGCCGACGATGGATTTCAACGGCGAGACCTACATGCTGGAGCGCGGCCTGTTCGCCGACATTGCCATCGTCCACGCCTGGAAGGGCGACACCGCCGGCAACCTCGTCTACCGCAAGACCGCGCGCAACTTTAACCCGATGATGGCGACGGCGGCCAAGATCACCATCGCCGAGGTCGAGCATCTGGTGCCCGCCGGCGAGATCGATCCTGACCACATCCATACGCCCGGCATTTTCGTGAAGCGCATCGTCGAGGTCGGCACCGTCAACAAGCGGATCGAAAAAGTCACCTCGCGCAAGCGTCCCGCGTAAACCGCAAATAACAGGAGAGAACGATGGCCTGGACCCGTGATCAAATGGCGGCCCGCGCAGCCAAAGAGCTGAAGGACGGCTTCTACGTCAACCTCGGCATCGGCATTCCGACGCTGGTGTCGAACTACATTCCCGATGGCGTCGACGTGCAGCTGCAGAGCGAGAACGGCATGCTCGGCATGGGCCCGTTTCCCTATGAGGGCGACGAGGATCCCGACTTGATCAACGCCGGCAAGCAGACTGTCACCGAACTGCCGACCACCAGCTATTTCTCGTCGTCGGATTCCTTCGCCATGGTGCGTGGCGGCCATATCGATCTGTCGATTCTGGGCGCGATGCAGGTGGCGCAGAATGGCGACCTCGCCAACTGGATGATCCCCGGCAAGATGGTGAAGGGCATGGGCGGCGCGATGGACCTCGTCGCCGGCGTCAAGAAAGTGTGCGTCATCATGGAGCACAGCGCCAAGGCCAAGGACGGCACCATCGAGGCGAAGCTCCTGCACAAATGCACCCTGCCGCTCACCGGCGCCGGTGTGATCGACATGGTGATCACGGATCTCGGCGTGTTTTCGATCGACAAGAAAGGCTCCGGCGGCATGA
>NZ_JAQGJT010000066.1 GCF_028290495.1 Tardiphaga sp.
TCGCAAGCGCATCGCCGTGCACGAGATCGAGAAGATGGGCCGCAAGGCGGTGGATTCCAACGAGCTGTTCATCGCGGACTTCGAGATTCCGGCAGAAGATCGCATCGGCGAGGAGGGACGCGGTTTCGAATACATTCTGCACGGCATGAATCCGGAAAGAATCCTGATCGCGGCCGAAGCGGTGGGCCTCGGCAAGCTGGCGCTGTCGCGTGCCGCGGCCTATGCCAAGACCCGCATCGTGTTCAATCGTCCGATCGGAAAGAACCAGGCGATCCAGCATCCGCTTGCAAAAAACTGGATGGAGCTGGAAGCGGCGTGGCTGATGACGCTGTCGGCGGGATGGCAATACGATCAGGGCATGCCCTGTGGCCCGGCGGCCAACGCCGCAAAGTACCTCGCGGGCGAAGCCGGTTTTCAGGCTTGCGAACAGGCGGTGATGACCCATGGCGGCTTCGGCTATGCCAAGGAATTTCACGTCGAGCGTTACTTACGCGAATCCCTGATTCCGCGCATCGCGCCGATCAGCCCGCAACTGATCCTCAGTTTCATTGCCGAGAAAGTGCTCGGCCTGCCGAAGTCGTATTGATGATGGTGCAAAACCCCGAACCGTCATTCCGGGGCGCGCGTTCTTCACGCGCGAGCCCGGAATCCATAACCACGATCGGCGGTTATGGATTCCGGGCCTGCGCCCAAGAGGGCGCATCCCGGAATGACGAAAGAGTGTGAGCATGAGCTTCATCACGGGCGTCGGCCTCACATCGTTCGGCAGGCATGAGGGCGCCTCCACGCTCGACCTGATGAGCCGCGCGGCCGAGCTTGCAATTGCCGATGCCGGGCTGCAGCGCGACGAGATCGACGGCGTGCTGTGCGGCTATTCCACGGTGCAGCCGCATATCATGCTGGCCACGGTGTTCGCCGAGCATTTTGGCATCACGCCGTGCTACGCTCACGCGGTGCAGGTGGGCGGCGCGACGGGTCTCGCAATGACCATGCTGGCTCACATCATCGTGCAAGCCGGCATGGCAAAGCATGTGCTGGTGGTGTCCGGCGAGAACCGCCTTACCGGGCAGAGCCGCGACGCCGCCATCCAGGCGCTGGCGCAGGTCGGCCATCCTTCGTACGAGATGCCGCTGGGGCCGACCATTCCCGCCTATTACGGGCTCGTCGCATCGCGCTATATGCATGAGTACAAGATTACGGAAGAAGACCTTGCCGAGTTCGCGGTGCTGATGCGCAGTCACGCCGCCGACCATCCCGGCGCGCAGTTTCGCGACAGGATCAGCGTTGCCGACGTCATGGCCTCAAAGCCGGTGGCGTCGCCGCTGAAATTGCTGGACTGCTGCCCGGTGTCGGACGGCGGCGCGGCGTTCGTCATCAGCCGCGAGCGGACCGGCGAGACCGGCGTGCGCATTCGCGGCTGCGCGCAGGCGCACACCCACCAGTACGTCACCACGATCCCCGACTTCGACAGGATGGGCGCCGCGATATCCCTGCAGCGCGCGAGCGCCCAATCGGGCCTGTCCATCGCCGATGTGCGCTATGCCGGCATCTACGACAGCTTTACCATTACGCTAGCCATGCTGCTGGAAGAACTTGGCCTCGCCGGCCGTGGCGAGGCGGCGGCGCGCGTGCGTAGCGGTTATTTCAGCCGCGACGGCGCGGTGCCACTCAACACCCATGGCGGCTTGCTGAGCTACGGCCATTGCGGCGTGGGCGGCGCGATGGCGCACCTGGTCGAAATGCAGCTGCAGATGACCGGCCGGGCCGGCGGTCGACAGGTAAAAGACGCCGGAATCGCGCTGCTGCATGGCGACGGCGGCGTGCTGTCGTCGCATGTCAGCATGTTTCTGGAGCGGGTGCGATGAAGCCGACTGAAGACTGGACCACCGGCATGGAGGCGATCAGCTTCCAGTGCTGCGCTGCCTGCAACCACGTGCAGTATTTCCGCCGCGCCTTTTGTGCGGCCTGCGGCGCGCCGGACCCGGTCGATAAAACCGCCAGCGGGCAGGGCACCGTCTATGCGACGTCGCTGGTGCTGCGCGCGGGCACGCCGGAGGCGCGCGAGCACGTGCCCTACAACATCGTTCTGATCGACACCGCCGAAGGCTTTCGCATGATGGCCCACGGCGCCAACGACCTCGCCATCGGCGACAAGGTGGCCGCGCGCTACGCGCGCTTCACCGGCCGCCTCGTTCCCTATTTTGAAAGGACCTCCGCATGAGCCGTCTTCGCGCTGCCCTCGATCCGAAATCCGTCGCCATCATCGGCGCCTCCGAGAACCCCAACAAGGTCGGCGGCCGTCCGGTGCATTATCTCCAGAAGTTCGGCTTCAAGGGCAAGATCTACCCGATCAACCCCACGCGCACGGAGATCCAGGGCGAAAAATGCTATCCGAGCCTGGCGGATCTGCCGGAAGCCCCGGAGATGGTGATCGTCGCGATCGCCGGCGACAGCGCCATCGCCGCGGTGGAAGACTGCGCAGCTGCCGGCGTCAAGATCGCGGTGGTGATGGCGTCCGGCTTCGGCGAGGTCGATGCGATCGAGGGCAAGGCGAAGGAGCGCCGCATGGTCGCCGCCGCCCACAAGGCCGGCATGCGCATCGTCGGGCCGAACTCGCAAGGCCTCGCCAATTTCGGCACCGGCGCGATCGCCTCGTTTTCCACGATGTTCATGGAGTTCGACCGCGTTGAGGGCCATGTCGCGATGCTCAGCCAGAGCGGCGCGTTGTCCACCGTGCCGGTTGGCTTCCTCAATCCGCGCGGCATCGGCGTGCGCCACAGCCACGCCACCGGCAACGACGCCGACATCACCGTCGGCGAGTTGGCGATTGCGGTCGCCGAGGACACCCAGGTCAAGCTGATGCTGCTCTATCTCGAGAGCATTCCCGAGAAGAAGTACCTCGAAGAACTCGCGGCCATCGCGCTGGACCGCGACCTGCCGATCATCGCGCTGAAATCCGGCCGATCCGAAGCCGGCCGCGCGGCCGCGCAGTCGCATACCGGCGCGCTGGCCAACGAGGATCGCGTAGTGGATGCGTTCTTCGAGCATCACGGCATCTGGCGCGCCCCAGATATGCGCGGCCTCGTCGAGGCGACCGAACTCTACCTGAAGGGCTGGAAGCCGAAGGGCAGGCGTCTCGTCGCGATCAGCAATTCCGGCGCGGTCTGCGTGATGACGGCGGATGCCGCCACCACGGTAGGCATGCCGATGGCGAAATTGTCCGAGGCGACCGACAAGAAGCTTAAGGGCATCCTGCCGAGCTTCGCCACCACCACCAATCCGATCGACCTCACCGCTGCGCTATTATCGAACAGCCGGCTGTTCGGCGACATCTTGCCGGTCATCGCGGAGGATCCCGACGCCGATGCCTTCGTGATCGGCGTGCCCGTGGCAGGCCCCGGTTATGACGTGCCGGCCTTTGCGCGCGATTCTGCAGCCTTTGCGGCGCAGACCGGTAAGCCCTTGGTGGTCGCCGCGACGCAGCCGAGTGTCGCGAAAGAGTTTCAGGCGCAGGGCGTCTCGGTGTTTCCGACCGAGGTCGAGGCCGTCACGGCCTTGCATCAGTTCCTCGCGCACCGCGAATTGATGGCGCGCACGCATGAGCGCCGCGCGACCCGCGGCAAATCCGACGCGCTGATCCCGACCGACGGCGCCACCATCATGCTGAATGAGGCCGACAGCCTGGCGCTGCTGGCCGCGCGCGGCATTCCCGTGGTGCCGTACCGTCTCTGCCATTCCCGCGCCGAAGCGATCGCCGCCTTCGCGGCGATCGGCGGTCCGGTGGTGGTAAAGGGCTGCTCGGCCGATATCGCGCACAAATCCGAGCTTGGTCTGGTCAGGCTGAAAATCAATTCGCGCGAGGAAGCCGGCGAGGTCTATGCCGAGATGGAGGCCATCATCCGCAAGCACGGTTCGCGCTTCGACGGCGTGATCGTCGCCGCGATGGCCGGCGGTCGCCGCGAGATCATGATCGGGGCGCACCGTGATCCCGTGTTCGGCCCGGTGGTCGCGGTCGGCGACGGTGGAAAATATGTCGAAGTGTTCAAGGACACCACGCTGCTGCTCCCGCCGTTCTCGCAGGACGATGCCAAAGAGGCGCTGCGCAAGCTGCGCATCGCGCCGTTGTTTGAAGGCGTGCGCGGCGAACCGCCGATGGATCTGGACGCGCTGAGCGCCGCCGTGGTCAAGATCGGCGAATTGATGCGCGACGCTTCGGCGAAGGTGATGAGCATCGACCTCAACCCGGTCATGCTCGACAGCGAGGGCAAAGGCTGCGTCGTAGTGGATGCGGTGGTGTTTCAGGGAGAATAGGGCCAGCCACCCCGACTGTCATCGCCCGGCCAGGCGCGCAATTGCGCGCTTGGACCGGGCGACCCGGTATTCTTTGTCGTCGGTCATCTGCAATGACCGCCAGCGTTTACTGGATCTCCGCTTCGCGGGGTTGACAGCCGGTGGTGATGTTTAGAACGTCACCACGCCGCGGATCGATTTGCCGGTCTTCATCAGATCGAAGCCCTTGTTGATGTCGGACAGCGGCATCACGTGGGTGATCATCGGGTCGATCTGGATCTTGCCCTGCATGTACCAGTCGACGATCTTCGGCACGTCGGTACGCCCGCGCGCGCCGCCGAACGCCGAGCCCTTCCAGACCCGCCCGGTCACCAGCTGGAACGGACGCGTGGAGATCTCCGCGCCAGCTGGCGCCACGCCGATTACGATCGACTGACCCCAGCCGCGGTGGCAGGCTTCCAGCGCCTGCCGCATCACCGTGACATTGCCGGTGCAGTCGAAGGTGTAATCGGCGCCGCCGATCTGGTCTGCACCCTGCTTGGTCATGTTGACGAGATAGGGGACGAGGTCCTTGCCGTGGTCGTTCGGGTTGACGAAATGCGTCATGCCGAACCGTTCGCCCCATTCCTTGCGGTCGTTGTTGAGGTCGACGCCGATGATCATGTCGGCGCCGGCCAGCCGCAGGCCCTGCAGCACGTTGAGGCCGATGCCGCCCAGACCGAACACGATTGCCTTGGCGCCTTGCTCGACCTTGGCGGTGTTGATCACCGCGCCGATCCCGGTCGTGACGCCGCAGCCGATGTAGCAGACCTTGTCGAATGGCGCGTCTTCGCGGATCTTGGCGACGGCGATTTCCGGCAGCACGGTGAAATTGGCGAAGGTCGATGTGCCCATATAATGATGCAGCGGCTTGCCCCCCATCGAGAAGCGCGACGTGCCGTCCGGCATCAGGCCCTGGCCCTGGGTGGCGCGGATCGAGGTGCAAAGATTGGTCTTGCGCGACAGGCAGGACGGGCACTGCCGGCACTCCGGCGTATAGAGCGGGATGACGTGGTCGCCGGGCTTCACCGATGTGACGCCGCGACCGATCTCGACGACGACACCGGCGCCTTCATGGCCGAGGATGGCGGGGAACAGGCCTTCCGGATCGGCGCCCGACAAAGTGAACTCATCGGTGTGGCAAATGCCGGTAGCCTTGATCTCGATCATGACCTCGCCATCGCGCGGTCCTTCGAGTTGAACGGTGGTGATCTCCAGCGGCTTGCCGGCAGCAATGGCAACGGCGGCTCGAACATCCATGGCGTATCCTCATCTTCGGTTTTGGTATGTGCTGCGCAGCAAGTGGCCCCGCGCAATTCTTTATTGCCGCCTAGCATAGGATCGGGCAATTCAGTCGGCAAATGAAACATGCTCTTCCGACTATTGCCGCGCGCGCGACCCCGGTGGTTTTCGTATTGCTGTGGAGCACCGGCTTCATCGCCACCAAATATGTGCTGACCGGGGCAGAACCACTGACCTATCTCACGGTCCGCATGGCGCTCGCGGTGGCGATCATGGCGATGGTGGTTGCCATCGTGCGACCGCGTTGGCCGGACCGTGCCGGCGTCGGCCACTCCATCGTTGCCGGCATCCTGGTGCAGGGCTTCTATCTCGCCGGCACGGTGCTCGCGGTGGCGCATTCGGTGCCAGTCGGATTGTCGGCGCTGATCCCCGGCCTGCAGCCGGTGCTGACCTCGACATTGGCGAGCCGCTTTCTCGGCGAGCGCGTGACGCCGCTGCAATGGGGCGGGCTGATGCTTGGTCTCGTCGGCGTCGGTTTGATCCTGCATGGCCGGCCGATATCGGGCGATGCCGGCTGGGGCTGGTTCGCTTCCGCAGCATCATTGGTCAGCATCACGCTGGGCACGCTGTACCAGAAGCGATTCTGCGGCGGCATCGACTGGCGCACCGGCAGCCTGATCCAGCAGATCGCCGCCCTCTTGCTGCTCGGCCTCGGCGCCTTTGCGCTAGAGACCAACACCATCCATTGGACCACGGGGTTCGTGCTGTCGGTGACGTGGCTCGCAGTGGTGCTGTCGATCGGCACGGTCGGGCTGTTGTACTGGCTGTTGCGGCGGCAGGCGTCGAGCCAGGTGGCCAGCCTGTTCTATCTGGTGCCGGCAGTGACGGCCCTGATGGCCTACATCCTGTTCGGCGAGACGCTCGATGCCGTCGCCATCGTCGGCATGGTCGCCTGCGGCGCTGCGGTGCTGCTGGTCAACCGCGCGCGGGCCTGAATTCCGGGCAAGAAAAAGCCTCCGGGCTTGGACCCGGAGGCTTTCACTTCACAGCGAGCTGTGAGGTCTTACTTCTTGGACTTCTTCGCAACCTTCTTGGCCTTCTTCGGAGCGGCCTTCTTGGCCTTCTTCGGAGCTGCCTTCTTCACGGCCTTCTTGACGGTCTTCTTGGCGGCCTTCTTGACGGTCTTGGCGGCCTTCGGAGCCTTCTTCGCGGTCTTCTTCACTGCTTTTGCCACTGTCTTTTTCACTTTCTTTGCTGTTTTCTTCGCCGAGGTTTTCTTGGCCGAAGATTTCTTGGTGGACTTCTTCACGGCTTTCTTTGCCGCGGGCTTCTTCGCCGCTTTCTTGGTGGTGGCCTTGCGGACCTTCTTCACCAAGGAAGTGGCGGCTTCTTTTGTCGCATCGGCAGCGCTGCTGAGAGCGTCTGTCATCTGCTCCAAAATCGGTGTGTCGTCTTTCATCTTATCCCCCAAAGGTTATTGATTCTCTGACGATAGTCCGATTCGTGTCTCAGATGAAGTGTGAGCGACGTGTAGTCAACTGTTTCGTGTCGATGCGTACGCTTTCAACGCGCGCTCGCGACCGACTTTGTGCTCGATGATCGGCATCGGATAGCTCTTGCCGAGCGTGACGCCGGCGACGCCAAGCTCTAGCGGGCTAGCGTTCCACGGCTGATGGATGAACTTCGACGGCATCGCTTTCAGCTCCGGCACCCAGCGTCGAACGTAGACTCCATCGGGATCAAATTTTTCTCCCTGAAGGATCGGATTGAAGACGCGGAAGTAGGGCGCGGCATCGGCGCCGCAGCCCGCGACCCATTGCCAGTTGGCCGGATTGCTGCCGGCGTCGGCATCGACCAGCGTATCCCAGAACCACTTTTCGCCTTCGCGCCAGTCGATCAGCAGGTGCTTCACGAGGAAGGAAGCGACCACCATGCGGACGCGATTGTGCATCACGCCGGTGTGCCAGAGCTCGCGCATGCCGGCGTCGATCAGCGGATAGCCGGTCTGGCCGCGCTGCCAGGCGCGCAGCGCCGTGCGGTCGGTCTTCCACGGAAACGCGTCGAAGGAGGGCTGCAGATTGCGCTCCGCAAGGTCAGGCAGGTCGAACAAGAGGTGCCGGCAGAACTCGCGCCAGCCGATCTCGCTGAGGAATTTGCCGATGTCGCTGCCGAGATCGGGATGCTCGGCGGCGGCGAAGCGCGCCGCGAACCAGATCTGCCGCGGGCTGATCTCGCCGAACCGGAGATGCGGCGAAAGCTGCGAGGTACCTTCGCGGTCTGGCCGGTCGCGCTCATCGGAATAGCCGGCGACGCCGGCCTTGAG
>NZ_JAQGJT010000067.1 GCF_028290495.1 Tardiphaga sp.
GATCCGTCGTTGCTTTAAGTCGCGTCCCCCGTTGAGAACGAGGTGCGCCGGTTCGCCTCCGGCTGCCAGTCACGGTTGCAAGGATCAAAGTCACCTTCATCGGCATCCCTGGAGAGAGATGCTGGCCTCCCGATCTTGCGATCGAATGACCCTCGGCTTCCTTGTCCCTTGGCGGCTGTCCGGCCTCTTGTCCGGATACCTACCGACTGACACACGACCACAGGCACGTGCGAAATTGGGCAAGAGTGGAATTAGGGTGTTTGACCCTGCTTCGCAACAATTTTCTTGGGTCGCGGGTATATTTCCACACCACAGGTGCGCAGCGCTGCAAACATGATGCAGCCGGGCGTCGATCATGAACGGATATTAAGTTATTTCACGGCGCGAGAGTGTCTGATGCAGGCAGGGAAGGCCTCAGCTGTCATGGCGAGCCAAGCCATCAAGCAGCCACAGGCAAAGCCTGGTTCGCTTCGCCGGAAGGCGCCTTGCATTGGCGAGCGGCAGTTCAGCGCCGGCGGGTGAACGGCTCGACGCGCTGCGCGGCGCGCAGGAAGGCGAACATGATGGCGACGCCGGCCAGGAACAGGACCACCTGCAGGATGTGCTCGCCGGTGGTGTCGAGCCCGAACAGGATCGACAAGGCCCAGCCGCCGGCAAAGGCGCCGCCGAACACTTCGGCGCCGATCAGGATCGCGGCCGAAATCACGGTGATGACGCTAGGCCAGTAGATCCGGCGGGGGGCGGTGGAGGTGGTCATGTTGAACGTCCTGTTTGGAGCCGCAATCTCTCCGAAAAAGCCTGCTGCGGCAAGCGCTAATGGGCCTGAAAAAGCCCCACGGCATGGTATAGGTGCGGCTGCATAAATGGTCGGCAAAGCGGGATAAATGATGTCAGAAACGTCAAATGCGGTGGTTGCGTCGAATGGTCTCGAAAATCCGCTGCTGAAGCCCAATCCTTTGCTTGAAGCCTGGACCACCCCGTTCGAGACCCCGCCCTTTGCCGAGATCCTGCCCGAGCACTTCATCCCGGCGTTCGAACAGGCATTTTTCGACCATTCGGCGGAAGTCGCCGCCATCGTCAACGATCCCGCGACGCCGGATTTCGCCAACACCATCACTGCGCTGGAGCGCTCCGGCAAGCTGCTCGGCCGCGTCTCGGCGGTGTTCTACGATCTGGTCTCGGCGCATTCCAACCCGAAGCTGCTGGAGATCGACAAGGAAGTCTCGCTGCGCCAGGCGCGGCACTGGAATCCGATCATGATGAATGCCGTGCTGTTTGGCCGCATCGCCGCCCTGCACGACAACCGCGCCACGCTGGGTCTCACGGCCGAGCAGATGCGCCTACTGGAGCGCAGCTATAACCGCTTCCACCGCTCCGGCGCCGGCCTGGATGATGTCGCCAAGGCGCGGATGGCGGAGATCAACGAGCGTCTCGCCTCGCTCGGCACCAGCTTCAGCCACCATCTGCTCGCCGACGAGCAGGACTGGTTCATGGAAATCGGCGAGGACGACACCGATGGGCTGCCGTCGAGCTTCGTCGCCGCCGCCAAGGCCGCTGCAGAAGAACGCGGCATGGCGGGCCGTGCGATCATCACGACGTCGCGATCCTCGATGGAGCCGTTTCTGAAGAGCTCGACCCGCCGTGACCTGCGCGAGAAGGCCTACAAGGCGTTCATCGAACGCGGCAACAACGGCAATGCCAACGACAACAATGACGTCATCGTCGAAATCCTCGCGCTGCGTGAGGAGACCGCGAAGCTGCTGGGTTTCCCCACCTTCGCCGCCTACCGTCTGGAAGACTCGATGGCGAAGACGCCGGAGGCCGTCCGTGGCCTGCTGGAGCGGGTGTGGAAGCCGGCGCGGGAACGCGCTCTGGCCGACCGCGATGCGCTGCAGGAACTGATCGCGGAGGACGGCGGCAACTTCAAGCTTGCCGCGTGGGATTGGCGCTTCTACGCCGAGAAGCTGCGGCAGCGCCGCGCCAATTTCGACGACGCCGCGATCAAACCGTATCTGTCGCTCGACAACATGATCGCCGCCTCGTTCGACACCGCGACAAGGTTGTTCGGCGTCACCTTCGAGGAACGCAAGGACGTGCCGGTGTGGCATCCCGACGTCCGCGTTTGGGAGGTCAAGGACGCCCACGGCGCGCACAAGGCGCTGTTCTATGGCGATTACTTCGCGCGAACCTCGAAGCGCTCCGGCGCCTGGATGACCTCGCTGCGCGATCAGCAGAAGCTCGACGGCGACATCGCGCCATTGATTCTCAACGTCTGCAACTTCTCCAAGGGCACCGACGGCCAGCCCTCGCTGCTGTCGCCGGATGACGCGCGCACGCTGTTTCATGAATTCGGCCACGGGCTGCATGGCATGATGTCGAACGTGACCTATCCCTCGCTGTCGGGCACTTCGGTGTTCACTGACTTCGTCGAACTGCCGTCGCAGCTTTACGAGCACTGGCAGGAGCAGCCGCAGGTGCTCAGGCAGTTCGCGAAGCATTACCAGACCGGCGAGCCGCTGCCGGATGATCTGCTCAAGCGCTTCATCGCCGCGCGAAAATTCAACCAGGGCTTTGCCACGGTGGAGTTCGTGTCCTCGGCGCTGATCGACCTCGAATTCCACACCCAGCCGGCCTCGGCCAGCGCGGACGTGGCGGCGTTCGAGAAGAAGGAGCTGGAGAAGATCGGGATGCCCGCGGAAATCTCGCTGCGGCATCGGCCGACCCAGTTCGGTCATATCTTCTCCGGCGATCACTACGCGTCGGGCTATTACAGCTACATGTGGTCCGCGGTGATGGACGCCGACGCCTTCGGCGCGTTCGAGGAAGCCGGCAACATCTTCGATCCCGCGGTATCGAAGCGTCTGCTCGACGACATCTATTCGTCGGGCGGCTCGGTCGATCCTGAACAGGCCTATATCGCCTTCCGCGGTCGTCCGCCCGCCCCCGACGCGCTGCTGCGCCGCCGCGGGCTGCTCGACACACCGGAGGCGGCGTGACAACCGCCGCGATCCAGGCTGCGTCTTTTCAACACGTCGTCCCCGCGAAGGCGGGGACCCATAACCACCAACGGATTTAACGACGCTATGCAATTGGCCCCGAAGGTGAACACGACAACAGCGCGTATGGATCCCCGCCTTCGCGGGGATGACACGCGGAGAGGCTTTACCGCAACGCTAAGGCACTGCGTCTTTGGCTCGCTAATGCTTTTTCTCGCCTTCGCCGGCACCATCACCGCCGCCTCCGCCCATCCGCACGTCTACGTCGTCGCTTCCAGCGAGTTGGTCTACGCGCCGGACGGCAGCCTCACTGGCGTGCGGCATGCCTGGAAGTTCGACGACATGTTCTCGACCTATGCGCTGCAGGGCATCGAGTCCAAGACCAAGGGCGTTTACACCCGCGAGGAACTGGCTGGCCTGGCGCAGACCAATGTCGAATCGCTGAAGGAGTTCGGCTTCTTCACCTTCGCCAAGACCGATGGAAAGAAGCAGCGCTTCCTCGACCCGGTCGACTACTATCTCGAGCAGAAGGACGGCGCGCTGGTGCTGCATTTCACGATGCCGTTCAAGACGCCGTTCAAGACCAGGCAGCTCGCGCTGGAAATTTACGATCCGAGCTTTTTTGTGGATTTCAGCCTGGAGAAGACCGATCCGATCCGCCTCGTCGGAGCGCCTGCCAGCTGCGCGGTGGCGATCGAGCGGCCGCGCGACGGCGCGCCCGCCGCGCAGAAGCTCGGTGAGGAAAATTTCGCGGACGGTGGCGAGAACGCCAATTTCGGCGCGATGTTCGCCAACAAGATCACGGTGAACTGCCCATGAGTGCAGGGAAGCCGTCGGGCGCCGTTCTTTCCCCCGTCATTGCGAGGAGCCCTTGCGACGAAGCAATCCAGTCTTCGCTTGGTGCTTCTGGATTGCCGCGTCGCTTTGCTCCTCGCCATGACGGGGAGGGGACGGTGTATCGGGCGACGATCCTCTGCATCGCGTTGTTCGCCGTTGCCGTGATCGCCGACGCCTCGCTGCATCAGGCCTTCGCCCAAAATCCTTTCGGCGCGCCGAAGGCTGCACCGGACTCGCAGGTCGGCGGCATCGTCGGTTGGCTGCTGACCAAGCAGTCCGAGTTCTACCGCGCGATGTCGGCGGCGATCCGCGCCGCCAAGACCGACGGCAGCGCGGTGTGGACGCTGCTGGCGATCTCGTTTGCCTACGGCATCTTCCACGCCGCAGGCCCCGGCCACGGCAAGGCGGTGATCTCGTCCTATCTGATCGCCAATGAAGAGACCGCCAAACGCGGCATCGCGCTGTCGTTCGTCTCCGCCCTGATGCAGGCGCTGGTCGCCGTGCTGATCGTCGGCATCGGCGCGTGGCTGCTCAACATCACGGCGAAGACGATGTGCGGCACCGAGCGTATCATCGAGGTCGCCAGCTATGCGCTGATCGCCGCTTTCGGGGCAAAGCTCGTGTGGAGCAAGGGCCGCATTTTCTTCCGTGCCTGGCCGACGCCGGCCGTGCCCGCGCCGGATCTGGCGATGGCGCACGCCGGCGCGCACCACCACGACTACCATGATCATGATCACCACGGCCATTCGCACGCCCATGCGGCGCACACCGAAGCCGTCGCGCATGACCACGTCCATGACGAGCATTGCGGTCATTCCCACGGCCCGACGCCGGACCAGCTCGCCGGTCCCGGCGGCTGGAAGCGCGGTCTGTCCGCGATCTTCGCGGTCGGTATCCGGCCGTGCTCGGGCGCGATCCTGGTGCTGGTGTTCGCGCTGGCGCAGGGCATGTTCTGGGCCGGCATCGCCGCCACCTTCGTGATGGGTCTGGGCACGGCGATCACCGTGGCGGCGATCGCCGTCATCGCCGTGACCGCCAAGGGCCTGGCGCGCCGCCTCAGCGGCGGCGGCGATGGCCGCGGCGCGCTGGTGATGCGCGGCCTCGAATTCGGCGCTGCCGCTGTGGTGCTGCTGTTTGGCGTCGGCCTGTTGCTCGGTTACGTGGCCAGCGAACGCGTCACCTGTTTCTGATTTTGTTTCTTGATTCCTGCGCCGGGTGCTTGTCTGGGCAAGCCTCGTCCAAAGTGCAAAGCCACCGATATCATGACGAACATTGATCTCCATGAGCGCCCCGAATTGACCGTCGACAAGGCGGCGGAACGCGTTGGCGTGCTGCTGGTCAATCTGGGCACGCCGGACAGCGCCGACGCGCGCGGCGTCCGCGTCTATCTGCGCGAATTCCTGTCGGACAAGCGCGTCATCGAGAATCAGGGTCTGTTCTGGAAATTGGTGCTCAACGGCATCATCCTGAACACAAGGCCGCGGCGCAAGGCCAAGGACTATCTCAAGATCTGGAACACCGAACTCAACGAGTCGCCGTTGAAGACGATCACGCGCAACCAGTCCGACAAGCTCGCAGCAGGGCTGGCCGATCATGCGCACGTCACGGTGGACTGGGCGATGCGCTACGGCAACCCGTCGATCCGCTCGCGCATCGCGGCACTGACCGCGCAGGGCTGCGAACGCATTCTGGTGGTGCCGCTGTATCCGCAATATTCGGCGGCGACCTCCGCCACGGTGTGCGACGAGGTGTTCAACGTGCTGGCCAAGATGCGCGCGCAGCCGACGCTGCGGGTGACGCCGCCTTATTACGTCGAGCCGGACTACATCAACGCGCTGGCGGTTTCGATCGAGAGCCACATCGCGACGCTGGACTACGTGCCCGAACTGGTGGTGGCCTCTTTCCACGGCATGCCGCAGAAGTACATCGACAAGGGCGACCCCTACCAGGCGCAGTGCATCGCCACGACCGAGGCGCTGCGCCAGCGCATGGGGTCGGATGCCCCGCGGCTGTTGCTGACCTTCCAGTCGCGCTTCGGCTTCGACCAGTGGCCGAAGCCCTATACTGACAAAACCATCGAGCAGCTCGCCAAAGACGGCGTGAAGCGCATCGCCGTGGTGATGCCCGGATTCTCGGCGGACTGTCTGGAGACGCTGGAGGAGATCGCGCAGGAAAACTGCGAGATCTTCCTGCACAATGGCGGCGAGAAGTTCTCCGCGATCCCCTGTCTCAACGACAGCGATCCCGGGATGGACGTCATCCGCGGTCTGGTGCTGCGCGAACTGCAGGGCTGGATTTGAGCTAGCCTGTCATTCCGGGATGTGCTTCAGGCGGCGAAGCCGCTTGAAGTGCAAACCCGGAATCCCGAGGTGTTTTTGACATCTCCGGATTCCGGGTTCGCTCGCAGCTAGCGCTGCTCACGCCCCGGAATGACAGTTCTTTCTCGGGCGCGATGCGACAGGACGCCATTCGGCGCTTCGCCTATACTGCGCGTCAATTCGTTCACCCTTGGAGATTTTCAATGACCGGCTTCGATATTTTCGCCATTGCCTTCGTTGTTCTGATCATCCTCACTTTGTTCGCTGGCGTCAAAACCGTGCCGCAGGGCTATGACTGGACCATCGAACGGTTCGGCAAGTTCACCCGCACGCTGTCGCCGGGGCTTAATCTCATCATCCCGTATTTCGATCGCGTCGGCCGCAAGGTCAACATGATGGAGCAGGTGATCTCGATTCCCGAGCAGGAGGTGATCACCAAGGATAACGCCACCGTCACCGTGGACGGCGTCGCCTTCTACCAGGTGTTCGATGCGGCGAAGGCGAGCTACGAAGTCTCCGACCTCACCCAGGCCATCGTCGTGCTGACCATGACCAACATCCGCTCGGTGATGGGCTCGATGGACCTCGACCAGGTGCTGTCGCATCGCGACGAGATCAACGAGCGGCTGCTGCGCGTGGTCGATGCCGCGGTGTCGCCGTGGGGCCTCAAGGTCAACCGCATCGAGATCAAGGACATCGTGCCGCCGGCCGATCTGGTGGAAGCGATGGGCCGGCAGATGAAGGCCGAGCGCGTCAAGCGCGCCGACATCCTGCAGGCGGAAGGCCAGCGGCAGTCCGAAATCCTGCGTGCGGAAGGCGCCAAGCAGGGCCAGATCCTGCAGGCCGAAGGCCGCCGCGAAGCAGCCTTCCTGGACGCTGAAGCGCGCGAGCGCGCCGCCGAAGCCGAGGCCAAGGCGACGCAGATGGTGTCGAACGCAATTGCCAGCGGCGACGTCGCGGCGCTGAACTACTTTATCGCCGACAAATACATCAAGGCGTTCGGGCAGTTTGCGGACTCACCGAACCAGAAGATCATCATGCTGCCGATCGAGGCGACCAGCCTTCTCGGCTCGCTCGCCGGCATCGGCGAAATCGCCAAGGCCACCTTCGGCGAAAGCGCAGCCTCGGCCACAGCCGCCGCCCGGCGCGGTTCGGTGCCGCCGGCCGGCCCGACCCCGCCGCCGTTCACGCCGACGCGGTGAGGCAGAGGAATTGATTATGTTAGGTGCATCTTCGCACGCAGCTTACCTCTCCCGCTTGCGGGGGAGCGTAGGCCGCCTTCGGCGGCCGTTCTGGGAGAAGAACGCCGAAGCGGAGCTTCGGCTATCGCACGCGATAGCGTGCGGCGGGTGGGGGAAGGTCTATCCTCT
>NZ_JAQGJT010000070.1 GCF_028290495.1 Tardiphaga sp.
GTCAGCCGCGCCGAAGCCGAAGCGCTGTTCGAAATCAACGACGCCGCCGCTGAGCGCAGCGATGACGGATTGTTCGACGATCTGTTCGCCAAGGCCGTCGTGCATCACGCGGCTTCCGCCTCGGGCCTGCCGGTGCCGTCACGTACCGTTGCGCTGTCGCCGGATACCGCGATCGAGAGCTGGGCGCCGACCCGCGCCGTCGGAGTCAACATCGAAGTGCTGGAATGGATCGCCGCCCAGATGCGCGGCAAGCGCGTCAGCAACCGCACGCTCAAAACGCTGGTCGCCACCATCGTCGGCGCCGCAACGCTGCCGATGGCCGGCCTGCCATACGTGTTCGACATCGGTATGTAAGGCGGCGAGCTAGCCAGAGTATTGAATGGCGGGGACGTGCTCCTCGCCATTTTTTGTTGCGACGTTCCTGCGACGGGAACATAATATGCCATGAGGATCATCTCGTGGAGCGTGCTTTCTGCCTATGCGGATGTGCATCCCGAGACGCTTGCGTCGCTGTTTCGGTGGAGAAGCTTGGTGCGGGCCAGCGAATGGGCGTCAATGGACGACGTTCGTCGCGCCGCGCCGAACGCCAAGATACTGAACGGTGAGCGCGCCCGGTTTGAAGTCGCTGGTGGCAATTTTCGTCTGATTGTTGCTTTTGATTTCGACAGGCGGTTGGCGTTTATCAAATTTATCGGGACGCATGCTGAATATGACCGCATCGACGCGCTGACAGTTTCGCAGTTCTAGGGAACGCATATGGACATTCGCCCCATCCGAAATGATGACGACCACGCCGCCGCGTTGCGCGAGATCGAGCGACTTTGGGGCGCTTCGGCCGGGTCGGAAGATGGCGACAAGCTCGACGTGCTGGCGACGCTGGTCGAGCGCTACGAGGAAGCGCGTTGGCCGATCATCGATGCCGCCGATCCGATCGATCTGTTGAACTACGCGATTGATGAACTTGGTCACACCCAGGCCGAACTGGCCGATTTGCTCGGCTCGCGATCGCGGGCGTCTGAGTTGCTCAATCGCAAGCGGTCTCTCACCGTCGAGATGATCCACAAGATCAGCGAAGCCTGGAAGATTCCCGCTGATCTCCTTGTCAGGCCCATTCGGACCGCGGCCTAGAGGCAAGCCGTGGCTCGTTGGTCTACTTTTTCGAGTCGAGCCCGACGGTACGGCCTGGGAATCCGGCGACGTCGAAATAGCGCTGCTTGCCTACCGTCTGCAGTTGCAGGATGGTGCGCAGCCCCTGTGCGTCGGGTTTCGAGCGGATGGTGTCGGCGGCTGACTTCGGTGTAGCACCTCCTGGCATCGCTTCCGTCATCACACGGCCGATCAGGCTGCCATTGGCCTTGCGACTGAGGCCAAGCAGTTTGGCGGCCGTAGTGCCGACGTCGGCATTGCTGACCGGCAGCGCGTCGACATAGCCGGTTTTGAAATCCGGACCGATTGCCGCCATTAAATTCTGCGTGTCGCCGCGGCCGAAGCCGCCGTGCATGCCTTGGCCTTGACGCAAAACGGTGTCGGCGACGGCCACGGAGCAGGCAGCCGGCTGGTCGCAGCCCGCCGAATAGGAGCGGAAGCTGACGACAATGGCCGGATGCGGCGTGATGGCCCGACCGCTGAGGTTGATCGACGACAGCGGCAGCGCGCCGGGAAAGCGGCCGAGCGTATCGTCCACGAAAATTCCGCTGACATAGTCCTGCGCCAGCAACGCCTTCACGGTGCGTTCGGCGAGCTTCTTTTCCTTGGTCGGCAGGTAGATCAGGTTGGAGCCGCCATTGGTAGCGACGATCATCTCGGGCTTGGCGGGATCCTTGCCGAGGAACGCGTTGCCCGCTTTCGGATATTCGTTGTCGCCGACCGCGGCGAACTTGCTGTTGGGATCGAACAGCGGCAGGTCCAGCGCCTTTGAGAGATCTATGGCGAAGAAGCCGAGCGGCAGGAAACCGGCGGGAGTGTCGGCGTAGGTGCCTTTGATCGTGGTCGAGGTTTTGCTCTCCTTGGAGATTGTCGAGAAGCCATGGTCGGCCGACACGATGATGTTGGTGGAGGCGGCGAGGCCGAGATCATCGAGCGCCTTGCGCAATTGCGCGAGGTTGTTGTCGGTGTTGCGGATGGCGGCCAGCGAGGTCGGGCCGTTGATGCCCGGCGTCACGGCGTTGAGGCTGTCGCCGGTGTTGTGCTGGGTGCCGTCGGGATCGCGCGCCCAGAACACCAGCACGAACGGCTTGTTGCGCGCCTTGAACATCGGCAGCACCAATCTGGTGGCAACGTCCGCCAGATAACCCTGCTGTGCGATATTGGCGACCACGGTGCCCGGCGTTTTGGAGTCGCCGGACTTGCCGTTGTCACCGCGGCCAGGCGTAACCAGCGGCATGTTGGCGGCGCCAAGCGCCGCCTTGATTTCATCGGAGAGCGGAATGCCGATCAACCGGCCTTCCTTGTCTACGGCGCCGGTCTGGTCGTCGAGGATGATGCTCTTGGTGCCGCTGCGTTCGGTGTGGTCGAACAACAATGTCGGGCCGACTTTGCCGAGCGCGGCGGTGCTGTAGCCAGCCGTGCGCGCGGCCTTCAGCAGGGTCTCCTCGTTGAGGTAGTCGCCGTTGAATTGCTCATCGAGATCGCCCAGCACCTGGTCATGCTCGATGAACGGGATCGGGCTGCCATTCTGTACCGGGGTAGGGTGACCAGTATAAATCGAGTTGCTGAAGGTTCCGGTATCACCGAGATAGTGCCCGGTCGCCATGGTCGAGGCATTGGCCATCGTGAAGGTCGGGAACAGGGAATGCGAGTTTTGGAAATTGACGCCCTTGTCGCGCAACGCGGCCATCGCCGGGGCGGTTTCCGGGGTCACTTTCAGCGCCCGCAGGCCGTCCGGGACGAATAAAATCAGGTTGCGGGCAGGGCTGTTTTGCGCGAAAGCCGTTGCGGCTGAAAGGATGCTCAGTCCAACGGACAGGATTGCGGTGGTGCAGCGCATGGAAAGTCTCCATTCGTGTCAATTCGGGCGGCTTTGCCGCGCTACCTTCTGTAGTTTTTGTCCGCGTCAGAATTGTTACAGCCGTCTCCACATGCCACATTGCGCCGCCGGCCCGCTCGGCCGGACCCCGCCCAAAGGTTGCAAGTAAACAGCTCATGTTCAAACGAATCCTGATCGCCAACCGCGGCGAAATCGCCTGCCGGGTCATCAAATCCGCCCGTCGCATGGGCATCCAGACCGTCGCCGTCTATTCCGAGGCCGACCGTGACGCGCTGCACGTCGAGATGGCCGATGACGCTATCCTGATCGGGCCGCCGGCGGCGAGCGAAAGCTACCTGCTGATCGAGAAGATTGTCGAGGCCTGCAAGAAGTCCGGCGCCGAGGCGGTGCATCCCGGCTACGGCTTCCTTTCGGAGCGCGAATCCTTTCCGCGCGCACTGGAAGCGGCCGGCATTGTCTTCATCGGTCCCAATCCCGGCGCCATTGCCGCGATGGGCGACAAAATCGAATCCAAGAAAGCCGCGGCCAAGGCTAATGTCTCGACCGTGCCGGGCCATCTCGGCGTCATCACCGACGGCAAGCACGCCATCAAGATCGCCGACGAGATCGGCTATCCCGTGATGATCAAGGCCTCGGCCGGCGGCGGCGGCAAGGGCATGCGGATCGCCTATTCGACCTCCGAGGTCGAGGAAGGTTTTGCGCTGGCGACGGCAGAGGCGAAATTGTCGTTCGGCGACGATCGCGTCTTCATCGAAAAATTCATCGTCGATCCCCGTCACATCGAAATCCAGGTGCTCGGCGACAAGCACGGCAACGTCATCTATCTCGGCGAGCGCGAATGCTCGATCCAGCGCCGCAACCAGAAGGTCATCGAGGAAGCCCCGTCACCGTTGCTCGACGAGACCACCCGCCGCAAGATGGGCGAGCAGGCGGTGGCGCTGGCGAAAGCTGTGAACTACGATTCCGCCGGCACGGTGGAATTTGTCGCGGCGCAGGACAAGAGCTTCTACTTCCTCGAAATGAACACGCGTTTGCAGGTCGAGCATCCCGTCACGGAGATGATCACCGGCGTCGATCTGGTCGAGCAGATGATCCGCGTCGCGGCCGGCGAGAAACTGCAACTTGCGCAGAAGGACGTCACGCTGACCGGCTGGGCGGTGGAATCCCGTGTCTATGCCGAGGATCCGTTCCGCAACTTCCTGCCTTCGATCGGCCGCCTCGTGAAGTACCGCCCGCCGGCCGAGAGCAAGGTGGATGGTATCACCGTGCGCAATGATACCGGCGTGCAGGAAGGCGGCGAGATCTCGATCTATTACGACCCGATGATTGCCAAGCTGGTGACGCACGCGCCGTCGCGCGCGGCCGCCATCGAGGCGCAGGCGCATGCGCTCGATGCGTTCTACATCGAGGGCATCCGCCACAACATTCCGTTCCTGTCGGCGCTGATGAACCATCCGCGCTGGCGTGAGGGCAATCTCTCCACCGGTTTCATCGCCGAGGAATTCCCCAAGGGTTTTGCTGCGCGTGTGCCGGAAGGTGAAGTCGCGCGCCGCATCGCTGCGGTCGCGGCCGCCATCGACATGGTGATCGGCGAGCGCAAGCGGCAGATTTCCGGCCAGCTGGTCGGCCGTCCGGTGATCCGCGCCGGCCGCCGTGCGGTGTGGCTGGAGCGCGAGGAGATCGCGCTCCAGGTCGCCCGGGAAGGCGATGGCGTGACGGTCCGCTTCATCGGCAACGATGGCAGCGTCGGCACGGCGCATACGCTGGCGTCGCCGTGGACGCCCGGCAATCCGGTCTGGGAAGGCACGATCGACGGGCACACCCTGGCGATGCAGGTGCGCCCGATCGCCAACGGCATCCGGCTCGCGCATCAAGGCTTTGAAGTCGCCGTGCAGGTCTTCACCGAGGCCGAAGCCGCAGCCGCTCGTCTGATGCCGGTCGGCGTCAAGGCCGACACCGGCAAGAAGCTGCTGTGCCCGATGCCGGGTCTGGTGGTGTCGATCGCCGTCACCGAAGGTCAGGACGTCAAGGCCGGTGAGACGCTGGCGGTGGTGGAAGCCATGAAGATGCAGAACGTGCTGCGCGCCGAGCGCGACGGCGTCGTCAAGAAGATCCACGCCACGGCCGGCGCGACGCTCGCCGTGGATGCGTTGATCCTTGAATTCGCATGACGTTCCGGGCGCGTCGCGGAGCCTTGCGTGCGATCCTCTCGGGATCGCAATGTTTGCGGCCGGGTTCGGTCTATGACGCGATCTCGGTGCGGATAGCCGAGGATGTCGGCTTCGAGGTCGGCATGTTCGGCGGCTCGACGGCGTCGCTTGCGGTGCTCGGCGATCCCGACATCGCGCTGATCACGCTGTCGGAACTCGCCGAGCAGATGCGGCGGATGTCGCGCGCGGCGGCGTTGCCGGTGCTGGTTGATGCCGATCACGGCTACGGCAATGCGATGAACGTTCGCCGCACCGTGCAGGAACTGGAAATGGCGGGCGCCGCCGGCCTGACCATTGAGGACACGCTGCTGCCCTCCGCTTTCGGCGAGGCGAAGCCGCAACTGATCTCGCAGGACGAAGGCGTCGGCAAGATCAAGGCGGCGCTGGACGCGCGGCGCGACTCAGCGCTGGTGATCGTGGCCCGCACCGGCGCGGCATCCGTGACATCGGTTGACGACGCCATTGCGCGGGCGCGGGCCTATGAGGCGCTGGGACCGGATGCCCTGATGTTTACCGGCGTGAAGACGCGCGGCGACCTCGAAGCGATTGCCGCAGCCACGACGCTGCCGATCGTCCTGGGTGGACCGACCGAGGACATGACCGACTGGGATTTCCTCAGCGCTCGGCGCGTGCGTATCGCCGTGCAGGGCCACGCGCCGATTGCGGCGGCGACGCAGGCCGTCTTCGACACGCTGAAGGCGATCCGTGAAGGCGCGGCGCCGAAGCACCTGACCGGCCTTGCTTCGGCGGATTTGACGGACTGGGTGACGCGCGCGGCGCTGGTGAAACAGCGCAGCGGCGAATTTCTCGGCTTGAGAAAATAATGCCCGCGACGATACGGCACGTGACGATCCGCGGCCGCGTGCAGGGCGTCGGCTACCGCGCCTGGGTCGAACACACCGCGATGTCGCTCGGCCTCGACGGCTGGGTCCGCAATCGCCGCGACGGCAGCGTCGAGGCGGTGCTTGCGGGGCAGGTCGATATCGTCGAGCAGATGATCGCGCATTGTCGGCGTGGGCCGGTGAGCGCGCGCGTCGAGTCGGTCGATGCCAGCGAAGCCGGAGCGGATTTGCTGAAGCTGCGCGTGGCCGGCGAAAACTTCTCGATGCTGCCGACGATCTGATCGACTTACGTTATCGTTTCCGGCAAACGCTGCGCCTCGCCGAACACTTCGCCAAACGCCTGGCGTAGTGCGACGTCGACGTCTTCCATGCTCACCGGCAGGCCGAGATCGACCAGGCTGGTGACGCCGTAGCGGGGATCGACGACGCCGCATGGCACGATCGCCTGGAAATGGGTGAGGTCGGGCTCCACGTTGATCGAGATGCCGTGGAACGAGACCCAGCGCCGCAGCCGGACGCCGATCGCGGCGATCTTGTCCTCGTAGCCATCGCCCTTGTCGCGGCGCGCCACCCAGACGCCGACCCGGTCCTCGCGCCGTTCGCCCCTGACGTTGAAAGCGTCCAGCGTGCGGATGATCCATTGCTCCAGCGAGGCGACATAGGCGCGCACGTCGGGCCGGCGCGCCTTGAGGTCGAGCATCACATAGGCGATGCGCTGGCCGGGGCCATGATAGGTGATCTGGCCGCCGCGGCCGGTCTCGAACAACGGGAATCGCGCCTCAAGAAGATCGCCGGCCTTGCCGGATGTGCCCGACGTGTAGAGCGGCGGATGCTCAAGCAGCCACACCAGTTCGGGTGCGGTGCCGTCGGCGATTGCAGCCGCGCGCGATTCCATTTCCTCGACGGCCTGTGGATAGGGAATCGGCGCGTCCGATACGCGCCATTCAACGGCAGGGCCGTCATGGCCGCGCGAGAACGGCTGTAAATCGAGGGTCTGACGCTCATTAACCATTGGGTAACCATAACATGATGATGTTGAATTCTGTGCAATGTTGCATGTGTGACTGCGGGGCCCGCGTGCCAACCCTCGATAAAATTACGGTCGATATCATGGTGGTCCTCGGGACCACGTCGATGCCTGTGCATCAGGTCATGCGGCTCAGCCGCGGCGCCATCATCGAACTCGACGCCACCGAGCAGGATGAGGTGAAAATCCTCGCCAACAACCTGCCGATTGCCTCTGGCGTCGTGCAGGTGAACCGCAACCGGATCGCCGTCGAAGTCAAGCAAATGCTGCCGCGGACCGCTGACCAAAGATAGATTGAAGAGAACGCACAGCAGGCCTTGTACCCCCATCATTGTTTTGTTACATCGGCGCCGGTTGATCCGGTTGGCGAAAGCCTAGGCTGGATACTTTAGCGCTCGTGGCGGAATTGGTAGACGCGCTGCCTTGAGGTGGCAGTCCGTAACAGGGTGGGGGTTCGAGTCCCTCCGAGCGCACCACAAACCTCATCATCTTGATATGATTGAAGTTTCAGGTCGGCCGGCGCTTGTCGCGGTCAGACCGCCCCGTCATCCGGGATATTCAGCAGCTTGCCGCAGGCCTTGCAGTGGACGGCGTCGCTGTCATGGCGCCGCAGGCCGCAATCCGGGCAACTGAATCGCACCTTGACGGGGCTGAACAGCACGCGCGCGAGATTCAAAAACAGCGTCACGCCGAAGATCATGATCATGACGGTGATCAGGCGGCCGGCCGTGCCGGGCAAGGTGATGTCGCCGAATCCGGTGGTGGTCAGCGCGGTCACTGTAAAATAAAGCGCATCCGCATAATTGGCGATCTGCGGATTGATGTGGCGCTGCGTCTCGTAGACGACGCCGGTCATCACGAAAATGAACACCGACAGGTTCACCAACGCCGAGAGCACGTCTTGGTGGCGGCGAAACAATGCGCTGTCGCGGCGCAAATGTTCGACGACGCGGAAGGTGCGCAGCAGCCGCAGCGTTCGCAGCACCCGCAGGAAGCCCGCGGCCTCGCCGCTCGCGGAGGCCAGCAATGATCCGATCGCGGCGACATCGGTCCAGGTGGTGAAACGCCCGAGTTCGCGCAACGGCCGGTGGACCGCCGCAAAGCGCGCCGCAAACTCGATCAGGAAGATGACGCCGCAGGTCAGGTCGAGCGCGCGAATCAGTTCGCTGCGCGGCAGGAACGAAGTGGCGATGATGAACAGCAGGGAGAAGAAATCGAACGCCAGCAGCCCGTAGAGAAACCAGCGGGTCTGTGCCGTGTTACCCTCGTAGAGGTCTTGCAGCCGGCGCCGCCAGCCGCGGAGGGGCGTGACGCCCTGTTCCGCATCGCTCATCGAAACATCTGACATGAGACTACTCTGGATGGGGCCACCGCCCGACGCAACCCGGGCTTGGGTACGGTAAATCTCGAGCGCCCACTTGACCGGGGACAAGTCAGTGAAACGGCTTATGCCGTAAAATATCTTTAAACCTCGGTAACGAGTTGTGGCTAGCAACGCCGCGACGCAGCGGGGAATCCCGCGCGCATCGCCTAGATGACCGGAGCGAACCATGAAATATCTCAGCTATGTCTACCGTTTCGCGTCCAATTTCGCGTTCCTGGCGCTGGTCTATTTCAGCCTGAATTTCGTCGGTCAGTATCAGCAACGCATTATCATTGCCGTGCTGGTGCTGGCCTATGCATCGATGCGTGCGGTGTCGGCGCTGCGCTCGTTCTATTTCTTCAAGTCCATCGAGCGGCTGGAACTGGAAACCCGCAGGCTCGGCGGGCTGTCGCTGGAGGGGCCGGCTGCGGTGGCGTCGCGCAAGCTGATCGTCAAGGACGTGGTCGAGCAGCGTCAGGCCGGCGAGATGAAGTCCTATATCGACCTGCTGTTTCTCTGCATCATTGGCGTGCTGTGCTTCGCCAAGATCGTGTCCTGACGCCCAACAATGCTAGCGGATCGTGGACGGCACCGGCTGCAGGCCCGGCCGGGTCACAGGCATGCTGCCGGGGATTGAACGGCGGGCGGCGCTGGCGTCTATCGAAATAGGCCGTGCGACAGAAGCCGAATCGGCGTGCTTGGGCGTTTGCTCCGCGTGATGCGGCCACCGCACCATGGCATTGACCGGCGCGCTGTGACGTTCGGAAATCTCAAACAGCGTATGCGCGGGAACCGGCAGGGTCGCCTTGTCGGTCATCGGCTGCAGGGTCGATTGGCGCGGCCACGGCACGGGCTGCGGGACCGCGCCGCGGACCCGGCGGGTGCGGTCGAAGGTCTGCGGGAACGACAGGTCGGGGTCGGAGGCCGACATGGCCGGCGCCGGCAACATATCGAGATACGCATAAGCGAAGGAGGGCACCTTCGGCCATCGCGAGATCGCCACCGTCTCCGAGGTCGGACGCATCTGCCATTGTTGCAGGTCGGTCGGTGTCTTCGGCCGATCGGGCGTCGCCGCGACGACGTGCACGACACGGAAACCGTTGGCTTTCAGGTCGGCCAGAATGCCGGGCAATGCGGCGACCGTGCGGGCCTGGATATCGTGCAGCAGCAGGATGCCCTTGCCCTTGGCCTTGAGCCGCGAGATTGCCAGATCGTGTACCGTTTTCGAGGATACGTGACGCCAGTCGTCGGCCGGGAAATCCGCACTCCAGGTCTGGATGCCCTGCGAGATCAGATAGTCCTCGACGACCGCCGCCCGCAACAGACCGGGTATCCGCATGAACGGCGACAATTGCGCGGGATCGCCCAGGGCTGCAGTCACCGAGGCGATGCCGTCGTCGATCTCCTTCTGCGCTGCTGCGATCGGCAGGCGGTTCATGGTCAGCGGATGGTTCTGTGTATGCGTGCCGACGCTGTGGCCCGCTGCGATCAGCTTGCGGACGCCTTCGGGATATTCCCGCGCCATCCGCCCGATGATGAAGAACGTCGCCTGCACGCACTGCTCTGCGAGCATCGCGATGACCTGATTGCTGTATTTCGGGATCGGGCCGTCGTCGAAGGTCAGCACCACCTCGTGGTCTTCCAGCGGCAGCGTTTCCGAATATTGCATGGTGCCGATGCGTGGATGCTCGCGCGGATCGACCACGATGGTGCGGGAAGTGCCGAGCGCGCCGGGGTTGCCCGGGCAGTTCGCTGCAAGGGCTGGCTGTACTGCCATCCCCAGCAGGCCGAAGCCAATCAGGGCCTTCACTCGAAGCGACGCGTAAGCCATCCACACACCAGTAAGCATTGAAATTTAAAGGAAAACTACAGGCAACAGGGTGAACGCCGTCTTAACCAATGGCCGGGCGGTCGTCACGGCGCCCGCTGCACGGTCCTGCCCGGAGCGGTCGCGACCACATGCACCACGCGATAATGGTTCTCGCGCAGATAGCGCAGGAAATCCGGCATCATCGCGGCGGTTTGCGCCTTGGTGTCGTGGAACAGGACGATTCCCCGACCGGCGGCCTTCAGCCGTCCGGTAACCAGCGCCAGTTCCTGCGCGGGCGTCATCTTGTTCCAGTCGCTGGCCCAGAAATCGGCCCCGAATACCGCAATGCGGCGGGACTGCAGCATGTCCAGCAAAACCGGGGTCGACTCGAAATAGGGGAAGCGGAAGAACGGCGTGGCCGGCACGGTGGTGGCCTTACCGTTTAGCGCTAGCTCGTCGGCGCTGATGCCGCGGTCGATCTGGGCAATGGCTGAAGCGGTATCGATATGGCCGAGATTGGGATGCGCGAAAGTGTGATGGCCGATGCTGTGGCCTTCGGTCGCGATGCGCTTGACCAGAGCGGGATGCGCAGAGGCGTTCTGGCCGATCAGGAAGAACGTGGCCTGCATGCATTCGGCCTTCAGCGCGTCGAGGATCTTGCTCGTCGTCGCCGGATTCGGTCCGTCGTCGAAGGTCAACACCACCTCGTGATCCTCAAGCGGCAGCGTCTGCGGAAAACTCTGTATGCCGACACGAGGGTAAGCCGTGGGGTCGACCGCGAGCACGCGCGCGGTGCCGCCCTTGTCGGGGCGTGGACAGTCGGCGGCATGTGACACAACCGTGCTGGCGATCAGCGCAACGATGGCAGTCTTCAACACGATCCAGACACTTTCCCGGCCGCTCATCTTGCGGTCCGCATATTTCCGATTGCGCGGAGCATTGCCCATTGGGTAATGCCTGATGCACGTTCGGGTTCAAGCCATGTCGCTGGATAGCGCATTTCATCGCAATGTGCCTCCGGTCTGAAATCACTATCCCAACAGGCGAGGTTACGGCATGGCCGACGATCTGAATCGCGCCGACCCCGCCAACAGCGCAGCCCTGTCGGCGCTCGAACGACATCCGATGCGCGACGCCGAAGGAGACCTTCGCCCTGAATTCGTCGAGGCTATCTCCAAAGCGGTCGGGGCGGCCGATACCGCCTTCCTCAAGGAAGTCGTCGGCGAGTTGCACGAGGCCGATCTCGGCGACCTCATCGAGGCGCTTGAGCCCGACGAGCGCGTCAGCCTGATCGAGCTGACCGGCGGCGATTTCGACTTCTCGGCGCTCAACGAAGTCGACGATTCCGTGCGCGAGGAACTGCTTGAGGAACTCGAGCCCGAGACGGTCGCCGAGGGCGTCCGCGAACTCGATGCCGACGACGCCGTCGAACTGCTCGAAGGTATGGATGAGGAGGATCAGGACGAGATCCTCGACAAGCTGCCGCCGTCCGAGCGCGTCGCGCTGGAGCGCAGCCTGGAATATCCGGAAAATTCGGCTGGCCGGCGAATGCAGACCGATTTCATCTCGGTGCCGCAGGGCTGGAATGTCGGGCAGGCGATCGACTATATGCGCGAGACGCCCGACCTGCCGGAGCGGTTCTACGAGATTTATGCGGTTGATCAGTGGCAGCGCTGGCAGGGCGCCGTCTCGCTCGATGCGTTGCTCCGCTCGCGTCGCCCGGTGCCGCTGGACGAGCTGATCGATGAGGAACGTCGCCGCGTCTCGGTGCTCGATGACCAGGAAGAAGTGGCGCGGTTGTTCGGCAAGTACAATCTGGTCGCCGCGCCCGTCGTCGATACCGACAACCGGCTGGTCGGCGTCATCACCATCGATGACGTCGTCGACGTCATCGAGGAGGAGGCCGACGAGGACCTGAAGGCACTCGGCGGCGTCACGTCGGACGAAGAACTGTCCGACAGTTTCTGGTCGATCGCCAAGGGCCGTTTCAACTGGCTGATCGTCAATCTCGCCACCGCATTTCTGGCATCCTCGGTGCTCGGCTTGTTCGAGGGCCAGCTTGAGCAGATGGTCGCGCTCGCGGTGCTGGCGCCGATCGTGGCCAGCCAGGGCGGCAATGCCGCGACCCAGACCATGACGGTGGCCGTGCGCGCGCTGGCGACCCGGCAGCTCAATCCCAACAACGCTTCCCGCGTCGTGATCCGCGAAGGCCTGGTCGGGCTGATGAACGGCATCGCCTTTGCCCTGATTACCGGGGCGGCCGCGGTGGCCTGGTTCAAGATCCCCGCGCTCGGCGTCGTGATCGGGCTGGCGATGCTGATCAACATGATCGCCGGCGCCCTGGGCGGTATCCTGATCCCGATGGTGCTGGAGAAGGTCAAGGCCGATCCGGCGGTGGCGTCCGGCACTTTCGTCACGACCGTTACGGATGTCGTCGGCTTCTTTTCCTTCCTCGGCATCGCTACGCTATGGTTCGGACTGAAATAGCAGGGCTGAACCAGCGGGAGTCCATGATGCTCTATGTGGAGGCCAACGGCGCCCGCATTCCGGCGATCGGCCTGGGTACCTGGGAATTGCGCGGCCGGACCTGCGCCCGCATCGTCGAGCAGGCATTGCGGCTCGGCTATCGCCATATCGACACCGCACAGATCTACGAGAACGAGCGCGAGGTCGGCGACGGCGTGCGCTCCTCGCGCATCCGGCGCAGCGACATCTTCGTCACCACCAAGGTCTGGACGACCCATTTTGCACCCAACGATCTCTTGCGCTCCGCCAAGGAAAGCCTGGTCCGGCTGCGGATGCCCGAAGTCGATCTGTTGCTGCTGCACTGGCCCAACCCGCAAGTGCCGCTGGTGGAAACGCTGGGCGCGCTGGCGCAGGCCAAGCAACTCGGTCTGGCGCGTCACATCGGCGTGTCGAACTTCACCGTGGCGCTGATCGAGCAGGCGGTGAGCCTGTGCCACGAACCGCTGGTCTGCGACCAGGTCGAATATCATCCCTATCTCGATCAGACCAAGGTCCGTGCCGCATGTGCGCAGGCCGGCATGGCGCTGGTCGCCTACAGCCCGATCGCCAAGGGCAACGTCAAGACCGATATGGCGCTGGCGCGGATCGCTTCGTCCTATGGCAAGTCCGCCGCGCAGGTCTGCCTGCGCTGGCTGGTGCAGCAGAACGTGGTCGCGATTCCGCGCACGTCGAAGATCGAACGGCTGTCCGAAAACATCGAGATCTTCGATTTCGCGCTTGGTGATGCCGACATGAACGAGATTTCCGCGATGGCTACGGCCCGCGGCCGGCTCACCGATTTCGGCTTCTCGCCGAAGTGGGATTGAATGCTGCCGATTGATCTTGTGGCCGGGATCGCCCATGCAGGGTGTCCATTCCGCAACCGGCCGGTCCCATGTTCTTTGCGCTGTCCAAGATATTCGGCTTTTTCACCACGCCGTCCAACACGATCGCAACGGTATGCGCCATCGGTGCGCTGTTGTTGCTGTTGCAACGCCAGCGCGCGGGATCGCTGACGCTGACCTTTGGCATCCTGATGCTGCTGGTGTTCGGCTATTCGCCAGCCGGCAACGTGTTGACGCTGTCGCTGACAGAGCGGTTTCCGGCGTGGCAGTCGGATGGCCGGGATCCCGACGGCATCATCGTGCTCGGCGGCTCGATCGATCAGGAGGTCTCGGTCGCGCGCGGCACCGTCGAGATGAACGGCACCGCCGAGCGCCTGACCAATACGGTCGAACTGGCGAAGCGCTTTCCCAAGGCACGCATCGTATTCTCAGGCGGCAGCGGCAACCTGTTTGAGGAGCCGCTGTCGGAGGCTCCGATCGCTGGCGAATGGCTGCAGAGGTTCGGCATCGCTGCGGACCGCATCACGCTGGAAAGCGCCTCGCGCACCACCGACGAGAACGCCGTCTTCACGCGACGCATCCTGATGCCGAAGCCCGGCGAGCGCTGGCTGCTGGTGACGTCGGCGTTCCACATGCCGCGTTCGATCGGCGCATTCCGCGCCGCCGGCTTCGACGTCGAGGCCTATCCGGTGGACTGGCGGACGCGCGGCTGGCGCGATGCCGGCATGCCGTTCGACCTGCTCAGCACCGGCCTCGGGCGCACCGATAACGCGGTCCATGAATGGATCGGGCTGGTCGGCTACTGGCTGACCGGCCGAAGCTCGGTGCTGTTTCCCGGACCGATCAAGCGCTGATCAGGCGTTGATCAGTCTTGCCGCGGCAGGCCGAGGCGATAGACGCCGCGGAAATCATTGGGATCGGCCGGCTTGCCCTTGCGGTAGATCACCAGCCGGCCGGCCAGCGCCAGCTGCACCGCAGCGCGGCGGATCGGCATCAGCAGGGAATGCCAGTCGCCCTCGGGCGTGATCGCGTGCGCGATTTCCGGCGCGCTCAGCGTGCCGCTGCCGCGCGACAGCACGTCGAGAATGGAATCTTCCAGCGAGGAAGCGATGGTCGGGGAATCGGGGGACTGAGGTTCGGACATCCACATGCCTTGCCGTATCGGTCCGGCGCGCGCAAGGCGTGGTACAATGCGGTGGTCGGCGTTATGCTCGGGTAACACCTGCGTTTGCGTTGAAGAGCCCCTTCGATCGTCATGGAACCACGACATCTCATCCGCGCGGCCATCATTGTTTCGGTGATAGGCCATCTCGCTCTGGCGGTGGGCGTCTATTTCGCCGACGCGCGGCCGTTCGATCCGTCGGTGACGGAGAATATCGCCGTCGATGTGGTGACGCCGCAGCAGGTCGCGGCGATCGAGAAGGCCGCGGAAGTGCCACCGCCCGCATCTGAGCCACCGAAGCCGCAGCCGCCGAAACCGGAATTCAGGCTGCCCGATCTGGACAAGCCGACGCTCGACGACAAGAAGGCTCAGCCCGAGGCTCAGAAGCAACCACCGCCGCAGACGCCGCCGCAAGCCGCGCAGCAGGCGGCTCCACCGACTGCGGCCGCGGTTCCGTCGCCGGCTGCTCCGCCGGCATCCGTACAGCCCGCGAGCCAGCCGCCCACACCGCCGCCAGCGCAGCAACAGGCGGCGCTTCAGCCCGCGCCGGAAGCGCCCCCGCCGCCGGTGGCAGAGCCGGATATCACGGTCAAATACGGCGTGCAGCTTGGCCTGCCGGACGGCAATGGCGGCTCGCTGGCAACCGCCGCGGCCGATATCGATGCGCTGGATATCAATGCGTTCCGCCGGCATCTGCGATCCTGCTCGGCTTTGCCAGGCGAGGTCGCGCGCACCGACAAGGTGCGGATCGTGCTGCGCGCCTTCTTCGCACCGGATGGCCGGTTAAAGTCGGCGCCGACGCTGATTGAGGCCAGCGCGTCGATGAAGGGGCCGCTGCTGATGCAGGCGGCGATCAAGGCGCTGCAGGCGTGCCAGCCTTATGGGATGTTGCCGGCCGACAAATATCCGGAATGGCAGGTGCTCGATCTCGTCTTCACGCCGCAGGATTTCGCCGGCTGACGCTTTAGGACGGCGCCATGGCGCGCCAGGCGTTGGAGGCGAACTGCCGGCGCCAGGTCACGATCACCACCGCGGCGGTGGAGACCAGGAACACCCACGGGCTGACGAACCAGCCGAGATAACCGAGCGCGAAGAAGAACGCGCGCTGGCCGCGGTTGAAATGCCGCGCGGCCGCGCCGAACAGTTGGGTGGTGCGCATCACATGGGCCTCGGCCTCCGGCGTGTCGCGCTCGGCAGCCGGCGGCGTCGCGCCGATCAGGATCGCGACATAGTTGAACAGCCGGTACGACCAGGCGAATTTGAAGAACGCATAGACGAAGATCAGCACGAGGCCGATGCACTTGATTTCCCACATTGCGGGCGCGGCGCTGAAGCCGATCGGCAGGCTTTGCAGCATCGGCATCACCTCGTTGGTGGCGCGCAGCAGCGCCAGCGATCCGCCGATCGCGATCAGCGTGGTTGAGGCGAACCACGCGGTGCCGTTCTGCAGCGAGGTCATGATGTGGGTGTCGACGATGCGCGCCTCGCGTTCCAACATGCGGCGGATCCAGACCTCGCGGTAGACGTTCATCCGCGCCGACAGGCTGTCGCGGCCATAGGCGGTATGCTCCAGCGTGATCGCATAGGTCGTCCATTCGAGAATGAAAAACCCGACGGCCACCACATCAATCCAGGAATAATCGATCATGCCACACCCATTGGAGAAGTTTCGATTTTGTCACGCATGCAGAGTCGCGGCAACCAGCCGGTGCGGGCGACTTGATTGCAGCGCTGCATGCGTGGCACCTTGCGGCCGCAGGGGAGTGGCAGATGACGTTGACGCTGGTGATCGGTAACAAGAACTATTCGTCGTGGTCGATGCGGCCGTGGATCGCGCTGAAGGGCTGCGGTATCGCTTTCGAGGAGGTGATGATCCCGCTCTATACCGATGCGGAGGACAAGCAGCGCATTCTCGGCTTCACCCCGTCCGGCAAGGTGCCCGCCCTCATGGATGGCGACGTCGCGGTGTGGGATTCGCTGGCGATCATCGAATATGCCGCCGAGCGTTTTCCGGATGCGAAGCTGTGGCCCGCGGACCGCGCCAGCCGCGCGCATGCGCGCTCGATCTCGGCAGAGATGCATTCCGGCTTCATGGCGCTGCGCAACGAATGCGGCATGAATCTGCACCGGCCGGTCAGGGCGAAGCCGCTATCCAATGACGCGAAAGCCAACATTGCGCGCATTCAAGATATCTGGGCCGAGTGCCGCACGCGCTACGGCCAGATCGGGCCGTATCTGTTCGGCGAATTCTCGGCAGCGGATGCGATGTATGCGCCGGTGGTGCACCGGTTTTTGACTTATGCGATCGAACTGACGCCGGCTGCGAGCACCTATGTCGAGACGATGCAGGCGAATCCCGCATTCCGGCAATGGACGGAACAAGGGTTGGCCGAGACGCTGGTGATCGAGCGCTTTGAGCAGGACTGAGTGCGGGCCCTGCCATAACATCAGCATATTGCGGGCTCATGGCAGCCACACTGAATAGGTTACGAGCGGGGACACTCGATGAACTTTGCCTGGGCTTCGCTCGAACAAATCTGGCGCTCGCCGAGCTTTCCGATGGGGCTGTCGCTGGCTGCTGCCGGTTTCTTCGGCCTGATCGTGCTGATCACGTTGCTGCGCGCGGAAAAATCCGTCGCCAACGGCGCGCTGACGGTCATCACCTTGCTGGCCATCGCCGTTGCGGCTGCGGCGACGGTCCTCAGCTACACGCCTGGCGGGCAGGGGACGCAGGTCGCCGGCGGCAGCGCGTCTGCGCCGGTCGTCGCATCGCTGCCGGCGTTGTCCTGTCTCGACGAACTCGCCGGTGAGACCGTGCTGACGGCTTGCGAAAAGGTATTGTTCGGTTCGGCGGAGAATGCTGCCGCGGCGGTTTCCTATGCGGCGGCCCGCCTCAACCGGTTGGTGTCCTATGGCGACGTCGCTGCGGCCAACAATGTGATGAGCCCCGAACTGGCGTCGCTGCGCCGCTCGATCGAGCGCGATCGCTTTGGGCTGGTCGGCTACGTCTTGCTGACCCGTGACAGCTGCCAGATTGGAGCGTGCCCGGCCTATGCCTCGCTCACCAACCACGACGCGATCTCCGCCCATATGGAGCAGCGAACCTATGACAACCTGATCACGCGTTACGCGCCCGGCTGGAACATGCCGCAGCCTTCAGCGATGGCGGCTTCCGGCCCCCTCGGCCTGCCGCCGTCGGTGCCGACCGGCAAGCCGACCACTGCGGATTTCCCGACCGCAGCCTCGATCCCGCCGGTCAACATCATGACGCCCGAGCCGCCGCTCAATGCGACTCGTTCACAGCCCTCGGCCGCCAACGCCCAGGCTGCCGCGCCGAAGAAGCCTGCCGCGCCGAAGGCGCCGCGTCCCGTGCAAAGCGCACCGGTGCAGACCGCCCCCGTGCAGCTTGCGCCGCCGCCGGCCGCGGCCGATAACTGAGGCTTGTCATCCCGCCGCCAATGACCATTTCGGACACATGTCGCTGAATCTCATCAAGCTCGCCGTCGGTTGTGAATCGATCAAGGAGTTCAAAGGCTGGGTCGCCGAACGCCTCGCCGTGGCGAAGCAGAGCGGCGCGCCGTTGCACCATACCCACGTCACCCGGATGGTGCCCAAGCGCGACGCCGAACTGCTCGACGGCGGTTCGATCTACTGGGTCATCAAGGGCGAGATCGCGGTGCGCCAGAAGCTCGTCGCGATCGAGCCGTTTCGCGACAGCTCCGGCATCAACCGCTGCCGGCTGCGGATGCAGCCGAAGGTGTTTTCGGTGTCGCCGCGCCCGCTGCGCCCGTTTCAGGGCTGGCGCTATCTCGCGATGTCTGATGCGCCGCCGGACCTCGGCCGCGCCGCCGCCTCCATTGAGGCGATGCCCGAGCCGATGCGGCGTGAGCTGCGGGAATTGGGTTTGCTGTAGGGGGGTCGACGCATCCCTCTCTGGTTCCCCGGATGCGACGCAACACGAAGTGTTGTTTCGCAGAGCCGGGGTCGTTGCGGGCAATGCAGTTTGAAATGGTCCCGGCTCTGCGCAGCAGCGCTACGCACTGCAGCGCCTCCGGGACATGCGACGGCGCTTACGCCGCTTTCTTCTTGCCGTCCTGGATCGCGCGCCAGATGCGCTCGGAGGTCATCGGCATGTCCATCTGGGTCACGCCGTAATCGCTGAGCGCGTCGATCACCGCATTGACGACGGTGGCGAGGCTGCCGGCGCAGCCGGCTTCGCCGCAGCCCTTGGTGCCGAGCGGATTGGACTTTGCCGGCGAGGGATGGTCGCCGGTCTTCATGGTCGGAATGTCGCCGGCGCGCGGAAGCGCATAGTCCATGAACGAGCCGGTGATCGGCTGGCCGGACTCGTCGTAGCTGACTTCTTCCATCAACGCCTGGCCGATGCCTTGAGCTACGCCGCCATGCAACTGGCCAGCGACGATCATCGGATTGACGATGGTGCCGAAGTCGCTGATCCCGGTATAGCCGACGATCTTGATGACGCCGGTGTCCGGCTCGATCTCGACTTCGGCGACGTGGCAGCCGTTCGGGAAGGTCGAGGGCACGTCAGAGCCGGTGTGGTCGACGTCGAGCGACGACGGCACGCCGTCGGGCTGCTTTCCATCGCGCAGCCGCTTCGACAACTCCATGATGTCGATGCTGCGGTCGGTGCCGGCGATGGTGAAGCGGCCGGCCTTGAATTCGATGTCGGCCTCCGAAGCTTCCATCAGATGCGCCGCCGCC
Organism: Tardiphaga sp.; assembly: GCF_028290495.1. Classification (GTDB taxonomy): domain Bacteria; phylum Pseudomonadota; class Alphaproteobacteria; order Rhizobiales; family Xanthobacteraceae; genus Tardiphaga. The sequence goes on from NZ_JAQGJT010000070.1 coordinate 19,476, forward strand.
GCCTTACCCTTGGCGACAATGAGATCGGAGGCCTCGACGATGGCTTGGCCGGAGGCGGTGATCGAGCGCGAGCCGCCGGTGCCGTTGCCCATGCGGACGAGATCGCTGTCGCCCTGTTCGAGCCGGATCGCCTCGAACGGTACGCCGAGCTGCGCTGATAGCACCTGCGCGAACGGCGTGGCATGACCTTGGCCGTAATCCAGCGTGCCGGTAGTGAGCGTCACCGTGCCGTCGGCGTTGAACACGACCTTGCCAAGCTCGCCGGACGGCGGCGCCGTCACTTCGAGATAACAGCCGACCGCGATGCCGCGCAGCTTTCCGGCCTTGCGGCTGTCCTTCTTGCGCTTGGCGAAGCCCGCGTGATCGGACATTTCCAGCGCCTTGGCGAACACGCCGCCGAAATCGCCGCTGTCATAGGTGACGCCGGAGGCCGCCGCATAGGGCATCTGCGACGACTTGACGAAATTGCGCTTGCGCAAAGCGAGGCGGTCGATACCCATCTCTTCGGCCGCGCGGTCGATCAGGCGCTCCATATAGTAGTTCGCTTCCGGCCGTCCGGCACCGCGATAGGCGCCCATCAAGGTCATGTTGGTCAGCACGCACTTGATGTCGACCGACAGCAGCGGTGTCTTGTAGACGCTGGCAAGGTTCTTCGCGGTATTGAGCGATAGCGGACCCGGAGCGACGCCGCTGATATAGGCGCCAAGATTGCCGTAGCCCTTCAGCCGCACGGCGAGAAACTTGCCGTCGCGATCGAGCGCCAGCTCGGCGTGGATGTCTTGTGAGCGGCCCTGGCTGTCGGACAGGAAGCTCGAGGAGCGCTCCTCGAGCCATTTCACGGGCTTGCCCAGTTCCTTCGCGGCATGCAACAGGCAGATATATTCGGGGTAGCTGATGTTCTTCATGCCGAACGAGCCGCCGACATTGCCGGTCAGGATCCGCACCTTGTCGGGCGCGACGTTGAGCAGCTTGGCCAGCGCGTTGCGGTTGCCGGCGACGCCCTGGGTTGCGACCTGGATGATGTGACGTTCACCGGACTTGTCGTAGGATGCCAGCGCGCCGCGCGGCTCCATCGACACCACGGCGACGCGGGTATTGGTGATGTCGAGTTTCGTTACATGCGCTGCGGCGGCAAAGGCGGCTTCGACCTTGCCGGCGTCGCCGTAATGATAATCCAGCGCGACATTGTTTGGGATGTGATCCCACAGGACAGGCGCGCCGGGCCGGGTGGCTGCTTCGCAGTCGGTCACGGCGGGCAGCGGCTCGATGTCGACTTCGACGGCCTCGGCGGCGTCACGCGCCTGCGCCACGGTATCGGCGACCACGAAAGCGACGGGATCGCCGACGAAGCGGACCTTGTCGCTCATCAGCGCGTTGCGGTTGGTCTGCAGCAGGGCGGAGCCGTCGCGGTTCTTCAGCGGCAGGCCGCAGGTGAACGGGCCGTAATTGGCCGCTTCCAGATCCTTGCCGGTCCAGACGCCGTGCACGCCGGGCATCGCTTTGGCGGCGGTGGTGTCGATGCCGCGGATGTTGCCGTGAGCATGCGGGCTGCGCACGATCCACGCATGGAGCTGGCCGGGCAGGTTGATATCGTCGGTATATTGGCCCTTGCCGCGGACCAAAGAGTCGTCTTCCTTGCGGCGCACCGGCTGGCCGACCCCGTATTTCTGCATGGCCATGGCGTTGTCGATGGGTGCGCCGGTATGATCTTGCATTGCCAAATCCATCAAATTTCGTTTTTCGCGTGGTTTCGCCCGGTTTGGCGGCCCAACGGAGCTTTTCAGATAGAGCAGGGACCCCCCCGCCACAATGTATGATTGGGCATGGGGCTGTGCGGCGGTTGCGCTGCTTTCGCGCCCTGCTAAACTTTCCGTGAATGGATATTTCCATGTCGACCGGCGCGGTCGCGGAAAGCAGATTGAATGACGGATGACACGCGGCTTCGTGACGGCTTTGCGCCGCGCGGGCCTGCGCAGGGATTGGCTGTGCAGCGATCGGGCGGAATGGCCGCCGACGGCCGGGACGCCAGCTCCAGCGTCTATGCCGCGCTTGATCTCGGCACCAATAACTGCCGGCTGCTGATTGCTCAGCCCGCCGGCGACAGCTTTCGCGTGATCGATTCGTTTTCCCGGATCATCCGCTTGGGAGAGGGCGTGTCTACCTCCGGTGTGATCAGCGAGGCGGCGATCGCACGTGCCGTCGCCGCACTAAGCATCTGCCGGGACAAGATCCAGTTGCGCGGCGCGCAGCGGCTGCGGCTGATCGCGACCGAAGCCTGCCGTGCCGCGTCGAATGCGGACGACTTTCTGGCGCAGGTGGCACGCGACGCCGGCATCACGCTGGAGATCATCGACCGTGAGACCGAGGCCGCGTTGGCGGTGATTGGTTGTTCGCCGTTGCTCGATCCTAAAGGCCGCGGTGCGATCCTGTTCGATATCGGCGGCGGCTCCAGCGAGTTGGTTCGGATCGCGCGAGATCCCGCCGATCCAGATGCCAAGCCCGAAATCAGGGCGTGGATGTCGATCCCGCTCGGCGTGGTGACGCTGGCGGAGAAATTCGGCGGCGAGCACGTCACCAAGGAATCCTATGCGCTGATGGTGAAAGACGTCGCCCAGCACGTCGCGCCGTTTGCGATCGAGCATGGCGGCGACCTCGACGGCATGCACCTGCTGGGCACTTCGGGCACGGTCACGACGCTGGCCGGCGTGCACCTACATCTGCCGCGCTATGACCGCCGCCGCATCGACGGCGTCTGGCTCGGCCATGACGACCTCGACGCCACCATCGCCAAGCTGCTGTCGATGAGCTTCGAGGAGCGCGCCGCCAACCAGTGCATCGGCCCGGAACGCGCCGATCTGGTGCTGGCCGGCTGCGCCATTCTGGACGCGATCCGCCACGTGTTCCCGCTGCCGCGGCTGCGGGTCGCGGATCGCGGCCTGCGCGAGGGTATGCTGGTCGAAATGATGCGCGAGGACGGCCTGATCGGGGGCGGCTGATCGGATGCGGCTTTTCTGGCCCGGTGTGCTAGAGAACGCGCGAACCCGAAAGCAAGCACCACAATATGGCCAAAGACACCACCGGACGGCTGCACGTCACCGTCAAAAGCGCCGGCAGGCTGAAACATTCGTCCAAGCTCTGGCTCGAACGCCAGCTCAACGACCCCTATGTGCAGCAGGCCAAACGCGACGGCCTGCGTTCGCGCGCGGCCTACAAGCTGATCGAAATCGACGATAAATACCGCTTTCTCAAGCCGGGGATTTCGGTGATCGATCTCGGCGCGGCGCCGGGCGGCTGGAGCCAGATCGCCGCCAAGCGCACCGGTTCCGCACAGGGCAAGGCCAAGGTGATCGCCATCGATCTCCTGGAGATGCCGGAGATCGATGGCGTGACCTTCGCGCAGCTCGATTTTCTGCAAGACGATGCGCCGGCCAAATTGCGCGAGATGATGGGCGGCAAGGCCGACGTCGTTTTGTCCGACATGGCCGCCAACACCACCGGCCACCGCAAGACCGACCAGCTGCGCATTGTCGGTCTGGTCGAGGACGCCGCGGCATTTGCCGCCGACGTGCTGAAGCCCGGCGGTACTTTTGTGGCCAAAGTGTTCCAGAGCGGCGCCGACGCCACCTTGATGACGCAGCTGAAGCGCGACTTCACGACCGTGAAGCACGTCAAGCCGGCCTCAAGCCGCAAGGATTCCTCCGAGCGCTACGTGCTGGCGATGGGATTCCGCGGCGTGGCCGGCGAAAAGCGCGTCGGGCAGGGCGAGGAATAGCGCAGCACGCCGCGCCTTCCTGGCGAGATATCGATCAGGCGCGGCGCCGGTTATTTCGGCGCTTCGTTCCAGTTCGGCGTGCGCTTTTCGACGAACGCTCTGAGCCCTTCCTGGGCGGCGTCGGTCACCGCGACGTTGCAGAAATCCTCGACGGCATTGGCAATGCTGCGCCGGTAGTCCAGATCGATCTGGCGCATGAACGACGCCCGTCCCATCCGCATCACGGTTTCGGACTTGGCGGCGAACACGGCGGCCATCGACATGGCCGCGGCATCGAGCTCGGCATCCGGCAAGACGCGCGTCACGATCCCCAGCGCGTGCGCTTCCGCAGCATCGAAGGTGCGGCCCGTGAAGAGCAGCTCGAAGGCACGGTGCCGACCGATGATGCGTGGCAGATGGGCGAAGTGGATCGCCGGCAGCACCCCGACATCGATTTCCGGGTAGCCGAAGGTGGCGCTCACGCCGGCAAGAACGACGTCGCAAGACACGGCCATGGTCATGCCTCCGCCCCGCGCGGCGCCGCCGACGGCGGCGATCGAGGGCTTACCCAGATTGTACTGGGCGTCATACAGATTGATGTAGAGCTCTTGCAGGAATTCGCGGATTTCCTCGCCGGGCTTGCCCAGCAAGATATCGAGATCGAGTCCCGCCGAAAAACGCCGTGCGATCGCGCTCGACAGCACGACGGCCCGCGCCGTCTTGTCCGCCGCAGCCCGCTGGAAGGCTGCGACGACGGCGCGGATCATGTCCAGGCTCAACGCATTGACGGGAGGGCGCGTGAGCGTAATCCGTGCGATGCGATCGATGACGTCGTATTGGACGATGGGGTCGGACATGATTTCTCCTGGGTGTCTCGGCGGGGCGGCTTTGCCTATCAGAGTGGCTTCAGCCCGATCTCATTTGCGACGCGAGTCCAGCGTTCGCTCTCGCGCGCGACGTAGTCCTTCAATTCCGCCCGGGGAACGACAAGGCGCTCCGCGCCACGCAGTTGCAGCGCATCGGCGAAGCTCTGCTGCGCCATCGTGTCGTAAAGTGCCGATTGCAGGCGGGCGACCGTTGCTTCTGGCGTTGCCGCCGGGACCTGCACCGAGAACCAGAAGGTGAGGTCGAAACCGGCGAAGCCTGCTTCCTTCATGGTCGGTACGTTGGGTTGTTGTGACACGCGCTCGGCGGAAGTCACGGCCAGCGCACGGACGGTGCCGGCGTTGATCTGTTCGGTGCTGGTCGTGATGCTGTCAAACAGCATGTCGACGCGGCCGCCTATGACGTCGGTCAGGGCGGGAGCGCTGCCGCGGTAAGGCACCGGCACCGCCTCGATCCCCGTCAGTTTCTGGAACATGGCGCCGAGAATATGCGGCGAAGAGCCTGCACCGAAGGTTGCGTAGGTGAGGCCGCCCGGCTTGCTCTTGGCGAAGGTGATCAGGTCCGCCACTGACGACACGTCGGTTACCTTCGGATTGACGACCAGCACGTTTGGTAGCGATGCCGTCGTAGCGATGGTGTTGAAGTCGCGCATCGGATTGAAGGAGGGGGCGGGGTATAGAATCGGGTTTACCGCCAGCATCGCCACCGTGCTGTGCAGCATGGTGTATCCGTCAGCGTCGCCCTGGGCGACCGCGACGGCGCCGAGATTGCCGGCCGCGCCCGCGCGGTTCTCGACCACCACCGACTGTCCGAGGTTACCGGCCAGTGGATCGACCAGCAGACGAATGATGAAGTCGGTCGGGCCCCCCGCGGCAAAAGGCACCACCATCTTCAAGGGCCGGACGGGAAACGTCTGGGCGCGCGCCAGCTTGGGTGTGGCGAGAAGTCCAAGTCCGGCTGCCATGACGGCACGACGACTGATGTTCATGATTTCCTCGGCTTGTTTTTGTGAAATGGAGCCGGGACCGATGGTCCCGATGACTGCGATCGGTTGGGCTTGCGGCTAGCGCCCGGGCTTTTCGAACACGATCCGTTCCGCGACCATCCGGTCGATCTCGGCATCGGACAGCCCCGCGGCGCGGCAGACATCGCGGCTGTCGGAGCCCAGCGGTTTCGGCAGCGACCGAAGCGCGCCCGGCGTCCGCGACAGCTTGATCGGGATGCCCAGCGCCTTGTAGTCGCCGTCCTCAAGAATCATTTTGCGGTGGATCGTATGCGGCGCGGCGAGCACGTCGGGAACGTCCTTGATCGCACTCGCCGGAATTCCGCTCCGCAGCAGCCGCGTGCTGAGCTCTTCCGCATCCTGTTCGTTCAGGACGACCTGAAGCAGGTCGTGCAGGGCATCGCGGTGCTGCACGCGCAAGGCGTTGGTTGCAAACCGCGGATCGGCGGAGAGCTCGGTGCATGCGAGGAATTTGCACACGGCGATGAACTGGCCGTCGTTGCCTACGCCGAGAAACATCGGTCCGGTCCGGGTGGCAAACTCTTCGTAGGGCGCGATGCTGGGATGCTGGTTGCCGCTACGCGCCGGGACCGCGCCGGTCTGCAGATATCCTGCGGCATGCGGATGCAGGTAGGTCAGTGCGCAATCGTACAGGCTGACGTCGAGCTTCTGGCCGAGGCCGGATCGCTCTCGCTCCAGTGCCGCCAACAGGATGGCCGCGAGTGCGTTCATGCCAGTGCCGATATCGACGATCGACATGCCGACGCGGGTGGGGCCGGAGTTCGGGCTGCCGTTCACGCTCATGCAGCCAGTAATCGCCTGAACCACCGAGTCGTAGCCGGGCAGGCCGCCGAGCGGACCGTCGTCGCCGAAGCCGGTGATATGGCAATAGATGAGCTTCGGAAACCTGCCGGACAGCACGTCCTCATAGCCGAGGCCCCAGCGCTCCAGCGTGCCGACCTTGAAATTATGGATCAGCACGTCGGCGCCTTCCAGCAGACGCAGTAGCAACGCGCGGCCTTCCTGCTTTGAAAGATCCACTGAGGCGTGGTGCTTGTTGCGGTTGATCCCGCTGTAATAGGCGCTGCCTTCGGGGCTGAACGGCCCCCAGCTGCGGGTCTCGTCGCCGTTCGGCGGCTCGATCTTGATCACCTCGGCGCCGTGGTCGCCCAGGATTTGCGTGCAGAACGGGCCCGCGAGCACCCGGGAGAGGTCAATGACTTTAAGGCCCGCCAAGGCGCCACTGGTATTTTTCATTATATGGTCCAACTATTCCGTATAATGAAACTAACTTAAGCTTTCTTGATCGTCAATCGGGGGCTCCCGGCGAATCCCCTGTATGAAGATCGGGGAGTCGGGTCGAAGGTAGGAATGATGTCGGGAAGACGGGCCAAGCCGGAAGATGGAGCGATAGAGGGCGATGCCAGCAGTCCGAGTGGCGCGCTGCTGCGTGGCCTCGAAGTGCTGCAGGCATTCGGGCCCGACCGGGACGTTCTGGGGAATGCCGATATCGCAGCCGCCACGGGGCTTCCGAAACCCACGGTGTCGCGGCTGACGCGGGCGCTCGTGGACGCGGGCTATCTCGATTACGAGCCGGTGCGGGGCAAGTATCAATTGAGGCCGCGCGTCCTGACGCTGGGTTTCTCTCTATTGAGCAATATGAAAATCCTGCCGATGGCGCACGAGCAGTTGCAGCGGCTCGCGACGGCCAGCGGGTGCACCGTATCGCTGGCGTGGCCGGATGCCCCGAACATGATCTATCTCGATCGCTGTACCGGCGAGGTGATGCCGTATTTTTTCAGCGTGGGCTCCGCCGTCGACATGGCGCGGACCGCGACCGGACGCGCCTACATCGCCGCCCTCGAACCAGTAGCGCGAACCACGCTTCTCGCCTCGTTGGCGCGGCATCGCCCGGATGACTGGGACAGCGCCGCAGCCGGGATCGAGCAGGCCGTGGCCGACGTCGCCGAAAAGGGCTTTTGCTTTGTTGACAACACGTGGCGTCGCAATATTCGCGGCATCGCCGCGCCGCTGGTGTCCCGCGACGGACGCACCCGGATGTCGGTCAACTGCGTGACCACCACTTTCGCCATGACTTCGGAAATGCTGGTCACGAAATGGGGGCCGATGCTGGCGAACATGGCGCAGGCACTGTCGGATCACCTCTGAGGACGCAACGACCGGCGCGCTAAGGTCACCCCAGCTTCTGATCGCGCGCTTCTTCGGTGCCTTCGGAGGCGGCCTTGGCGGCGGCTTTCTCGACACCCTTGCGGCTGGCGATGGCGATGACCTTGCGGCCGGAAATTTCGTGGCCGGCGTCGTCGGGCATCTGCCAGAAGAAATACGCCGACGCCGCCGACAGCAGTGACACCACGAGGAAGGCCGGCGCGAAATCGTCGGCGGAGAGCTGGGACATCTTGTTCAGCACCATGCTGGATTCCACGCAGGCCGCACCGACCGCGACGCCGGCGGAGATCGCCAGCTGCTGGTTGACGCTCACCAATGTGGTGGCGCGGCTCATCTGGTTCGGCTCCACCTCGGCATAGGCCACGGTGTTGATGGCGGTGAATTCCAGTGAGCGGAAGAAGCCGCCGACCACCAGAATGATCAGGATCAGCGTCAGCGGCGTCGTCACCGTGAACAGCGCGCAGGCGGCGAGGAACACCGAGCTGACCACGGCATTCACGGTCAGCACGTTGCGGAAACCGAAGGTGCGGATGACCTTCGCCGCCAGCGCCTTCATACCCATCGCGCCGACCGCCGAGCCAAACGTCACCAGGCCGGAGCGGAACGGCGACAGCCCGAAACCAACCTGCATCAGCAGCGGCAACAGGAACGGCAGCGCGCCGATGCCCAGCCGGAACAGGAAGCCGCCGATGATCGCGGCGCGCAGGGTCGCCAGCCGCAGCAGCGTGAAATCCAGTACCGGCGACGAGGTGCGACGGGCGTGGAACACATAGAGCGTCATCGCCGCCACGCCGATGCCGACGAGGCCCACGACGATCGGCCACGGCAACAGGCCGAGGCCTGCGACTGAGGCGCCGAAGGCGATGCCCGCAAGGCCGACCCCGGCCAGGATCAGGCCCCACAGGTCGAAACGCTCAGGGTCGTCACTGCGGATCGGATCGATGTAGCGCTGCGCCAGATAGATGCCGAGGCAGCCGATCGGGATGTTGATCAGGAAGATCCAGTGCCAGGAGAAATAGGTGGTGATGAAGCCGCCGAGCGGCGGGCCGATCACCGGGCCGATCAGGGCCGGCATGGTCATCCACGCCATCGCATTGACCAGCGCGCTCTTGTCGATGGAGCGCAGCAGCACCAGGCGGCCGACCGGTGTCATCATCGCCCCGCCGATGCCCTGGATGATGCGCGCGATCACGAAGTGCGTCACCGTCTGTGAAAGCGCGCAGCCGATCGAGCCGACCATGAACACCGCTATCGCCGTCGAAAACACTGCGCGCGCGCCAAACCGGTCGGCGGTCCAGCCGCTTGCTGGAATGAACACCGCCAGCGACAAAAGATAGGAAGTTATCGCCAGTTTCAGCGTCAGCGGGCTGGTGCCGATGTCGGCCGCGATCGCCGGCAGCGAGGTCGCGATCACCGTGGAGTCCATGTTTTCCATGAACAATGCGGAGGCGACGATCAGCGGGATCAGGCGTTCTTTGTTCATGAGAATTCTTGCGATTCTTCCGGTGGGGCTTCGCGGCGCTTTAACATCCCGCCGCCGCCACGGCCATTGGCCGAGGCCGCATGGTGTCTAACGGCTGCGTGAACGGCAGGGCAGGGTAGCCCGTCAAAATCCTGTGCAATCCCGGCGCATGGCAGCCAAACGCTTTGAATCGCAGGCGCTCCATGCTATCGACCACCGCCAACCCTCCCGATGGGCTTCGATTCGACGACGATGCATCGCATCGGCGGCCAATTGGCTCATCCCAAGGTATTTTAGCGCGGCGAATTCGCCGCTGAATGGAGTTGGCGATGGCGGTTATTCACAAAATTCGCGAAGCGTTTACGTTCGACGACGTGCTGCTGAAGCCCGGCCTGTCGGACATCCTGCCTTCCGACGCCGACATCCGCTCGTTTGCGACCCGCGCCATTCCGCTGAATATCCCGATCATCGCCTCGGCGATGGATACCGTCACCGAAGCCCGCATGGCGATCGCGATGGCGCAGGCCGGCGGTCTCGGCGTGATCCACCGCAATTTCGACGTTGAAGGCCAGGCTGCGCAGGTGCGGCAGGTAAAGAAGTATGAATCCGGCATGGTGGTCAATCCGCTGACCATCGGCCCTGACGCGATGCTCGCCGACGCGCTGGCGCTGATGACCGAGCACGGCTTCTCCGGCATTCCCGTGGTGACCGGCGCCAGCAAGGGCGTCCCCGGCAAGCTGGTCGGCATCTTGACCAACCGCGACGTGCGCTTCGCCAAGGACCCGAAGCAGAAGATTTCGGAACTGATGACGCATGAGAACCTGGTCACGGTTCGCGAGGGCGTCAGCCAGGACGAAGCCAAGAGCATGCTGCACCAGCATCGCATCGAGAAGCTGCTGGTGGTCGATGACCAGTACCGCTGCGTAGGCCTGATCACCGTCAAGGACATGGAGCACGCAGTCGCGCATCCGCTGGCGTCCAAGGATTCTCAGGGTCGGCTGCGCGTCGCCGCCGCGACCACTGTGGGCGAGGGCGGTTTCGAGCGCACCGAGCGGTTGATCGATGCCGGCGTAGATATTATCGTCGTCGATACCGCGCATGGTCATTCGTCGCGCGTGCTGGAAGCCGTCGCCCGCATCAAGCGGATCTCCAACGCCGTGCAGGTGATCGCCGGCAACATCGCCACCACCGAAGGCGCCCAGGCGCTGATCGATGCCGGCGCGGATGCGATCAAGGTCGGCATTGGTCCGGGCTCGATCTGCACCACCCGCATGGTGGCCGGCGTCGGCGTGCCGCAGCTCACCGCGATCATGGATGCCGTGGAAGCCGCCAAGAAGCACAACATCCCGGTGATCGCCGATGGCGGCATCAAGTTCTCCGGCGATCTCGCCAAGGCGCTGGCAGCCGGCGCCGACATCGCGATGGTCGGCTCCTTGCTGGCAGGCACCGACGAGACGCCCGGCGAAGTGTTCCTGTGGCAGGGCCGGTCCTACAAGGCCTACCGCGGCATGGGCTCGGTTGGCGCGATGGCGCGCGGTTCGGCCGATCGCTACTTCCAGCAGGACATCAAGGACTCGCTGAAGCTGGTGCCGGAAGGCGTCGAGGGCCAGGTCGCCTACAAGGGCCCGGTCGGCAACGTCATGCACCAGCTCGCCGGTGGCTTGCGTGCCGCGATGGGTTATGTCGGCGCCAAGAACCTCACCGAGTTCCACGACAAGGCGGAATTCGTCCGTATCACCAGCGCCGGACTGCGCGAAAGCCACGTCCATGACGTGACGATCACCCGCGAAAGCCCGAATTACCCCGGCGGCAACTAAAGCGATCTCGAACGGAGCGGCTGCGGGTTCGCGTTAGAAAGCGCATTAAAACAATAAGCTAGAGCCTCCGTTCCGATTTATCGGAACGGAGGGGGCTCCAGGCCTTCTGCCCAAAGATAGCCCCACAATAGAGCGAAAACGCGCTATTGTTCCCGTGTCACGCGTGCTGCCACTGGCGCAGCCGATCGCCCCACTGCGTCAGACGGGGCGTGTGGCGTGGTATTTCGAGAACCCTCTCGCGATCGTCAGAAGAGAACGTTGAATATCATGGTCGATTGGACGAACGAGCGCGTCGCCGCGCTTTCCACCCCGGATCTGAAGAATCTGCTGGCCAACGCCGAGCGCAAGGACGTCGCCGAAGTCATCGCGCAGTGCACCGCCGAGCTTGAAAAGCGCCAGGCCAACAAGCCGCGCAAGGCCGGCATGCCGCGCAGCGAAAACAAGCAGTTCGAACACGACATGGCGGGCGAACTCGCCGTGGTCGGCAAGGCAATGGCCGAGAAATACGACCTCTCGGAGGAGACCGCGAAAGCGGCCTCGGTTGGCGTCAAGGGTTTCAAGTCGCACAAGCTGCTCGATGCCAAGGGCTACGCCAAGCTCGGCGGCATGCAGCGCGACGGCTCGGTGGCGATCGATCGCTACATCTCCTATCGCCGTGGCAAGGATATCGTTTCGCTCAGCGTGTTCCTGCTCAAGGACCAGCAGGTCGAAGAGCATGAGTTTCAGGTCATCGCGCCTCTGACCATGCTCGACGGAGGCAAGCCAGTCGCGGAAATCCGCCCGACCGCGACCGTCGCACAGAAGCAGTCGGCCGATGGCGGGCTGGCGTTCAAGGACCTGCCGAGCGCAGCCGAGGCTTTTGACAAGGTGCTCGCGAAGATCACGGCCTGATCCGATATTGACGACGAGCATGCGGCGCGCGACCTTCGCGCGCCGCATTTTTGTGTCGGCCCATCAAACGTTCAACGAGAAACATCCGGGGAAACCATCATGACTGCATCACCCAAGCGCATCGTTCTCGCCGCCCGCCCGCATGGTGAACCGAAGCCATCGGATTTTCGCTTCGAGGATTTCGCGATGCCTTCGCCCGGCGAAGGCGAGGTGCTGCTGCGCACGATCTGGCTGTCGCTCGATCCCTACATGCGCGGCCGCATGAGCGAGGGGCCGTCTTATTCGGCGCCGGTGCCGATCGACGGCGTCATGGAAGGCGGCACGGTCAACGAGGTGCTGTCGTCGAACTCGCCTGATTTCGCCAAGGGCGACATCGTGCTGGCGCATTCCGGCTGGCAGAGCCACGCGGTGGTCGATGGCAAGATGCTGCGCAAGATCGATGCGGCGCTCGGCCCGATCTCCACCGCGGTGGGCATTCTCGGCATGCCCGGAATGACGGCCTATACGGGCCTGCTAGATATTGGCCAGCCGAAGGCCGGCGAGACCGTCGTGGTTGCCGCGGCGTCAGGTGCCGTCGGCTCGGCGGTCGGGCAGATCGCGATGATCAAGGGCGCACGCGCGGTTGGCATCGCCGGCGGCAAGGACAAATGCGACTACGTGAAGAACGAACTCGGCTTCGACGACTGCATCGATCACCGTGATCCGGATTTTGCCGCGAAGCTGAAGGCGGCGTGCCCGAACGGCATCGACGTGTATTTCGAGAATGTCGGCGGCGCGGTGTTCGACGCGGTGTTTCCGCTGCTCAATGATTTCGCGCGCGTGCCGGTGTGCGGGCTGATTGCGCAATACAACGACACGGCGGACGCCTCGCCACCATGGGCCGGCAAGATGCTGCGCAACATCCTCACCAAGCGCCTGACGCTGCGCGGCTTCATCGTTCGCGATTTCGCCAGCCGCCGCGGCGATTTCCTGCGCGACATGTCGCTGTGGGTGCGCGACGGCCGGGTGAAGTACCGCGAATTCGTTACCGAAGGCCTCGACAGCGCGCCGGAGGCTTTCATCGGTCTGCTCAAAGGCAAGAATTTCGGCAAGCAGCTGGTCCGCGTCGGGCCTGACAAAGTTTGAGCCCGCTATTCGTCCCGCGAAAACGGGGACGAATAGCGGTGTCCGGCGCGCTTCAATTGTCATGGGGCGGGGCGGGGTCTATAGCGTAGGCCCGGCCCCGCAGGAGAAATCTCGATGACAGTTCAAATGGTGCTACTGCCGGTGTTCGTGCTGGTGTTTCTGACGCTCGGGCTGTTCTTTTGGACCGGACGGCGCGACGCGGTTGCGCGCAGCGACGCTGCTGACGCCACGAACCACGCCTCGCAGCTCGATCTGTTGTTCTACACGCTGATCGCGATAGGCCTGCCGCTGCGCAAGATCGATCTGGCGCTGGTCTGCCTGTCCTGGGTTTTCGTCGTGACGCGTTTCCTCCACGCCGGTATTTATATCGCCGGCAACAGCCGCTCTCAGGCGTGGCTGGCCGGCGCTCTGGTACTGCTGGCGATGTGGTTCTACTTCGCCCTGCGCATGCTTCTGCTGATCTGAGCTTGTTGTCTTGACGCGTTTTCTGAACGCGAACCGGTATCCACTTCGCTCGACAACGCTACGGGCGCGCGCCCTCCATTTTCCTGCATTTCCCTTGCTGAAAGACTGCCATGACTCCCGCCGCCAAACTCTCCGCTGCGATCGAACTGATCGAGGCCATCGACACCCAGCGCGTGCCCGCCGCGAAAGCGCTGAAGGAGTGGGGCACCGCGCACCGCTACGCCGGCTCGGGTGATCGCGCCGGGATTTCCGGCCTGGTGTGGGATGTGCTGCGCCGCCGCGCCTCCAGCGCCTGGATCATGGACAGCGACACGCCGCGCGCCCGCGTGCTCGGCATGCTCAAGGCAGAGCGCAAGATGGACGTCGAGGCGATCGCCGCCCTGTGCGACGGCGGCCGGTTCTCGCCGGAGCCGCTGTCGGACGCCGAGCACGCCGCTCTGTCGTCGCGCACCGCCGATGATGCGCCGGCGCATATCGCCGGCGATTATCCGGAATGGCTCGACTGTTACCTCGCAAAGGTATTCGGGGATGACCGCGTCGCCGAAGCCACCGCGATGGCCAGCCGCGCGCCGCTCGACCTGCGCGTCAACACGCTGAAGGCCAAGCGCGACAAGGTGCTGGGCTCGATCCGGCATCTGGGCGCCACCGAGACGCCTTGGTCGCCGCTCGGCCTGCGCATCGATCTGGGCGCCGACGCGCGCAACCCCGGCATCCATGCCGAGGAAGATTTCATCAAGGGCGCCATCGAGGTGCAGGACGAGGGCTCGCAGCTCGCAGCACTTTTGTCGGGCGCCAAGCCCGGCGAGCAGGTGATCGACCTCTGCGCGGGCGCGGGCGGCAAGACACTGGCGCTGGCGGCGATGATGCAGGGCAAGGGCCGGCTGATCGCCACCGACAGCGACAAGCGCCAGCTGGCGCCGATCCACGAGCGGCTGTCGCGCGCGGGCGTGCACAATTGCGATATCCGCACCCCGAAGGGCCCGGATGATACGCTGAACGATATCTACGCCTCGGCCGATCTGGTGGTGATCGACGCGCCGTGCACCGGCACCGGCACCTGGCGCCGCAATCCCGACGCCAAATGGCGGATGCGGCCCGGCGCGCTCGAGGTCCGGGTCAAGGACCAGATCGAGGTGCTGGAGCGCGCGGTGCCCCTGGTGAAGGCCGGAGGCCGGATCGCCTACATCACCTGCTCGGTGTTGCCGCAGGAGAACAACGAACAGATCCGCGCCTTCGTCTCCCGTCACCCGGATTTCTCGGTGGTGCCGGTGGAGCAGGTGACCTCGGTGCTGTGGGACAAGGCCGAGGCCTTTGCCGCGGCGACATATCAGAGCCCCGAGGGCCTGCTGATGACCCCGCGGCGCACCGGCACCGACGGCTTCTTCGTTTCGGTCATGGTGCGCAACAAGGCTGGCTGAGACCCATCGTCCGTGATTGCGAGGAACCCTTGCGACGAAGCAATCCAGCCTGCGCCTGTGGCCCCCTGGATTGCCGCGTCGCTTCGCTAAGGGGAAAGCCAACGGCTTTCCCCTTACCTCGCAATGACGGGGATAGTGCGGTGCAAGGCTGCCATCTGCCGCCTTTTCAGGGTTGCGACCCCGCCGGGAGTCGCGTAATTCCTCGCTATGACAGCCTCCAGCAAAATTTCCGCCTCAAAGTCCGATCCGTCGCCGCATGTGGCCGCGGAGCATGACAAGATTCTGATCGTCGATTTCGGCTCGCAGGTGACGCAGCTGATCGCGCGCCGGGTGCGCGAGGAGGGCGTCTATTCCGAGATCGTGCCCTTCAATAAGGCCGAAGCCGCCTTTGCGGAGATGAAGCCCAAGGCCGTGATCCTGTCCGGCGGACCGGCCTCGGTGCTCGACCACGACGCGCCGTCGGTGCCGCTGTCGATCCTCACTTCCGGCGTGCCGGTGCTCGGCATCTGCTACGGCGAGCAGACCATGGCCAAGCAGCTCGGCGGCACCGTGGAAGCCGGCCATCACCGCGAATTCGGCCGCGCCGCGATCGAGATCACCGACGACTGCGCGCTGTTCGACGGCGTCTGGGAGAAGGGCGGCAAATACGACGTCTGGATGAGCCACGGCGACCGCGTCACCAAATTGCCGGAAGGTTTCCGCGCTGTCGCGAAAGCGCCAGGCTCGCCGATCTCGGTGATCGCCGATGATGTCCGCAAGTTTTACGCGATGCAGTTTCACCCCGAAGTCGTGCACACGCCCGATGGCGCGAAACTGATCCGCAATTTCGTGCGCAAGGTCGCGGGCCTGACCGGCGACTGGACCATGCGCGCGTTCCGCGAGGAAGCGATCGAGAAGATCCGCGCCCAGGTAGGCACCGGCAAAGTGATTTGCGGTCTGTCCGGCGGCGTCGATTCCGCGGTGGCTGCCGTGCTGATCCACGAGGCGATCGGCGACCAGCTCACTTGCGTGTTCGTCGATCACGGCATGCTGCGCAAGGACGAGGGCAAGACCGTCGTCGACCTGTTCCGCCACCACTACAATATCCCGCTGGTGCATGTGGAGGCCGAGGCGCTGTTCCTCGGCAAGCTCGAAGGGGTCACCGACCCCGAGAAGAAGCGCAAGATCATCGGCAGCCTGTTCATCGACGTGTTCGATGCCGAGGCCAAGAAGATCGCAGCCTTAGGTAAAGGATCGGCAGATTTTCTGGCGCAAGGTACGCTGTATCCCGACGTGATCGAGAGCGTGTCGTTCACCGGCGGCCCTTCAGTCACCATCAAGTCGCACCACAATGTCGGTGGTCTTCCCGACTTCATGAAGATGAAGCTGGTCGAGCCGCTGCGCGAACTGTTCAAGGACGAGGTACGCGTGCTCGGCCGCGAACTAGGCCTGCCGGAAATTTTTGTCGGCCGCCATCCGTTCCCGGGTCCCGGCCTGGCTATCCGCTGTCCCGGCGAGATCACCGCCGAGAAGCTCGACATCCTGCGCAACGCGGATGCGGTCTATATCGACCAGATCCGCAAGGCCGGCCTGTACGACAAGATCTGGCAGGCGTTTGCGGTGCTGCTACCGGTCAAGACCGTGGGCGTGATGGGCGACGGTCGCACCTACGAATTCGTCGTCGGCCTGCGCGCAGTGACCTCGACCGACGGCATGACCGCCGACTTCTATCCCTACGACATGAAGTTTCTGGGCGAGACCGCGACGCGGATCATCAACGAGGTCAAGGGCGTCAACCGGGTGGTGTATGATGTGACGAGCAAGCCGCCGGGGACGATCGAGTGGGAGTGAACGCGGGCCACAAGGCCGGTCTGCGTGTTATCTCCTGATGGAGCAAGGCTTCGCCATCATGGATGTGGAACTCGTGCTCTCGGATGTACTGAAGCGGAAGGAGATCTATACCTTCTTCAGCCGTTCGGCGTTCGAAAAGGCCGTCGCCTATCAGGCCCAAGGACGCGTCAGGGAGCTGGAGATCAGCGACGATCTCAGCCACCTCAGCGCCACGGTGCGAGGAAGCGGATCCAACATCTATCGCGTCGATATTCAATTGGTTTTCAGTCAAGGCCGGCTCGCCGATCTCCA
>NZ_JAQGJT010000227.1 GCF_028290495.1 Tardiphaga sp.
ACCGACGGAACTCTCACCGTCACGTTGGGTTCGGAGCCACAGGCGATCGCCTATCAGCTGACCAACTCGGATCATCTGAGCGCCATCGCGATCATCACGGTGCCCGCGTACGCAGACAGCCTCCCGCCCTATCTGAAGAGCGGCTACACGATCCAAACCGACCTAAATACGGCGAAGACCGTGCCGCTGTCCGACATGGTCGTGGTTCCCTCTGGCAGGAAGGTGACTGTCGCGGACAAGGCCTCGGCGACGTCGCCTCAGCAGCGGGCCGGGGCCACGATGGTGGCGGCGGATGACGCGATCACCTTCACGCCGAAGACCGGGTTCGTCGGCAACACGTACCTCACCTTCAAGGTCAGTGACAAGGGGCTCGCCAACGACCCGAACGCTGTGACCATCCAGGTGCCGGTCAACGTCGGGGACCCGCAGAGCAGAGACGTCCCGCCAACTTTCGCGAACCAGTCCATCAACGTCGAGGTCGGAAAGTCGACGACCTTCACTCTGCGGAATGCAACCCATCACCCGAACCAGCAGGTTCTCAACCAGGTGACCTACAAGCAGATCACCTCGTCTTCGGCCTCGGGGCCGATCCAGTTCTCCTTCAGCGGCGACAAAGTGACGATGTCGGTCGATAAGAACGCGAAAGTGCCGTCTCAAGTCCGCATTAAGTTCGAGCTGATCTCCGGATCGCTCGCGCCGGTGCAGGCTCAGCTCACTGTCAACGCGGTGGAGTCGACGGCGCCACTCCCTCAGGCTGTCGATGACCTAGTCCCCGATGCGCGGCCGAGTTCCCACTACACGATTCAGCCGCTCGGCAACGACTTCAACCCATTCGCCGCTGACAAGAACTCGGCACTGATCCTCAAGTCCGTCGAATGGCAGGGCGACAACCTCGGGGCGACGAAGTCCATCAACGGCTCAACAATCTCCGTCGACACAGGTGTTGCCAAGTCGGGCGTTATCAGCTTGATCTATACGATGCGCGACGCTCGCGACGTGCCGAGTCGCCAGGCCCAGGGACGCATCACGATCACGGTGACCAGCGCTCCAGAAGCGGTGACCGACATCACCCTCAGCAACCCGGCCTCTCACCGGGTCGCGGTGGATTTCAAGCCGCCCGTTAGCACCAACGGCACTCCGATCACCGGATACGTCGTGAGGATCTCCGACTCGAGTGGAACCACGGAGCACTCAGATTGCACCCCGGGGGTCACCTGTATCTTCGACGCGCGCCAGAATGGTGCGCCGCAAACTGTGGATATCGCGGTGGCGAACAAGGTCGGAACCACCTGGTCGACGACAAAGTCCATCACTCCGTGGGGCACACCGACGGCTCCGACGAATCCAGTGCTCAACAGCAACAGCTCGACCGCGACGGCAACGATCACGCCGTCGTGGTCAGGCGTCGCTGACAGCGGTGGTGGAGGCGTCACCTACCAGTGGAACTTCACGACGGCGCCAAATGCATCCGGGACTACGACGGGAACCATCGGTTCCGCGCAAAGTGTGGGGGCTGGCGACTACACGTTCCAGGTGCGCGCCTGCAACGCTGGTGGGCTCTGCTCGGCGTACGTTGCTTCGGCCACTCGTCACGTCGACCCCCCACCACCGCCGCCGCCGCCGACGACTTGGGTCACGCGAGTGGGGAATACAGTCACCTATCACTGGCAGAACATCCCGGCAGGATCGTGGAATCAGGTTTCCAAGTTCCGCTGCTGGGACACCCCTCCAAACCAGCAGTCGGGCTCGATCGATAACGTTGGCGAGATCGCAGGTTCCATCACTGCTGGCAGCGGCGCTATCGACGTGCCGTGCGGTGCTGCCGTCTCCGACAGCTACTCCATCGAGCCTTGGAAGTACGGACCTTGGTTGCAGATCAACCAAACTCAGACCGGTTTTTGAACCACGGAGAAATGGAATCCGAATGCCCATCACTAACGAACAAGCCACCTGGTTCGCCGACGCCTTCGGCAAGTTGGTCGACAACGTCGACCTGGCGATCGTCGGGAAGAAGCACCAGATCCGGCTAGTGCTCACGGCGATGCTCTCCGAGGGCCATGTGCTACTCGAAGACGTACCAGGCACCGGCAAGACTGTGCTCGCCAAGGCGCTGGCCAACACGCTCGACGGCACTCACTCGCGCATTCAGTTCACACCGGATCTGCTTCCCTCCGACGTGACCGGTGTCACGATCTACGACCAAGGCAAGGGTGGGTTCGAGTTTCATCCGGGACCGATCTTCGCTTCGGTGGTGCTCGCCGACGAGATCAACCGAGCCAGCCCGAAGACTCAGAGCGCGCTGCTCGAGGTCATGGAGGAGGGCGTGGTCACGATCGATGGCGTCGGCCACTCGGTTGGGCGGCCTTTCATGGTGATCGCCACGCAGAATCCGGTAGAGCAGGCTGGCACCTACAAGTTGCCGGAGGCGCAGCTCGACCGCTTCCTGATCAAGACCTCGCTCGGTTACCCCGACTTCGAGACCTCAGTCGCGCTGATGCTCGACTCGGCCAATCGGGCCAGGGCGTCAAGCATCACACCGATCATCACGTCCGAGTCGATCGTGACGATGGCTGGGCTCGCGGCGGACGTATTCGTGGACCCGACGATCATGGAGTACATCATCCAGCTCGTCGTCGCGACCCGGTCCGATAAGGATGTCGCGCTCGGAGTGAGCATGCGCGGCGCCCTGGGCATGGCCCGCGCCGTGCGCACCTGGGCAATCGCCTCGGGTCGCAGCTATGTCACCCCGGATGACGTGCGCGACCTTGCCGTCCCGGTCCTGGCCCACCGCGTGATCATCGACGCCGAGTCGGACTTCGCCGGAGTGAAAGCCGAAGATGTGATCGAACGCGTCCTGCTCGACATCGCACCTCCCGCGTACCGCGCAGCATGAGCCGCGGGTCGCGAGCGAGGGCATCCCTGCGTCGTTTCGGCGCGGGCAGTGGAACGATGGCGTCTGCCGCCATCGGATTCGTCGGAAATTCGGTCCGACCGCGCCTCGCGATCCTCTCCTCGGCCGGGTGGATCGCGCTCGCTCTCGCGGCAGCGACGCTCATCAGCGGTTTCATTCTGGGGTGGCAGGAGTTGACCTTCGTCGGGCTCACTGTGCTCGTCGGGCTCGCCTTCTGCACCGTGTTCCTGATCGGCCGCATCACCTACGACGTCGCGATTGAGCTCTCGCCCGCCCGCGTCGTCGTGGGGGAGCGGGCGCTCGGACGTTTGGTGGTCACGAACTCGGGACCAAAGTCCGTTCTCGCGGCGCGGATGGAGCTGCCGGTCGGTGCCGGACGGGCAGAGTTCTCGATCCCCGCGCTCAAACCGGCGCAGGAGCACGACGAACTGTTCGCCGTGCCGACCAACCGTCGTGCGATCATCGCCACCGGACCAGCGGTCTCGGTGCGCGGCGACCAGCTCGGCCTGATCCGACGGGTCGTGAGATGGACGGATCCAGTCGACCTTTTCGTGCATCCGGTAACGACCCCACTTGCGCCATCGGCCGCGGGACTCGTGCGGGATCTCGAGGGGCA
>NZ_JAQGJT010000146.1 GCF_028290495.1 Tardiphaga sp.
GCCGAACTCGATCACGACACCGCCCACAAGATCGGCGAAGAGGTCGGACTTCCGAGCCGGGCCGATGGCTGGGTAGCCCAGGCCAAGGCGATGACCGCGGAAGCGGAATAACGCGAACGCGCCGGCCGGAGCATTCCGGCCGCCAACTTCCTATCTGGATAATTGCTGGTGGCGGACGAGGGCGAGGGCCAAAGCCCGCGCCGCGACCGCCCTGACAGGCAAAGGACTTGCAACGATGGCAACAATCACAGCGGCGATGGTCAAGGACCTGCGCGAGACCACCGGTGTCGGCATGATGGACTGCAAGCAGGCGCTGTCCGAGAACGACGGCGACATGCAGGCGGCGATCGACTGGCTGCGCAAGAAGGGGCTCTCGAAAGCCGCGAAGAAGTCCGGCCGCGTTGCCGCCGAAGGGCTGATCGGCGCGCTGACCGCGGGCACCAAGGGCGTTGTCGTCGAGGTCAATTCCGAGACCGACTTTGTCGCGCGCAACGGCCAGTTCCAGGGGCTGGTCAAGATGATCGCCCAGGTCGCGCTCAAGGTCGGTGGCGATGTCGAAGCCATCAAGGCGCATAAGGTCGGCGACGCGACCGTCGAGACCGCGATCACCGAAGCGATCGCGACGATCGGAGAGAACATGTCGCTGCGCCGCGCCGCACTGCTCGAAGTCTCGGCCGGCGTCGTGTCCAGCTACGTGCATAACGCCGTGACCGAAGGCCTCGGCAAGATGGGCATCATCGTCGCGCTGGAATCGACCGGCAAGACCGACGAGCTCGCCGTGCTCGGCAAGCAGATCGCGATGCATGTTGCCGCCGCCAACCCGCAGGCGCTGGATTCGGCGTCGCTCGATCCGGCCATCGTGGCCCGCGAGAAGGACGTGATGGCCGACAAGTATCGGCAGCAGGGCAAGCCCGATGCGATGATCGAGAAGATCGTCGAGAACGGCCTGAAGACCTACTACAAGGAAGTCTGCCTGCTCGACCAGGCCTTCATTCACGACACCTCGAAGTCGGTGGCGCAGGCCGTCAAGGAAGCCGAAGGCAAGGTAGGCGCGCCGATCAAGCTGACCGGCTTCGTGCGCTACGCGCTCGGCGAAGGCATCGAGAAGCAGACCTCGGACTTCGCTGCCGAAGTCGCCGCCGCCAGCGGCCAGAAGTAACTACGACTTGAGACCTGAGACCTCCCGGCGGCTTGACGCCGGGAGTTGCCGCCTCGAAAGGAAGCGATCGCATCATGGGTGAGCCGCTCTATCGTCGCGTCGTGATCAAGCTTTCAGGTGAGTATTTCGCCGGGGGCCAGCCGTTCGGCATAGATCAGCCCACCATCGACCGCATCGCTGGCGACCTCATCGCCGCCCAGAAGCTCGGCGTCGAGATCGCTGTCGTGGTCGGCGGCGGCAACATTTTTCGCGGTGTCGAAGTGTCCTCGCGCGGCGTGTCGCGCCCGACCGGCGACACCATGGGCATGCTCGCCACCGTGATGAACTGCCTGGCGCTGGAAGCCGCGATCGAGCGCCGTGCGGTGCCGGCGCGCACGCTGTCGGCGATGGTGATGCCGCAGGTCTGTGAGTTGTTCACCCGTGCTGCTGCGCACAAATATCTCTCCGAAGGCCGCATCGTGCTGCTGGCCGGCGGCACCGGAAATCCTTACTTCACCACCGATACGACGGCCGTTTTGCGCGCCGCCGAAATCGGCGCCAGCGCGGTGCTGAAGGCCACCAATGTCGATGGCGTCTACAGCGCCGATCCGAAGAAGGACCCCGCCGCCACGCGGTTCGAGCGGCTCAGTCACTCGCAGGCGGTGGAGGGCAACTTCAAGGTGATGGACGCAACCGCTTTCGCGCTTGCTCGTGAGACGACGCTGCCTATCATCGTGTTTTCTATCGCCGAACCAGGTTCGATCGGCGCCATTTTGACCGGTACGGGCCGCGGCACCATCGTCGCGGGCTGATTTTCATACGGTCCGGCCGCGCTGCGGGTCCGGGCCGCCAGGTTTCAAGAGGAGAGCTGCATGGCCCCCATGGCCCCATTCGATATCAACGAGCTGAAGCGTCGCATGCAGGGGGCGACCCAGTCGCTGAAGCACGAACTCGGCGGATTGCGCACCGGACGCGCGGCGGCCTCGATGCTTGAGCCGGTGCAGGTGGAGGCCTATGGCAGCCACATGCCGCTGAACCAGGTGGCGACCGTGTCGGTGCCGGAACCGCGCCTGCTGTCGGTGCAGGTCTGGGACAAATCGATGGTCAAGGCCGTCGAAAAGGCGATCGTCGATTCCAACCTCGGCCTCAGCCCGGCCACCGAAGGCCAGGTACTGCGCCTGCGCATTCCCGAACTGAACGAAGAGCGCCGCAAGGAGCTGGTGAAGGTCGGCAACAAATATGCCGAGGCCGCCAAGGTCTCCGTACGCCATGTTCGCCGCGACGGCATTGACCACATCAAGAAGCTCGAAAAGGCGCACGAGATCACCGAAGACGATCAGAAGCGCCTCGACAACGACGTGCAGAAGGCGACCGACGCTTCGATCGCCGAAATCGACCAGATGCTGGCCGCCAAGGAAAAGGAAATCATGACGGTTTAGCGCGATCCTTCAGCGCGCCGGCGCGACGGTTAGGGAACATCTCTGCCTGTCGCGCCCTGAATGACTTGAGAGCGCATGATGTCATGCGTGGGGACCAACCGATGTCGAACGCTGCCGCGCCCGCAACCGATGGATCGGACCGATCCACGCCTTTGCATGTCGCGATCATCATGGACGGCAATGGACGCTGGGCTGCTTCCCGCGGATTGCCGCGCGCCGAGGGTCACCGCCGTGGCGTCGATGCGCTGCGTCGCGTGGTTCGCGCGTCCAACGAGCTCGGCATCCAGTATCTGACGATCTTCTCGTTCAGTTCGGAAAACTGGTCGCGCCCGGCAACGGAAATCCGCGACCTGTTCGGTCTGCTGCGCCGCTTCATCCGCAACGATCTCGCCACGCTGCATGCCGACGGCGTCTGCGTCCGCGTCATCGGCGAGCGCGAGGGGCTTGATCCCGATATTCGCGGGCTGCTCTCGGAAGCCGAAGATCTCACGCGCGGCAACACCAAGCTCAATCTCGTCGTTGCCTTCAATTACGGATCGCGCCACGAAATCGCCAAGGCCGCGCAGCGCCTCGCGCAGGAAGTCGCCGACGGCAAGCGCACCCCGGAAAGTATCAATGCGGACGCGCTCGGGCAGTATCTCGACGCGCCGGACATTCCGGATCCTGACCTCATCATTCGCACTTCCGGCGAACAGCGGCTGTCGAACTTCCTGATGTGGCAGGCCGCCTACAGCGAACTCGTCTTCGTGCCGATCCATTGGCCGGACTTCGACAAGGCCGCGCTTGAAGGCGCGATTGCCGAATATGCCCGCCGCGAGCGCCGCTTTGGCGGCCTCGCCGCGAAGACTGGTTCATGACGGACGTGAAGCAAGACGACGCGACGCCGAAGCCAGCGGATGATCGCGGTCTGCGAAATTTCCTGATGCGTGTGCTGACCGCGCTGGTGCTGATCCCCGTCGCGCTCGGCGTCGCTTATGCCGGAGGCTGGCTGTGGGCTGGGCTCGTCACCCTGGTTTCGGTCGGCCTGTTCATCGAGTGGCGGACAATTGTCGGGGCGCAGCGTACCGGCTGGATCGTGCTCGGCGTCGTTTACGCCGCCGTCGCACTGGCAGCTTCCGTGATGGTGCGCCTTGATCCGGTCTGGGGCTTTTCCGCGCTGATTTTCGTGCTGCTGATCGTCTGGGTCACCGACATCGGCGGATATTTTGCGGGCAGGGGAATCGGCGGCCCGAAGCTGTGGCCGCGGGTCAGCCCGAAGAAGACCTGGGCCGGCGCGATCGGCGGGTTGGTGCTGAGCCTTGGTGTGGCCGCGGGTTTTGCCTCTTACGGTATCGGCCGTCTCGTGCCGCTGCTGGTGCTCGCAACCGTTCTTTCGGTGGTCTCCCAGCTTGGCGATCTGTTTGAATCCGCCGTGAAGCGCCGGTTCGGCGTCAAGGATTCCGGCCACATCATTCCCGGTCACGGCGGTCTGCTGGACCGACTCGATGGCTACGTGTTCGCGGTTATTGCAGCCGCGCTGCTCGGTCTTTTGCGCGGCGGCGCCGATGGCGTCGGCCACGGTCTTATGGTTTGGTGATCTGATGAGTGCTGTTCCCCTGCGAAACAACAAGGCTGCCGCGTCAAGCGTGCGCCGCGTTACCGTCCTCGGCGCCACCGGCTCGATCGGCGACAGCACGATGGACCTGATCCGTGCCGCGCCGGAGCGGTACCAGGTGGAAGCGCTGACCGCCAATACGAATGTCGAGGCTCTGGTCAAGCTTGCCCGTGAGTTCCGCGCCCGCTTCGTGGCGGTGGCCGATGCCTCCAAGCTCGACGAATTGCGCGCGGCTCTGGCCGGCACCGGCATCCAGTGCGGCGCCGGCGACAGCGCCATCGTGGAAGCGGCGGAGCGCCCCTCGGACTGGCTGATGGCGGCGGTTGCCGGCGCGGCCGGGCTGAAGCCGGCGCTCGCCGCCGCCGATCGCGGCGCGACCATCGCGCTGGCCAACAAGGAATGCCTTGTCTGTGCCGGCGATTTCTTCATGCAGCGCGCCGCCAAGGCGGGCGCCTGCATCCTGCCGGCTGATTCCGAGCACAATGCGCTGTTCCAGGCGCTAGGCTCCGGCAGCCGCGAAGAACTGACCCGCGTCATCATCACCGCTTCCGGCGGCCCGTTCCGCACCTGGGCCGCCGCTGACATTGAGCAGGCGACCCTGGCGCAGGCCCTGAAACATCCGAACTGGTCGATGGGCCAGAAAATCACGATCGATTCCGCTTCGATGATGAACAAGGGCCTCGAAGTGATCGAGGCCTCCTACCTGTTCGCGCTGACCCCGGACGAGATCGACGTGCTGGTGCATCCGCAGTCGATCGTCCACGGCATGGTCGAGTTCCGCGACTTCTCCGTGATGGCGCAACTCGGTTCTCCGGATATGCGGACGCCGATCGCGCATTGCCTCGGCTGGCCCGACCGCATTCCCGGCCGCGCAGCGCCGCTCGATCTCGCCAAGATCGGCACGCTGACCTTCGAGGCACCGGATTACGCGCGCTTTCCCGGTCTCAAATTGGCCTATGACGCACTGCGTACCGGCCACGGCGCGACCACGGTCTACAACGCCGCCAATGAAGTCGCCGTCGCCGCCTTCATTGGCCAGAAGATCCGCTTCGGCGCGATCGCGCGGTTGGTCGAGGCAACGATGAACGCGTGGGTGAGGGCGGGTAACCTGGCTCCGCTCACGTCGGCCGACGACGCCATCGCCGTTGACCATAACGCGCGAAAAATGGCCGCCACCCTCTTGCCTCAAATTGCCGCAAAGGCATCCTAGTAGATTGGGGACGGAGCCACTGGCTTCGCGTGTAGGGGATCGGGATGCTCGGGTTTTTTGAACACAGTTTCAATACGTTAAGCCACGGATTGATTGGCTACATCATCCCGTTCCTGTTCGTGCTGACGATCGTGGTATTTTTCCATGAGCTTGGCCACTTCCTGGTCGCGCGCTGGAACGGCGTGAAGGTGCTGACCTTCTCGCTCGGCTTTGGGCCGGAGATCGTAGGCTTCAACGACCGTCTGGGCACACGCTGGAAGATTTCCGCGATCCCGCTCGGCGGCTACGTCAAGTTCTTCGGCGACGAGAGTGAGGCCAGCACGCCGTCGTCGGCGGCTTTGTCGAGCATGACCGCGCAAGAGCGCGAGGGCAGCTTCCATCACAAGCGGGTAGGGCAGCGCGCGGCGATCGTCGCCGCCGGCCCGATCGCCAACTTCATCCTCGCGATCGTCATCTTCACCTGCCTGTTCACCTTTTTCGGCAAGCCCAGCACCACCGCGCAGGTCGATACCGTGCAAACCGGCAGCGCCGCAGCTGCCGCTGGCTTCCAGTCCGGCGACGTCATCAAGTCGATCGACGGCAGTGTCATCGGCAGCTTCTCCGACATGCAGAGAATCGTCGGCATCAAGGCCGGCGAGCAGCTGACCTTCAGCATCAAGCGCGGCGATTCGATCGTCGAGCTGAAGGCGACCCCGGAACTCAAGGAAGTCAAAGACAGCTTCGGCAACGTCCACAAGCTCGGCGTGCTCGGCATCACCCGGGCGGCCGCGGTCGGCGAGGCGACCACCGAGAAGGTCAACCCGGCGGCGGCCTTCGTGCTCGGCGTCAAGGAGACCTGGTTCGTGGTTGACCGCACGCTGGCCTATATCGGCGGCGTCTTCAGCGGCCGCGAGGCGGCCGACCAGGTTGGCGGTCCGCTGCGAATCGCCCAGATCTCCGGGCAGGTGGCGACCATCGGAATCACCGCGCTGATCCACCTGGCAGCGGTACTTTCGATATCGATCGGGCTGCTGAACCTCTTCCCGGTGCCGCTGCTGGATGGCGGTCACCTGCTGTTCTATGCGTTTGAAGCCATACGCGGCCGGCCTTTGTCGGAGCGCGCCCAGGAGATGGGATTCCGCGTCGGGCTGGGACTTGTGCTGATGTTGATGGTGTTTGCGACGTATAACGACATTCTTCATCTGGCCGCGTCATGATGCGATTTCAGGGCAACGTGGCCGAAGGGCAACGTCTTGGAATGAAAATGAAATCGCCACGCGAATGGCCGTTTGCCAGTCTGGTAAAATTGGCTACAAGCAACGCAACAAATGGGATTCTGCCAGTTCGTAGGGGTGCGGGCTGGCGATGGAATGATAAGGGCGCGCTGCGCATGAAGTTTGGTTTGCGGGTATTGCGGGGCGGCCTCGTGGCTTCCCTGATCTTGGTCGCCATGCCGGTTGCCGCTACGGTGACCGCTTCGCTGGTCTCTACGGCTGCTTTCGCCCAGACCGTCGCGTCGATCTCCGTCGAGGGCAACCGCCGCGTCGATGTCGAGACGATCCGTTCCTACTTCCGGCCCGGCCCGAGCGGCAGGCTCGACCAGGGCACCCTCGATGACGGCCTCAAGGCCCTGATCGAGACCGGCCTGTTCCAGGACGTCAAAATCAACCAGGCCGGGGGGCGTGTGTTGGTTTCGGTGGTCGAGAACCCGGTCATTGGCCGTGTCGCCTTCGAAGGCAACAAGAAGGTCAAGGACGAGCAGCTCACCGCTGAAGTGCAGTCCAAGCCGCGCGGCACGCTGTCGCGCCCGATGGTGCAGGCCGATGCTTCGCGCATTTCCGAGATCTATCGCCGTTCCGGCCGTTACGACGTCAGCGTCGTCCCCGAGATCGTCGAGCAGCCCAACAACCGCGTCGATCTGATCTTCACCGTCAACGAAGGCGTCAAGACCGGCGTAAAGTCGATCGAGTTCATCGGCAACAAGGCTTACTCGTCCTATCGCCTCAAGGACGTGATCAAGACCCGCGAATCCAACGTTCTGAGCTTTCTCGCCTCCGGCGACATCTACGATCCGGATCGCGTCGAAGCCGACCGTGACCTGATCCGCCGCTATTACCTGAAGAACGGCTTTGCCGACGTTCAGGTCGTCGCCGCGCTCACCGAATACGATCCCGAGCGCAAGGGCTTCCTGGTCACCTTCAAGATCGAAGAAGGTCAGCAGTACCGCGTCGCTTCGGTTGATTTCCAGTCGACCATCCCGACCCTCGACGGCAACACGCTGCGCCCGTTCTCCCGCGTCGCTGTTGGCTCGCTCTACAACGCGGAAGCGCTGGAGAAGTCGGTCGAGGAGATGCAGATCGAAACCTCGCGTCGTGGCTATGCCTTCGCCGTGGTTCGTCCGCGTGGCGATCGCAACTTCGAAGCCCATACTGTCTCCATCGGTTTTGCCGTGGAAGAGGGCCCGCGCACCTACATCGAACGCATCAACGTTCGCGGCAACACCCGCACCCGTGACTATGTGATCCGTCGCGAGTTCGATCTGTCGGAAGGCGATGCGTACAACCGTGCGCTGGTTGATCGTGCCGAGCGCCGCCTCAAGAACCTCGACTTCTTCAAAAGCGTGAAGGTTTCGACCGAGCCCGGCTCGTCCAGCGATCGCGTGATCGTTGTTGTCGACCTCGAAGAAAAGTCCACCGGCGACTTCTCGGTCTCGGGTGGCTATTCGACGACCGACGGCGCACTGGGTGAAGTCAGCGTCTCCGAGCGTAACTTCCTCGGCCGTGGCCTGTTCGCCAAGGCTTCGGTGCAGTACGGCCAGTATGCCCGCGGCTACTCGCTGTCCTTCGTCGAGCCCTATCTGCTTGACTACCGTGTCGCGCTCGGCCTCGACTTCTTCCAGCGCGAGCAGCTGTCCAACAGCTACATCTCGTACAACACCAAGACGCTCGGCTTCAGCCCGCGCCTCGGTTTCGGTCTGCGTGAAGATCTGACCCTGCAGCTGCGTTACTCGATCTACCAGCAGGACATCTCGCTGCCGCCCGCGTACAATAATTGTAATAACTCCAGCGCCAGCGGCCTGCGGACCCCTGCTTTCCTGAACGGTCAGATTCCCAATACGTTTGATCCGGGAAACAGTGCGACCTGGGGCTGCTACGCCGACGGCGAATCCTCGCTGCCGGTCCGCAAGGAACTGGCTGGCGGCGCGACCATCACCTCGCTGGTCGGCTATACGCTCAACTACAACACCCTCGACAACAACAAGAACCCCACCGACGGCCTGTTCATCGAGTGGAAGCAGGACTACGCCGGCGTTGGCGGCGACGTGAACTACCTGAAGTCGACGATCGATGCGAAGTACTACACCCCGCTGGTTGCCGACATCGTTGGCCTGCTGCGTGTCCAGGGCGGTATGCTCAACACGGTCGGCAAGGACCTGCGCATGCTCGACCAATTCCAGATGGGTCCGAACCTGGTTCGTGGTTTCGCTCCGAACGGCATTGGCCCGCGTGACATCAGCTACGTCGCACTCGGTGCGACCGGCGATGCGCTCGGCGGCACGAAGTATTGGGGTGCGTCGGCTGAACTGCAGATGCCGTTCTGGTTCCTGCCGAAGGAAGTTGGCATCAAGGGCGCGGTTTATGCCGATGCTGGCGGCCTCTGGGACTATCAGGGTCCGACCTCGTGGGCCCAGACCGGCGAAGTCAACACGGCAGGCTGCGTTCCCGCTAGCAAGACGACTGTTGGTACCTGTACCGGCCTGCAGTATGACAGTGGCAACGTCGTCCGCTCGTCGGTCGGTGTTGGCCTGATCTGGCAGTCCCCGTTCGGTCCGCTGCGCTTCGACTACGCGGTGCCGATCACCAAGGGCGAATACGATCGCGTGCAGCAGTTCAAGTTCGGCGGCGGAACTTCGTTCTGAGTTTGATCACGGGCCGTACCGCGACGGGTGGCATGGCACAGCCGACATTCTACAAGCAAACGCCGTCGTTGACGCTGGCTGAGATCGCCGCGTCAACGAAGGTCCAGCTGGTCGACCCCGCCCGGGCCGACCAGCGCATTACCGGTCTGGCTTCGCTCGACGAGGCCGGTCCGCAACATCTCGCTTTCTTTGATAACGTTCGCTACATCGACCAGCTCGCGCAGACCCGTGCCGGCGCCTTGCTGGTCAATGAGCGTTTCAAGGGCGACATTCCCCCTCATATCGCGGTGCTCCGCGCCAAAAGCCCGTTCGGCGCCTTCGTGGCGCTGAGCCGCGACTGGCACGACGATGCGCTGCGCCCGCAGTCCGGCTTTGGCCTGACCGGGGTTGCCGCTTCCGCCATCGTCCATCCGACCGCGCTGCTGGAAGACGACGTCACCGTCGATCCGCTTGCTGTGATCGGCCCTGACGTCGAGATCGGCGCGGGATCGGTGATCGGCTCCGGGGCGGTGATTGCCGCCGGCGTCAAGATCGGCCGCGACTGCAATGTCGGCGCCAATTCCTCGATCCAGTTCGCGCTGATCGGCAATAACGTGCTGATCCATCCGGGTTGCCTGATCGGGCAGGACGGCTACGGCTTCATCTTTGCCGCGAGCCACCTCAAGGTGCCGCAGACCGGCCGCGTGCTGATCCAGAACGATGTCGAGATCGGCGCCGGGACCACGATCGACCGCGGCAGCCTGCGCGACACCGTGATCGGCGAGGGCACCAAAGTCGACAACCAGGTGCAGATCGGCCACAACGTCACGATTGGGCGACATTGTCTGATCGCCGCCAAATGCGGGCTGGCCGGCAGTCTCACGCTTGGTGACAATGTCGCGCTGGGTGCAATGGTCGGGCTCAACAATCACATTACGGTCGGCGACGGCGCCCAGGTCACCGCGATGAGCGGCGTCAAGGACAGCATCCCGCCGAAGGGGCGGTGGGGCGGTTTCTTCGCCAAGCCGACCAAACAATGGTTTCGCGAGATACTCGCGGTGGAAAAGCTCGGTCGCGACAGCGCGCCGGGCGCGAATACGAGTTCGCAGGATGCGAAAGACGAGGGGCGGGAATGACGCAAGACTCACTGATCGATAACGAGTCGCCGATTGCGTATGGGCTGGTGGATATCAACACCATCCTCAAGACGTTGCCGCATCGCTATCCGTTCCTGCTGATCGACCGCGTCGTCAATATCCGCAAGGATTACAGCGGCATCGGCATCAAGAACGTTACCATCAACGAACCGGCCTTTCTCGGCCATTTCCCGGACCGTCCGGTATTTCCGGGCGTGCTGATGATCGAGGGCATGGCGCAGACCGCCGGCGTGATCGGCATCATGTCGGTCGAGGGCACCGAGAAGCCGCGCGCGGTGTACTTCCTGACCATCGACAAATGCAAGTTCCGCAAGCCCGTGATGCCCGGTGACACCATCGAATATCACATGCGCAGCATCGGCCGGAAGAAGAGCATGTGGTGGTTTCACGGCGACGCCAAGGTCAACGGCGTCATCGTCGCCTCCGCCGACGTCGGCGCGATGCTGACGGACTGACCGCCGCAAGCTCCCTAGACAGTTCCGGTTTGCCGCGCTAACCAACGGAAAACCCACCATATTCGCACAGCTGCGAGCTGTCAGATACGGGACCCCCTGCGATGAGCAATATCGATTCCACGGCGCGGATCGCAGACGGCGCCGTGATCGGCGAAGGCACCTCGATCGGGCCGTATTGCATCATCGGGCCCGACGTCGTGATCGGCCGCGATTGCAAGCTGATCGCGCACGTCCACATCACCGCACAGACTACGATCGGCGACGGCTGCACGATCTATCCGTTCGCCTCATTGGGTACGCCGCCGCAGTCGCTGAGCTACAAGGGCGAGCTGACCAAGCTGGTCATCGGCAATGGCTGTACGATCCGCGAGTCCGTCACCATGAATGCCGGCACCGTGGCCGGGGGCGGCATCACCTCGGTCGGTGACCGCGGTTACTTCATGAACTGCAGCCATGTCGGCCACGACTGTCATGTCGGCAACGACGTGATCTTTGCGACCTCGGCGACGCTCGGCGGCCATTGCGAGATCGGTGATTTCGTCTTCATGGGCGGGCTTTCGGCCGTGCACCAGTTCACGCGGATCGGTCCGCAGGCAATGATCGGCGGCATCTGCGGCGTGCGCGGCGACGTCATTCCGTTCGCGCTGGTCAACGGCCAGTATGCCAGCCTCGAAGGCCTCAACATCATTGGCATGAAGCGCCGCAAGTTCACCAAGCAGCGCCTCGCGCTGGTGCGCTCTTTTTACCAGAAGCTGTTTCATGGCGAGGGCGTCTTCGCCGAACGGCTGGTACGCGTGCAGCCGATGGCATCGGAGGATTCTGCGATCGCGGAAATCCTGGCCTTCATTGCCGCTGGCCAGCATCGTGCACTGTGCCTGCCCGAGGATGGTCACGGCAGATCTTGAACTCTGAGCAGGGCGCGGAGCAGGCCATGACGGATCCGCAATTGGCAGTCACATCGCCGGTCGGCCTGATCGCCGGCGGCGGCGTGCTGCCTTTCGCGGTGGCGGACGTCCTGCTGGCGCGCGGCATCGCGCCGGTGTTCTTCGCGCTGAAGGGCGTCTGCGATCCCGCACTCGTCGCGCGTTTCAAACATCACTGGGTGCCGATCGGCCAGCTCGGCCGGCTGAAGACCCTGATGCGCAACGAACATTGCCGCGATCTGGTTTTCATCGGCACCTTGGTGCGGCCAGCGCTCTCCGAGATCCGGCTGGATTGGGGCACGCTGCGCGCGATGCGGCACATCCTGTCGGCGTTTCGCGGCGGTGATGATCATCTGCTCACCGGCATCGGACGCATCTTTGAACAGGACGGCTTTCGCCTGCTGGGAATCAAGGACGTGGCACCCGACCTCTTGATGCCCGCGGGATCGCTGACCCGCGCCCAGCCCGACGCCATCGCTGAAGCCGACATCGCCAAAGGTCTGGACGTGCTGCGCGCGCTCAGCCCGTTCGATATTGGCCAGGCCACCGTGGTGATCGACGGCCATGTCGTGGGCGTCGAGGACATCGAAGGCACCGACGGGCTGCTGGCGCGCGTGGTGCATCTGCGCGAGCAGGGCCGCATCCGTGCCAAGTACGGCCGCGGTGTGCTGGTGAAGGCTCCCAAGAGCGGCCAGGACCTGCGCTTCGACATGCCGACGCTCGGTCCGCAGACCATCGCGCGGGCCGCCGCGGCGGGGCTTGCCGGCATTGCCATCGTCGCCGGCAACACCATCGTCGCCGAGCCGCAGCAGATGGTGGAAGCGGCCGATGCCGCCGGCCTGTTCGTGACGGGATTACCGGCGTGACGCGAAAAATCTTCCTGATCGCCACCGAGGAATCCGGCGACCGGCTCGGCTCCGCGCTGATGAAGGTGCTGCGGCAGCGTCTCGGCGACGACGTCGCCTTTGAGGGCATCGGCGGCTCGACGATGGCGGCCGAGGGGCTGGTCTCGTTGTTTCCGATCGAGGCGCTGTCGATCATCGGTTTTGCCGCGATCCCGAAGAAGCTGCCGATGATCCTGAGGCGTCTTTCGGAAGCGACCGAGGCGGTGCTGAAGGCCGCGCCGGATATTCTGGTGATCATCGACAGCCCGGATTTCACCCACCGCGTGGCGCGCCGCGTGCGCCGCCGCGCGCCGGGCATTCCGATCGTCGACTACGTTTCGCCCTCGGTGTGGGCGTGGCGGCCGGGCCGGGCGCGGGCCATGCGCTCTTATGTCGACCACGTGCTGGCGCTGCTGCCGTTCGAGCCCGAGGCGCATCAGCGGCTCGGCGGTCCGCCGTGCAGCTATGTCGGCCATCCCCTGATCGAACAGATCGCGTCCTTGCGCCCGGATGCCGCGGAGCAGGCGCGCCGCGACGCCACGCCGCCCGTGCTGCTGGTATTGCCCGGCAGCCGCCGCAGTGAGATCCGTCACCACATGGCGATCTTTGGCGCGGCACTTGGGCTGTTGCACCGGCAGGGCGTCGCGTTCCAGCTGATCCTGCCGACCATGCCGCATCTTGAGCAGGCGGTCGCCATCGCACTGAGGGACTGGCCGGTGCGGCCCCGCGTCGTGGTCGGCGAGACCGACAAGCGTGCGGCGTTCAGGATCGCACGCGCCGCGCTGGCAAAATCGGGCACCTCGACACTGGAATTGGCGATTGCCGGGATACCGATGGTGGCGGCCTACAAAGGCGGCAACGTCGAGGCCTGGATCGCGCGCCGCGTGATCCGTTCGGCCTCGGTGATCCTTGCCAACCTCGTGGTCGGCGAGAATGTCGTGCCGGAATATATCCAGCAGGATTGCACACCGGAAAACCTCGCGCCGGCGTTGCGCGACGTGCTTGCCGACACGCCGCTGCGGCAGCGCCAGGTCGAGGCCTTTGCCGGGCTCGATGCCATCATGGCCACCGGCAAGACCTCACCGAGCATTGGTGCTGCGGAGATCGTGATCGGGATGCTGAAGCACTCACCGCTGTCATCGCCCGGCTTGACCGGGCGACCCAGTAAGCCGGAACGATAGTGCACGAACTTTAGCTGCGCCGTTTACTGGATTGCCCGCTTTCGCGGGCGACGACAGGTGCGCTATGTCTCGCTCCTGTTTGCATCCCTTCCAAAACAAATCGGCGGACCGTTTCCGGTCCGCCGATCTGTAACTTGAATCCTGAAGTACGCGTTTAGCGCTTGGCGATATCGACGTAATCGCGGCGGGCGGCGCCGGTGTAGAGCTGGCGCGGACGGCCGATCTTCTGCTGCGGGTCTTCCAGCATCTCGCTCCACTGGCTGATCCAGCCGACGGTGCGGGCAACCGCGAACAGCACAGTGAACATCGAGGTCGGGAAGCCCATCGCCTTCAGCGTGATGCCCGAATAGAAATCGACGTTCGGGTACAGCTTGCGGTCGATGAAGTACTGGTCGCTCAGCGCGATCTTCTCCAGTTCCATCGCCACAGCCAGCATCTCGTCGCCGCCATGACCGGTCTCGGCCAGCACTTCATGGCAGGTCTCCTGCATGATCTTGGCGCGCGGATCGTAGTTCTTGTAGACGCGATGACCGAAGCCCATCAGGCGGACGCTGGAATTCTTGTCCTTTACCTTGGCGATGAACTCGGGAATTTTGTCGACGGTGCCGATCTCGGCAAGCATCGCCAGCGCTGCTTCGTTGGCGCCGCCATGTGCGGGTCCCCACAGGCAGGCGATGCCGGCAGCGATACACGCGAACGGGTTGGCGCCGGACGAGCCGGCAATGCGCACGGTCGAGGTCGAGGCGTTCTGCTCGTGGTCGGCGTGCAGCGTGAAGATCTTGTCGAGCGCCTTGGCCAGCACCGGGTTGACCTTGTAGTCCTCGCAAGGCACCGCAAAGCACATTTTCAAGAAGTTCGATGCGAAATCGAGCGAGTTGGTCGGATACACGAACGGTTGGCCGATCGTGTACTTGAACGCCATCGCGGCCAGCGTCGGGATCTTGGCGATCATGCGGATCGACGCGATCATGCGCTGCTTGGGATCGTTGATGTCGGTGGAGTCATGATAGAACGCGGCGAGCGCGCCGACCGAAGCCACCATCACCGCCATCGGATGCGCGTCGCGACGGAAGCCCTGGAAGAACCGGGCCATCTGCTCGTGAACCATGGTGTGGTTGGTGATGCGGGTGTCGAAGTCGAGCTTCTGCGCCTTGGTCGGCAGTTCGCCGTACAAAAGCAGGTAGCAGGTCTCAAGGAAGTCGCCGTGACCTGCGAGCTGCTCGATCGGGTAGCCGCGATATTCGAGGATGCCGGCGTCGCCGTCGATATAGGTGATCTTCGACTGGCAGCTGCCGGTCGAGGTAAAACCGGGATCGTAGGTGAACAGGCCGGACTGGGCGTAGAGCTTGCCGATGTCGATGACATCAGGTCCGACGGTCCCGCTCAGAATCGGGAAGTCGAAGCTCTTGCCATCGACGGTCAGCGTTGCGGATTTGGAATTGATTTTTGCGTCCATCGCGTGGTCCCCGATGAGATCGTTGAGAGGGCCGGTCGATCGGCGCCATCGGGAGATGGCGGGGCCGGCCGGATATGCCTCAGGCTTCGCCAAATGGGTATCGCATTGCAGTGTGCGCTGCAAGACGGACCGACTCGACCTGCAGCTATGCTAAATAGCGGCCTGGTCGGCCAGCCGCGCGAGGCATTCCTGCCGCCCCAATACCGCCAGAACGTCGAAGATACCGGGCGATGTTGTCTTGCCGGTCAGCGCCACCCGCAGCGGCTGCGCCACGCCGCCCAGCTTGAGGCCGTTCTGCTCCGCGAAGGCGCGCATTGCCGCCTCGGTGGCTTCCGCGCTCCACGGCGTCACCGCTTCCAGCGCCAGCCGAAGCCGGCCGATCAATTCGCGGTTTTCCGGCGTCAATAGCGCCGCCGCCTTGGGCTCGATTTCGAGCGGC
>NZ_JAQGJT010000158.1 GCF_028290495.1 Tardiphaga sp.
CGACGAAATCGACCGGCGACGAGATGATCTTGAGGTCTTCGGCGGTGAACACCGGGGCGTCCTTGCCGGCATAAGCCAGGAAGCCGTCGGTGTATCGGCCTTCGAGAATGACCGTGAGATAGCCGCCATTCATCTCGCGCGTTGCGATCTCCGACGCCCGGATGTTGGCCGGCGTCTCGATGGCGGGCACGCAGGCGACGATGTTTTCCGCGGGACCGACCTGGGTGCCGGCGCGGCCGTTGGCGCGGATCGCCTGCACCGCCAGGCCATGGCCCAACGCGACGTGGTGGCGGACCTGGTTGAGCCCGGCCTGCGGCAGCTTGACCCCCGGCGCCATCTCGACCGGGCCGGCGCCATAGCCGAAATCGATGAAGGTCGCGGATTCGTTGATCGTGAAGATGTTCCTGACGCGGTCGGTGAGGTGCTGCGCGACGTAGCCGGCGTAGTCCCCGAAGGCCTTCGCCGTGTCGCGCGATTGCCATCCGCCCAGGCGGTCCTGCAGCGCCTGCGGCAAGTCCCAGTGATACAGCGTCGCATAGGGCTCGATGCCGTTGGCCAGCAACTCGTCGATCAGCCGGTTGTAGAAATCCAGGCCCTTCGGATTCGCCGCACCGGTGCCTTGCGGGAAGATGCGAGGCCAGGCAATCGAGAAGCGATAGGCGTTGACGCCCAGCGCTTTCATCAACTGGATGTCTTCCTTGTAGCGGCGATAATGGTCGGCGGCGTGGTCGGCATTGCTGCCGTCGCGGATCTTGCCGGGCGTATGCGCATAGGCGTCCCAGATCGACGGACCGCGACCGTCCTCGTTCACCGCGCCTTCGATCTGATAGGCCGAAGTCGCGGTGCCCCATGCGAAATCCCTCGGGAAATTGCGGTGCACTGGGGCGGCGACAGGATTTGCTGCAGCGGATGCCGCGGGCAGGGCGCTAACGCCAAGTGCCACGGCGCCGGTGGCGGTCGCAAACTGACGTCGGGTAAAGCGATGGGACACCGGACCTCCTGAAGGGCGAGCCTAGGGGATGCTCGACCGGTTGGATGGGTCCGTCTACCATACCGAAAAGTGAAAATCAGGGCCGCTGCGCGGCGTCCCGCATCCCAAAACTAAATAGCTGCCCCGTAATAGTCGTCGAGACCCTTGGTGCGCGTCGCGTCGGCCCAATTCCAATCATCGGTGCGGGCGTATTTCGGCCCGCCCTTGAGCTGGTCTTCGGTAATCATGGTCTGGTAGCCGCCGAGCTCGGTGTTGTATTTCAACGACGGCCACGGCAGCGGATAGTGATCGTCGCCGATCCCCAGGAAGCCGCCGAAACTGAGCACGGCGTAGGATACCCGCCCGCTGGTCTTCTCGATCATCACGCGTTCGATCGCGCCGATCCTGTTGCCGTCCGCGTCGAACACCGCGGTGCCCTGCACCTTGTCGCTGCCGATCAGGCTGACCGTTTCGTCTTCCGCCATCGTCGCTCTCCCTGAATGCCGAAACCGGACCTGCCTGGAAACGGTCGGTGGCGGCAAACGTTCCTGCTGCGCCAAGGCGCCGCGCCCTTGTGGATTGTTGTTTTTGCTGGATTAATCCGCGTTCTTTGGTGTTAAACGAAAACTTCGACGATTCGTGTCCAGAGAGATCGCCATGGCCAACCCGACACCGCGTGCCGATGCGCTGCGCCAGATGCGCGAAGCCAAATTCGAAGCCGAGCAGCGGCGCCTGAAGCAGGAGACCGCCAGGCCGGTCGATCAGCCGAAGCCTGCTGCAGCGAAAGCCAAGCCCGCCGCCAAAGTGAAGGCCGAGGCGGCCGAGGAAGTGTCTGGCGTCGAGGAGGCGCCGGCAGTCGCCTCCATCGAGAACAAGGCTCCGGAGAAAAAGGCCGTCGCAAAAAAAGCTGCGGCGAAAAAACCGGTAGCGAAAAAAGCCGCACCGAAAAAAGCCAAGAAATAACGCGCAACCGATAACTGGACGCCAGCCGATGAACCCGTTGGGGGACACGATACGAACCCCGGCGCGCGTCGCCGTCGTCGGCCTCGGGCCGATCGGCCGCAAGGTGGTCGAGGCGCTGGATCGCGGCATTGCCGGAATGGTGCTGGTCGCCGTGTCCGTGCAGAACCCGGACAAGCACCAGCCATTCCTGGCCACGCTCGACAGCACGCCGCCAATTCTCCCGATCGACGGCCTTGCCGATATCGCGGACATCGTCATCGAATGCGCGCCGAGCAAGATGCTGCCGTCGATCGTGGCGCCGTTCGTCAGTTGCGGCAAGACGGCGATCGTGCTCAGCGCCGGCGGACTGCTGGACAATGAACATCTGATCGAACTGGCGCGCGCCAATGGCGGCCAGATCGTGGTGCCGACCGGGGCGCTGATCGGCCTGGACGCCATGACCGCCGCGGCGGAGGGTGAGATCCATTCGGTACGCATGGTGACCCGCAAGCCGCCGGGCGGCCTCGCCGGCGCGCCCTACATCGTCGCGAACAACATCGACATCCAGGGCATCACCGAGCCGCTGCGGGTTTTCGAGGGCAGCGCGCGCGAGGCGGCGAAAGGGTTTCCGGCGAACATCAATGTGGCCGTCGCGCTATCGCTGGCCGGCTTTGGGCCCGACCGCACCCGGGTGGAGATCTGGGCCGATCCCACGGTGACGCGCAACGTGCATCGCGTCGAAGTGGATTCGGATTCCGCGCGATTCTCGATGACCATCGAGAACATCCCCTCGGAAAATCCCAAGACCGGCCGCATCACCGCGATGTCGGTGATCGCCTATCTACGCAAGCAGCACGCCGCGTTGCGCGTCGGGACGTAAGCGGCGGCCACTTACTCTCGGCCGTAGGGTGGGCAAAGTCTCGGCCGCGCGAAGCGCAGCGAGACGTGCCCACGCGCTTTATATTGCGCTGGAAAACGCGTGGGCACGGCGCAAGTGCGCCTTTGCCCCACCCTCCGACCGAGACTTCACCGATCCCTGTCGATCCGCTGTGCGGTCTCGACGCCCTGGGTGCGCGCCAGCTTGGCGAGGTCGCAGCCCTCGCAATAGCGCGAATCCTTGTAATCGACCCAGTTGTGGGCGAACACGCGCTCGCTCGGAATGTCGTAGCGAATTTGCAGCACGCGGACCAGAATGCGCCAGGCGGCGACCTGCGCCTCGGTGACCGGGCGGCGCACATTGGGATAGTTGCCGACGAATTCCACGCCGATCGAACTGTCATTATCGACCTGCTGGAACGTCGATGAATTGTCGATGAACTTGTTGTCGTTGCGGTTGCCGTCGCGCAGGTGGTTGGGCACCGCGAACTCCGCCGCCGCCCAGTACACGGTGCCGTCAGTCTCGACCCAGATGGTCACGCCACGGCGGCTCGGCCGCTGGCTTTGCGCAACCGCGCTGCGCCAGGCGGAGCCGGCCGATCCCTCGGACTGGTGCACGACGATGTTGCGCCAGTCGCGGGCATTCTCCAGCGGTCCCCAGGGGATCAGCCAGACGATGTTGAGGCCGGGAATGTCCGGCGTGCCGCGCGACCGCGCTAGCGTCTCGAAGCTGTCCGGAGAAGGCGCGGCCGTCTGCGCAGCCACCGGGCCCGCAAGCCAGAGCAGCGCCAGCACCATGCATGAAATCAGGCCCTTCATGCGCGAAGCGTAGCCCGCAAAGGTATCCCCCGTCTTAGCTGATCGCGCATGCCCCGTCATAAGCTGAGCGTTGCAGCTTTTATGCCACGGTGCAAAAAGGTGACCGGGCCGGCCGGGTCAGACGTCGGTCCACGACGTGAACAAGGCCGCCTGACCGCCGGGACGGCCGGCATCGTCGATCAGCTGCCACACCGTGCCACCCTCGATCCAGAACCGTCGCCCGGATTTGGCGATGCGCATTCCGCGGTAGTCGGAGATGAATCCGTCGCGCGTGACGGCATCGAGCAGGCGCTGCCGTTCCTCGCGGTTCGGCGCCTCGGCGGAGAGCCGCGACGGCAAGGTGACGAATTCGTCCCAGCCATATTCGAAACGGGCCTGCGCGGTCCGGTTGGCATAGACGAACACCGGGTCGGTCGCGGTGTTGTGCAACAGCACGGCGAACGGCGCGTCGTTGTACAGCCACGCCGCATCCTGACCTTCGGCGACCAGCGGCCTGCCGACGGCGCGCGCATAGCTCGTCGTCAGCAAAGCAAAGAAGTCGGCACCTTGCCGCGTGACGGTCATGCAATCAGTCGGCTTCGTAGAGCAGCCGCGCGCGGATCGTGCCCTTCACGTTGCGCATCTCCTCAAGGACCGTTTCGGAATCGACGCCGCGGCCGTCGGTCTCCAGCACCACATAGCCGATGCCGCCGCCGGTCTGCAGGTATTGCGCGGCGATGTTGACGCCATGCTTGGAGACGATGTCGTTGAGCTTGCCCATCACGCCGGGAACGTCGCCGTGGATGTGGATGAAGCGTGTGCCGGAGGGGCGCGGCGGCAGCTGAACGCCGGGGAAGTTGACCGCGCCGAGCGTCGAGCCGACGTCGGAATACTCGACCAGCTTTCGCGTCACCTCGGCGCCGATGCGGTCCTGCGCCTCTTCGGTGGAGCCCCCGATATGCGGCGTCAGGATCACGTTGGGCAGGCCCTGCAGCGGCGTCACGAGCTTGTCGTTGTTGGAGGCGGGCTCCACGGGGAAGACATCGATCGCAGCGCCCGCGAGCTTGCCGGCGCGCATCGCCGCGGCCAGCGCGTCGAGGTCGACCACATTGCCGCGGCTGTTGTTGATCAGGCAGGCGTCGTCCTTCATCAGCGCGATCTCGCGGGCGCCGATCATGCCGGCGGTCTGCGGTGTTTCCGGCACGTGCAGCGAGACGACGTCGCTTATCGCCAGCAACTCGTCGAGGCTGGCGGTCGGCTCGGTGTTGCCGTGGCGCAGCCGGTCGGTGAGGTCGAAGAACACCGTGCGCATGCCCATCGATTCGGCGAGGTTGGAGAGCTGCGAGCCGATATTGCCGTAGCCGACGATGCCCAGCGTCTTGCCGCGCAACTCGCGGCTGCCATCGGCCGACTTGTCCCAGCCGCCGGCATGCGCCGCGACCGAACGCGGCACGATCCGGCGCAGCAGCATCACGATCTCGCCGATGGTCAGTTCAGCGACGCTGCGGGTATTGGCGAACGGCGCGTTGAACACCGGGATGCCGCGGCGGCGCGCGGCGTCGAGATCGATCTGGTTGGTGCCGACCGAGAAGCAGCCCACCGCGAGCAGCCGGTCGGCGGCCTCGAGGATTTCGTCCGTGACGTTGCTGCGCGAGCGGATGCCGAGCAGATGCACGCCCTTGACGGCCTCCATCAGGGCGGCACGCGACAGCGCCTTGGGCAGGCGTTCCACGGAGGTATAGCCGTTGTCGGCGAACATCGTGACCGCGCTGTCGTTGATGCCTTCCAGCAGCAGGATGCGGATCTTGTCTTTGGGCAGCGAGAGGCGGGTGATCATGGCAAACTATCCTGACAAAGATCCTGGCAGAGGCCGCCGCGAAGACGCGGCGTTTGGAGCGCACGTGCTTTCACGGCGGCGGCGAATTGGCAAGGGTGCAGTACAGCGTCCAGCCATGTGGCGAAGCGATGGCCGGCGCGGGTTTCAAGGCAGGTATCCCGGCCACGCGCATCTGCCCGGTTGTGGGACAGGGGCGTACAGCCTACATCACCGGTATGACCGAGACCCCCTCAGCCGCCATCCCCGCCACCGTGCATCCCGAGATCACCGAGGAATCGATCGCGCTGATGGTGCGGACCTTCTACGCCCGTGCCCGCGAGGACGCGCTGATCGGGCCGATTTTCGATCACGCGGTGGCGGACTGGGAGCATCACCTCAGCCAGATTTCCGATTTCTGGTCGTCGATGCTGCTGCGGACCGGTCGCTATGACGGCCGTCCGATGCGGCCGCATCTGATGCTGCCGCTGACATCCGCGCATTTTGACCGCTGGCTGGCGCTGTTTGAGCCCACCGCACGGGAGATCTTCAGCGCCGATGTCGCCGCGGGGATCATCCAGCGCGCCAGGCGCATCGCCGACAGCTTCGAGATGGGCGTCGCTACTGTGCGCGGCGAGATCGCACGGCCGCGCCACAGCGTGTAGATCTGCTAGGCTTTCTTGCGCGCCTTCCTGCCGTTCAACTCCGCCGCGGCTTGTATCAACGTCTTGAACGCTTCCTCGTCCAGTTCATCGTCCTCATGCAGATCGATTGCGCGGCGGGTGTTGCCTTCCAGGCTCGCGTTGAACAGTCTGGACGGATCCGCAAGCGAAGCGCCGTTGGCGAAGGTCAGCTTGACGGCGCTCTTGTAGGTTTCGCCGGTGCAGATGATGCCGTCGTGCTCCCACACCGGCACGCCGCGCCACTTCCATTGCTCGACCACCTCGGGAACGGCCTGCTTGATGAGGGCGCGGACATGCGCGAGCGTCTTGCCGCGCCAGTCGTCGAGTTCCTTGATCCTTGCGTCGATCAGTCGGGAAGGGGAGACGCTGCTGGTGGTTGCGTCATTCTTCATGGTTTGTGGCCCTCGCGGAGTGTCTTGAAAGTAGCAATCAGCTACCATTCGCGCCAGAGCCACGTATGCTGAAGATCCAAGGGGCCCTGGGCATGGAATGCGAAGGAGCCAGCGTCTTTGACGTGGATTACGTCCTGGCCGTTTCGGCCTAGAGTGCCGGCATGAAGCAACTGAATTGCCCCAACTGCCGCGCCAGAATTGTGTTCGAGCAGAGCCTCTGTACGCAATGTGGGACGGCGGTCAGTTTCGACGCTGGACGGCTTCAGATTGTCCCCGCCGCGAGCAAGACGCCGTGTGCCAATCGCGACCTGATCAGCTGTAACTGGACGACCGATGACAGCCATCCCTATTGCCGGTCCTGCCGCCTGACGCGGACGATCCCCAATCTGGGATCGGATCGCAATCTGGCGCTGTGGCGAAAAGTCGAGCAGGCCAAGAGGCGCTTGGGCTACGACCTGATGCGGCTGAAACTGCCGCTGGCCGTCCCGTCCGGCGCACATATCGCGTTCGATATCCTGTCGCACGAGACCGCCGGACACACCATCATGACCGGGCATCTGGCGGGGCTGATCACGATCAACCTGTCGGAGGCCGACGACGCCGTGCGGGAGGCGCGCCGCGCGGCGTTTCGCGAACCGTACCGCACGCTGCTCGGGCATTTCCGTCACGAGGTCGGACATTTTTACTGGGAGGCGCTGATCGACCAGGCGCAGCTGAGCAGCCCGTTCCGGCTGATCTTCGGCGATGAGTCCGCAGCCTACGCAGGCGCGTTGGCCGACTACCATAACCGGTCCGACCGCTCATGGAACACGGACGCCTTCATCAGCGAATACGCCACCTCGCATCCGTGGGAAGACTGGGCTGAGACCTTCGCGCATTTCCTGCACATCGTCTCGACGCTGGACACCGCGTCATCGCTGCCGCTGTCGATCGACGAGCGCGCGCGCCATACGCTGGAAGACCCCTATCTGGAGCGCGACTTCGAAGCGCTGTTGTCGCTGTGGGAAGTGGTCGCCTACAGCATGAACGAACTCAACCGCTCGATGGGTCTGAGCGACGCCTATCCGTTTCACCTGACGCCGGCAGTAAGGGGCAAGCTGCACTTCGTGCATCTGGCGATATTGAAGGCGCGAAACGAGGGGTAATTCGAGTTGTCGTTCCGGGGCACGCCGATCCGCTGCGCGGTCCGGCGTGCCCTGGGAATGACGATGTGTTGCTACTCCACCTTGATGTTGGCGTCGGTGATCACCTTCTTCCAGCGCGCGATCTCTTCCGTGACGAAGGCACGGTATTCGTCCGGCGTGCTGCCGACGGGCACGATGCCCTGGTCGTCGAGCTTCTTCTTCAGCTCGGGGTCGGTCAGCGCCTTCTTCGCCTCAAGCGCAATGCGATCGACGATCTCCTTCGGCGTGCCCGCCGGCGCGATGATGCCGGACCATGTGCCGGAGACGAAATCCGGCACGCCTTCCTCCGCCATGGTCGGCACGTTGGCGGCCGCCGGCACGCGCGCCTTGGCGGTGACGACGATCGCCTTGGCGTTGCCGGGCGTGACCTGCGACATCAGCGGGCCGATCACGTCGAACATCACGTTGATCTGGCCGCCGACCGTATCCTGCAGCGCGCCGGACGTGCCCTTGTAGGGAATGTGCTGCAGATTGATGCCCTCGCGGCTCTTCAGCATTTCCATCGTCAGATGCGCCGCTGAACCGA
This sequence comes from Tardiphaga sp., assembly GCF_028290495.1. Classification (GTDB taxonomy): domain Bacteria; phylum Pseudomonadota; class Alphaproteobacteria; order Rhizobiales; family Xanthobacteraceae; genus Tardiphaga. The sequence continues at coordinate 8,185 of NZ_JAQGJT010000158.1, forward strand.
TGCCCGACGAGGCGAAGTTGAGCTGGCCGGGCTTCGACTTGGCCAGCGCGATCAGCTCCTTCATGTTGTTGGCCGGCAACGAGGGATGCGCGATCAAGATCAGGGGGGCGACCGACGTCAGCGAGACGTAGGTGAAATCTTTCATCGTGTCGTAGGGCAGCTTCGGATTGAGCGTCGGGTTGACCGAATGCGCGGCGATCACGGTGCCGAAGGTGTAGCCGTCGGGCGCGGCCTTGGCGACGGCGTCGGTGCCGATCACGGCATTGGCGCCCGGCTTGTTCTCGATCACGAACGGTTGCCCCAGCGCCTCCGACATTTTTTGCGAGACGAGGCGCGCCATCAGGTCGGTGTAGCCGCCCGGCGTATAGGGTACGACCATGCGGATCGGCCGGTTCGGCCAGCCTTGCGCCTGCGCGCCGCCGGCACTGGCCGCGATGATGGCGAACGCGCCCAGCGCGCGGAATAAGCACTTCATATTGTCGTTTCCTCGGCGGTGCGATTTCGAGGCGGCGGGGATCCCGCAGCGCCAGCCTCCAGATGCGCACTCGTTATTTTATCGCCTGCCGTGCTGCTCCATCCGCGCGGGATGGAGGCAGATTCCCGAATGCAGGCTAGCGCAGATCTCGGCGGATGGGGAAGTAGACGAAAGGGGCGAGGCGGGGAATCGCGCGCGCGGTCCGGCTGCCGTGGCGCGGAATTACACGCAGTCCGGCGTTATCAGGTCCGCCATTCGCGATTCCGGCGCGCAGCGCGTCGCCCGGGGGTGACCGCGTTGCGCGCTCAAAGGAGCATTCTGGCTGCTGCCTCGCTATTGCGCGCTCCGCCTATTGGCTCGCGCATTCCGCCGAGTACATTCCGTTGGTGGCTGATCCGAGTCCGGCGGATGAGCCAACCTGCATGCATTGCGTGACGCGGTCGCTGAACGAGTTCTGCGGCGCTGCGGTCAGATTGGGCGGATTTGCGACGCCGTACCGGGGAACGGCAGCGGGCTGAATTTGCACTGTCGCCGACGGCGGAATTGGCGGAGAATTGATACCAGGCGAGAGGACCTGCGCCGAGGCGTACGGGCCTGATACACAAAGCAGGAGACCCAGCGAAAGCGGAACTGTCCATCTTGAGAAACTAGACATGGCTGACCTCCGTGACTGGACGTCGCCCCATCCAAGCATCCTTCAAGTGTTGGCGGAAAAAGTGTTCAACGGTGTGCCGGAAAAATTCGGTAACCCAAGTTTCCGTGATCCCGTCTCGATGTTTGCAACAGGCTGCGTATGTAGAGTCACCGGGGCAAGATCCTGTGTTGTGCCGAGGGAGACAAGCCATGAAAAAACGCTCCGTCCTGTGCCTCGTTCTCTGCTTCAGCCTTTCCAGCTCCGCCGCGTTCGCCCGGGGCGGCGGCATGGGCTCGCATCAGGGCTCTGCCTTCTACGGCATGCCCGTGACCGGTGGTGCCGCCGGCACCAGCCCCGCCGCGCCCGGCACCAACTCGGCGGGCACGGCGCTTTCGACAGCCGGCATTGGCAACGGCCCTCAAAAAGAAGGATTGCTGGGCACCAACGCCGCGGCCGATCAAGAGGACGCGAAACTCGACAAGATGATCGGTTCGATCTGCCGCGGATGCTGATCGATGCGGCCTGACTGCGAGAAGGCCGCGCACGCAAGGGCGGCAGCGAGCCGCGCTATGGCTCGCCCGGAATTGACTGGCCTCGCGGTGGCCGGCTGGCTAAGGTCGCCGGATGTCGCGCTTCATCTGTCTCTCGATCGCCGCTGTCCTGTCGCTGTCGTGCGCGCTCGCGCAGGCGGCGCCGGCACAGAAACGGACCGCCAAAGTCTGGAAGGGCTACGGCTTCCTGCCGGGCTATCACCAGCCGCTGAACAACGCCGCGCCGTGGTTCAAACAGGACGCCTCGGTGCTGCGCAACGCGCGCCGCCCGCGACGCCCGTGGTACATCTACCCGACGCCACGCTTTTACGGCTGGGACGGCAATCTGCGCTATGCGGGACGGCCCGGCTTCTACCGCGGCCAGTACAATGGCGGCAGCATGGGCCCGTGCTGGACGCAGACCCCGATCGGCCCGGCCTGGAATTGCGGGCGGTGATTTTTTTGCTTCAGTGAGTTCAATTCACCCGCAGCCGTTATTGCGAGGAGCCCTTGCGACGAAGCAATCCAGTCTTCGCTTGTGGCTTTCTGGATTGCCGCGTCGCTTCGCTCCTCGCAATGACGGCGTAGGTGGTTGAGGCAAACCAAACATTTCCGTTCTTGCTTACTAGCCCGCCTTGGGCTCTCCGATGCCGAGCTTCTTGATCCGCGTCCGCACCGCGAGCGGCGATCGCTTGGTGCGGATCGCGATCTCGTTGACGCTCCGACCGGCCAGCAGTTGACGTCGGAGCTCCTCGTCCTGCGGGGACGTCCAGACGGCGTCGGATTTGTTGCTGAGTTTCATGGTGCGATCCTAACAGCGGAAGATCGAAGGTGGGAAGCGTCCGGGCATCTTGCGAACCCGGGCCGGCCGCGGATAGTCTGGCATTCATGCCGATCCATTCGCGAAAACGCGGAGTTCGTCGCGGATGCCGCCGACGCCGTGATCGCTTTCGTGGCGCCGCACAGCGACCATGTCAACGCGGCGTAGGGCGCAAGTGCGAAGCGTATTGCGCCTGCTCATCCGGCCTGAGGCCTGCTAGTTCTGATCGTTTGCGGCCAAGCGGGAAAATTGCTGCTTCATGGCGTTGACCTTGCCGAGATAGGTCGCCACGAGGTGATCGCCGCAGCGCTCGCCGGCCATCGACTGGAAGCCGCGGCGCATGAAGGCCCCGGCGGGTCTGGCGCCGCACAGGTGGATGACGGCGGCGAGATCCTGTTTCTGCTGCGGGTTCGGTGTCGCACCCGGTGCTGCGAGCAGCACGCCGGCCACCTGGCGGTCGAGATAGATCGACGCCAGCTCGATGGCGTGGCTGGGCAGCGGGCGGGCATAGAGGCCCTTGAACCAGCAATCGGCCACGACGGCGTGCCCGCGGATGCAATAGCGCGAGGCTTCTGCAAAGGCCGGATCGGTCATCTGAAACATGCCGACGGCGCTCGAGGCGGGTCTGTACCAGGCGGCCGGATTCCAGCTCCACCGCCAGCGCCAGTAGGTGCGCGCGACTGGATTGCCGGTGCTCTCGGTCTGCGCCAGCGCCGCCAGCAGCTCGGGCGTGATCGCGTCGGTCGAAAAGGCGCGGAAGCGCGCGCCGTAGTGCCGCCAGGTGTCGGCGGGCGGCTTGTCGAGCGAGCGATCGGCGAAGAACAACAGCTCGGTCGGCTTGCGGATGATTTGCCAGGCGAGGTTGGCGAGGGGGACGGCGATCAGGAGCGCGGTGGCGAGGACAGCGATGCGGAGCGCAGTCGGCAGAGCCGCCCATGACCGTCGCAGCCGTCGCGCGCGCAGCCAGCGGGAGAGCCGAACGAGACGGTTCCCGCCTGGCCGGATGCGCCGTTTGCGGATGGGAGGCGTGGCGCGAGATGGAGACATCCGCGATGGTTAGGCCGGGCACGGGCGGGCTGCAACCGGTCAGGGTCGCTTGCGGTCAGCCGACGTAGCCCGTATGAGCGCAGCGAAATCTGGGGCGCTGTCTTAGCAAATGTCCAATCCCGGATGTCGCTGCGCTCATCCGGGCTACGCTTGCTGCGAGCAGGCTACAGCAGAGGTGGGCGGGCAGGGAAGCGCGTAGGATCGGTTGATCTATCAGCGAAACCCATCACAAGCTGCGGGATGGGTATCGGTACGCTCAATCTATGTATGCGCTTAGTACTTGGTGTATACCTTCGATATGAGTTCATGGATGTGGGCGCCCACGGTTACCTCCTCAAAGGAAGCCGAATTTGGGTGGCCGGCTGTATTTCGCCTGTCTAGGCAGTTCTTGAGTTCCTTGTGTTCTGCATTGGTAAGAACGCGAATGTGCTCAAGGATGTTCAGGAATTCGCTTTCCGAGATTGCGGCGAGATGGTCCTCATTTGCTGCATCCTTCCACTTAGTATTACGCCGGCGTGCTTCCGCGTTAAACTCATCCAGTTTGTTGTTGAGGACGTGCTTGTAGAGCAAATAGGCCGCGCCGACCCACGTCAGCACAATAGCTGCACGGTATGCTGTGTTTTTTACGCATTGGATCGCTTCTTCAACAAAGCGAGCTCTATCTGGATCGTGAACATCGGTCAGATATTTTTCCAGCGCTTGCGTAACAGGAGTCAAGACGCCGACAGGATTTAGTAGCGCGCGATCTTCGAGTTCCTTCCGACATTTCGTAGTAATGGTCCAGCCGGTTGGGACGTAGATCGCGCGCGTGCTCTGCTTGAGATAGTCGCCGGGGATCGAGTTAGAACCATCTCTCCAACCATTCTGACGCGCGACAGCCCTTATATCGTTAGACTTCATTGGACCGTCGTGCATCGCGACAATCAGTAGGTACTTGTCGGTCTTGGAGACGTCCCGCCGCGCTAAACTTTCACGGAGTTGGCTCACGCGCTAAGACTCCGCACGAGTTGCTCGTGAGTAGGATGGGACAACACATAATTGCCACTCGATGGCTCGTTTATTTCCCCCAGATCGAGTAACCCGTCGATTATCCTCGTTAGGTTCTTCCCCATGGATGGCCTATAAATCCGCGGAGCCAATTTCATCTCGTCAAGTATCCGCGCACGCGAGGCTGGTTCGACGCCATCACTCATCTGCAGTTTTAAAAGTACTGCTTTGAGCAAGTCGGAAGCACTTCGCGCCTGGAGCTTTGCTGCGGCCGAGGCAGTTGTAAATGTGTTAGATGCGTTGGTGTTATTTTGACCAGACCTATTATCCCCAGTCTCTTCTTCTTCATCGATTGAGCCGCTGCCGATTGCCTCGATAATGGAGGCAATCAGATGCGGCACTTCGGATTTGAGGAATTCGACCTCACCTTCCCATTCAATCTCGATGCCTTTGGTTTTGATGCGTAACTTCGCTGACATAGATCCGGCTCCTGCTCATTGATTGATCCGACGCGTTAGCTAACCATTTCGAATTTTCTTAACTTATTGTTGTGGCGACCGTCATGCGCAATGGAAGTGCCGGCATTTATGCGAGCTCCTTTGTCGAGAAAGATGCTTTCGTCATCGCAGCTACGCGCTTTGCACCTTCTTGAGTCAGCTTGTAAGTCTTGCGCGCCTGTTGGGTGGTGCCCGCTTTCTTCAATTGCAGAACGAGCGCTGGCTTTTCGTTCCTAAGCGTAGTCAGAGCCTCAGTGATGTTGGCGATGCCATGTCCCAAGTCCTTCAACAATGTGTTGAGGGATTGAGCTGGAAAGGCCGATACATTTTCGCAGACTTGCGTCCAGAACGCTGCGACCAAAGCCTTGTCTCGTTCCGTGATCGGATTGGCCGCATCGAACAACTCGGCAAAACTTGCGTATTCATTAGAGACCGAGGGTCCGCTTGCGATCTCAAGGCCGCGCGAAGGCGGCTGGTCGAACGAAACGACACTCTTAGTGTTGCGGAATCGAGCTGATGCCCACTGAAGGGCTCGTGCTCTTGCCGCGTCGTCCAATGGTTCTAGAGCCGCTGCAATTTTTTTCATTGCGTCCAGTTCGTCGAATTCGCTCATCGAGAGTCTCCAAGGACCAGTTGTAAACCAAGGTGGACCCTTCTGACATCAAAGTCAACATGAATTATGAAGTTACATTTGTAACCCATTGTGATACATGAATAAAAAATCACATACATTACATATGACTATTTTTGTTATGATGTTTTCGGCGCGCCGCCGCGCCTCCACCGCTCCTCTCGGTAGGCCGACGAATGCCAGGGCAATGTAGTGGTGGTCGTCCTTGATAATAAAGTGCATGATATCAATTACTTAAATCATAAGTATGGCGATTTTCTATTTTGGCTCACTTCATTCGTCGATCTGCCGAGAGGAGTAGTGGCGGCGCGGCGGCGCGAGGTGATCTGAAAGATCATATGGCTACACCACAAAAAATCTATGATTCGCATGCAGTCTACTTGGTGGCGCAAAAAAGGGGCGGCCTCTCGGCCGCCCCTTTTCTTCGTGGATGGCCGAGTCAAGCCCGGCCATGACGCGCTGGTGTCAGATCACGAACACCCCGTCGTGCTGCCACACGTATCGCACTTCATGCAGGTGCCGTTGCGCACCAGCGAGAAGTGGCCGCATTCGCCGCACATTTCGCCTTCGTAGCCTTTGGCTTTCGCTTCTTCGCGACGCTCGGCCTTGCTCGGCTGCGAAGCGGCGGCCGTGCCGGGCTTGCTCCAGTTCTGCTGCTCCAGTTTCTCGGTCGGCGACAGCGCGCGGTCCGGCTCGGCGGTTTTCAATGCCGTGGCGGTGCCGGAGGTTGCCTGCGCGGTCGTGGTGTGGCCGGCGGACAGCGTGGTGACGTTGCTGGCCTGGCTGCGGGCGCCGCCTTCGGTCGAGGGCGTGGCTTCGGAGGGCGCGCGCATGACGACGAGATTGTCGGTGCGCGAGCGGGTCAGGCCCTTGGAGACGTACTTGTTGGCGTTACCGGGATCCTTGCCTTCCTCGACGCCCTTGCCGAGCGCGTCGAACTGGCTCTCGGTCGGATCGACATGGGCGAGGTCGAAGCGGCCCATGTAGCTGACCGCGAGTTCGCGGAACACGTAGTCGAGGATCGACGTCGCGTACTTGATCGAGTCGTTGCCCTGCACCGGGCCCGCGGGCTCGAAGCGGGTGAAGGTGAAGGCGTCGACATATTCCTCCAGCGGCACGCCGTATTGCAGGCCGAGCGACACCGCGATGGCGAAGTTGTTGATGAAGGAGCGCAGCGCGGCGCCTTCCTTGTGCATGTCGATGAAGATCTCGCCGATCCGGCCGTCGTCATATTCGCCGGTGCGGACATAGACCTTGTGGCCGCCGACGACCGCCTTCTGGGTGTAGCCCTTGCGGCGGTCTGGCATCTTCTCGCGCTCGCGCATCACCACGATGCGCTCGACCAGACGCTCCACGACCTTCTCCGCGACATGCGCGGTGCGCGCGGCCATCGGCTTGTCCATGAAGGCGTCGATGCCCTCCTCGTCCTCGTCGTCATCCGAGATGAGCTGCGAGTTCAGCGGCTGCGACAGTTTTGAGCCGTCGCGATAGAGAGCATTGGCCTTCAGCGCCAGCTTCCAGGACAGCAGGTAGGCGTCCTTGCAATCCTCGACAGTGGCGTCGTTCGGCATGTTGATGGTCTTGGAGATGGCGCCCGAGATGAACGGCTGCGACGCCGCCATCATGCGGATGTGGCTTTCCACCGAGAGGTAGCGCTTGCCGATCTTGCCGCAGGGATTGGCGCAGTCGAACACGTTGTAGTGCTCGGCCTTCAGGTGCGGGGCGCCTTCCACGGTCATGGCGCCGCAGATGTGCACGTTGGCGGCTTCGATCTCGCGCTTGGAGAAGCCGACGGCGGCCAGCAGGTCGAAGCCGGGGGCGGCGATGGCTTCCGCAGGAATCTTCAGCGTGGTGCGCAGGAAATCCTCGCCAAACGTCCACTTGTTGAAGGCGAACTTGATGTCGAAGGCGGTCGGCAGGGCGGCCTCGACCTTCTTCAGCGCTTCATCGGTAAAGCCCTTGGCCTTCAGCGTGGCGACGTTGATGCCCGGCGAGTTGCTGAGCGAGCCGTGTCCGACCGCATAGGCCTCGATCTCGGCGATGTCGCTCTCGCGATAGCCGAGCACGCGGAGTGCGGCTGGGACGGCGCGGTTGATGATCTTCCAGTAGCCGCCACCGGCGAGCTTCTTGAATTTCACCAGCGCGAAGTCGGGTTCGATGCCCGTGGTGTCGCAATCCATCACCAGGCCGATGGTGCCGGTCGGCGCCACGACGGTGGTCTGGGCGTTGCGATAGCCGTGTTCTTCGCCGAGTTCGAGCGCGAGATCCCAGGCCGCCTTGGCGTGGGTGACGATGTCGGCCTGCGGGCAGGAGGCGTGGTCGAGCGGCACGGGGGAGACCGCGAGGCCTTCATAGCCGCGGGACTCGCCATGCGCCGCGCGGCGATGGTTGCGGATCACGCGCAGCATGTGGGCGGCGTTCTTCTTGTAGCCGGGGAACGGGCCGAGCTCTTTCGCCATCTCCGCCGAGGTGGCGTAGGAGATGCCGGTCATCACGGCAGTCAGCGCGCCGCACAGAGCGCGGCCTTCCTTGCTGTCGTAGGACAGGCCCATGCTCATCAGCAGGCCGCCGATGTTGGCGTAGCCCAGGCCGAGTGTGCGGAATTCGAACGACAGCTCCGCGATCGGCTTCGACGGGAACTGGGCCATCATCACGGAGATTTCGAGCACCATCGTCCACAGCCGGCACAGATGCTCATAGGCATCGATGTCGAAGCGGTTGGTCTCGACATTGTGGAACGTCAGCAGGTTGGCCGAAGCCAGGTTGCAGGCGGTGTCGTCGAGGAACATGTATTCCGAGCACGGATTGGATGCGCGGATATCGCCGGAGGACTTGCAGGTGTGCCAGTCGTTCATGGTGGTGTTGAAGTGCAGGCCGGGGTCGGCCGACGCCCAGGCGGCGTAGCCGATCTTCTCCCAGAGGTCGCGGGCCTGCAGCGTCTTCATCACCTTGCCGTCCTTGCGGGCGATCAGGTCCCAGGTGCCGTTGGTTTCGACGGCGCGCAGGAAATCGTCCTTCAACGACACGGAGTTGTTGGAGTTCTGGCCGGCGACGGTGAGGTAGGCCTCTGAATCCCAGTCGGTGTCGTAGACCGGGAAGTCGATCTCCTTGTAGCCCTGCTTGGCGTACTGGATGACGCGCTTGATGACGTTGTCATTGACCAGCGCGCGGCGCGCCAGCTTGATCTCGCGGCGCAGGGCCGGGTTCTTCTCGGGATCGAAGCAGTCGTCGCCCGAGCCTTCGCAATTGACGCAGGCCTTGAGGATCGCCTTGAGGTGCTTCTGGTTGGTCTTCGAGCCGGTGACCAGCGCCGCAACCTTCTGCTCTTCCTTCACCTTCCAGTCGATGTAGGCCTCGATGTCTGGATGGTCGGCATCGACGACGACCATCTTGGCCGCGCGCCGCGTGGTGCCGCCCGATTTGATCGCGCCCGCCGCGCGGTCGCCGATCTTGAGGAACGACATCAGGCCGGAGGAGCGTCCGCCGCCCGACAGCTTTTCGCCTTCGCCGCGCAGGCGCGAGAAGTTCGAGCCGGTGCCCGAGCCGTACTTGAACAGACGGGCTTCGCGGACCCACAGGTCCATGATGCCGCCTTCATTGACCAGATCGTCTTCGACGCCCTGGATGAAGCAGGCGTGCGGCTGCGGGTGCTCGTAGGACGACTTCGACTTGGTCAGCTTGCCGGTCTTCCAGTCGACGTAGTAGTGGCCCTGGCCGGGACCATCGACGCCGTAGGCCCAGTGCAGGCCGGTGTTGAACCACTGCGGCGAATTCGGCGCGACCATCTGCTTGGCCAGCATGTAGCGCAGCTCGTCGTGGAAGGCGTGCGCGTCGGCCTCGGAGGTGAAGTAGCTGCCCTTCCAGCCCCAATAGGTCCAGCAACCGGCGAGGCGGTCGAACACCTGCTTGGACGATAGTTCGCTGACGAAGCGCTCTTTCTCGGGCAGGGCGGCCAAAGCCTCGGTGTCGGGCACCGAGCGCCACAGCCACGACGGCACGGTCTCTTCCTCGACCTTCTTCAACTTCGCGGCGACGCCGGCCTTGCGGAAATACTTCTGCGCGAGCACGTCGGAGGCGACCTGAGACCAGGACTCGGGGACCTCGACGTTCTCCAGCTTGAACACCACGGAGCCGTCGGGATTGCGAATTTCGGACGTGGTGTGACGGAAATCGATCCCGGCGTAGGGGGACTGTCCATCCGTGGTGTAGCGGCGATTGATCTGCATGGTCGTGCCCCGTCTCGGTTGCCGGCACCCCGATGGGGTGGCGCCGGCGATTTCAGTTTCGCGGACCCTCGCAGGCCCGCAGCTCAGCCGGTTGACCGGCCTGTATCTCTGTCCGCATGGCCTGACCGGGTACCGGTCAACCCGTCCTGGGGCCTATGCATCAACGCCTTACTGCGAGCCGTGTTTCGGCTCATTCTGGTTCCTGGGCGGCCCCAAAAGGTCGCCCTTTTCGGGACAGAACTGCCCATCCCCGCAGCCGGTAAAGGGCGGGTGGAGCGTCAGTCTGGAACCCTTTTGGGGATGGCCCGGCGGGACAAACAACTACCCGCACCGAACGTTTTGAAAACTAGGCCGACTCCCTGCACCCGTCAAGAACTAGTACGGGTTCCTAAATCAATTACTAAATATGGTGGAAAGGGTGGATAACCAAGGGGGGAGCCACGTCCTGATTGGGGTCAAGTATCAGTGAGTCCTCACGGAATCGGAAGCCGGAATATTTCAAATTATTCGGGTTGCCGGAGCTGCACCCGCTGTTCACAGGGCAACTTTATTTTGTCATGGGGCCATTGCTTTTGGGAGACTCAGGCGGGGCGGCGGCGAGCAAAAGGGAACTATCGGGTTCTCTCGCGGTAAGGCTGCGATTTCGGCCCTTGCTGCCCCCGCCACGACGGCCGAGGGGCCGCCGATTCAGGCGCTGATGGGGGCCGGTTGCCCCTCAACCAGCGATTCGATCAGGCTCCGGTCGGCTGCCGTTGCCGGGTTATAAACGATCAGGCTGAGGTCCGGCCGGCCGTCCACCGCAAAGGCAGAGTATTCCAGGGTGATCGGGCCGAGCAGGGGATGGCGCAATTGCTTCACCCCGTCGCCGTGGGTCTGCACGTTGTTGTCGCGCCACATCATTGCGAAGTCGGGACTGGCTTCGCTCAGTTCCTCAACCAGCCGGGTCACCTCGGCATCGGCGCCGGCCCGGGCGGCATCGATCCGGAACGACGACACGACAAAGCGGGCCACGGATTGCCAGTCGGATTGTTTCGTTCGGCTGTTTGGGTCGCAGAAGATCATCCGCAAGATGTTGCGCTGGTCGGGCGGCAGCGTGCCGTAGTCGGTGAACACCGCCGCGGCGGCGCGATTCCAGGCGACGACGTCCCAGGTCGGCGTCCGCACGATCGCCGGGCTGTACGAGAGCACGTCGAGCAGGCGCTGCAGCCGCGGCGTAATCGCATCGCTGCCGCGGTAGTGCACCGCCGGCGGACGACCGAGCCCCAGCAGGAACAGATGCTCGCGCTCGATATCCGTCAGCGTCAGCGCACGCGCGATGCGGTCGAGCACGTCGGCCGAGGCGCGACCGCCGCGGCCCTGTTCGAGCCACGTGTACCAGGTCGTGCTGATATTGGCGCGCTGTGCCACTTCCTCGCGGCGCAATCCCAGCGTTCGCCGTCGGCCGCCGCCGACGCCGAAAGAGGTCGGATCGAGCTTGGTGCGGCGGTTCTTCAAATAGGCGCCCAGCGAATTGATCTCTGGCAAGGGGCTCATCCTGTCAGTAATTATACCGGGATAATGTCACTACTTTAACTGGATAAATGACGCGCTACAACGGTCCCTTCGAAACGGGAGAAGACCGCATGCATGTATTCGTAACGGGGGCGACCGGCTGGGTCGGCTCGGCTGTCGTTGATGAACTGATCGGTGCCGGCCATCGCGTGACGGGCCTATCGCGCTCCGACGGCAAGGCGGCGGCGCTGGCCGCTGCGGGCGCGGCGGTGCTGCGCGGCACGCTCGACGATCTCGACCTGCTGCGCAACGCCGCAACAACCGCGGACGCGGTGATCCATACCGCCTTCAATCACGACTTCTCGAAATTTGCCGAGAACGCTCGACAGGACCAACGCGCGATCGAGACGTTGGGCAGCGCGCTGCAGGGATCCGACAAACTGCTGCTCGTCACCTCGGGCGTGGCGCTGCTCGCGCCCGGTCGGGTCGCCATCGAGGCGGACGTGCCGTCGTTCGATCCGTCCTATCCGCGCAAGTCCGAAATGGCTGCGCGGGCGCTGGCGGCGCGCGGCGTGCGGGCTGCCTCGATCCGGCTGGCGCCTTCGGTGCACGGCCTTGGCGACCACGGCTTCGTCCCGAGGCTGATCGCGATAGCGCGCGAGAAGGGGGTGTCTGCCTATATCGGCGACGGCCTCAACCGCTGGCCCGGCGTGCACCGGCTCGACGCCGCACGGCTCTACCGGCTGGTGCTGGAGCAGGGCGCCACTGAACTCGCCTACCACGCGATCGCCGACGAAGGCGTGGCGTTCAAGGATATTGCCGCCGTCATTGGACGCCGGCTCGGCCTGCCCGTGGAATCGCGGGACCGCGCGCATTTTGGCGGGTTCGCCGATTTCGCTGGCGCCGACATTGCGGCCTCAAGCGCGCATACCCGGGCGTTGCTCGGCTGGCGGCCGACCGGCCCGGATCTGCTCAGCGATATCGACCAGCCCGGCTATTACGCTGTGTGATGGTGCGGCACGAAGCGTTTCGGGCTGAGGCGGTGACGTCGCGAGCGTCGCTCACGTACGCAAGCCCGGCGTTGCCGTGCGATCGATCCAGACGTTGATGTCGGCATCGGCAGCCTTGCTGATGGCGACGCCGATCGACCGGGCCACCGCGCGGGCCTGAAGCGGGTGGTCGGTCGGCACGTGGATGATTTGACCGCCCTGAGCCTCGACGATAGGTAGCGCCGCGACAATCCCGTTGCCCGTGCCGGCGGTATTCACCAGCACGTCGGGCCGACCAAAGCAGGCTTCGGCAAGCAGCAGGAACGCCCTGACGCTGCCGCGGCTGGTCGCGTCCAGTTCCTGATAGCTCGCGGTGCCGCCGGTACGCGTAATGTCCCGCGCCAGCGCTGCGATCCTGTCGACGCGCGAACTGCCGAGCATTAACTTGTGGCCGAGCGAGGCGAGGTGGCGGGCCGTGGCTTCACCGATCTCGATGCCGGCGTCGGTGATCAGCACGACCTTGCTGCCGCAGCTAAGGGATGAAGGCATCATGGGAGGGCTCCACCGTCGATGATTGCGGGAGCTTGCTCCCCGAAGCGAAGTTATCGGGCAGGACGCATCGGGAGCGTTATCGTGATCCTGCGAGATTCGTGCTCGATCCTGCAAAACGGCGTTTATGCCGCTGCGTCGCTTTGCAGGATCGGATAGCATGCAGATGCGCCACAGCCCCTATACATGAAGGTTTGCGTTGACGATTTTTCCAGATCCCCACAGCGAACTGACCGCCATCGTCGCCCGTTTCGCGGCCACCGACGGTCCCTGCGATTCCGCGATCGGCGGCCTGTTCTTCAGCCGGCAATCGGCGCCGACGACCTATCACCACGTCGCACAATGGCCATGCTTTGCATTGGTATTGCAGGGTGCCAAGACCCTCGAACTTGGCGCTGATGTCTATCGCTACGGCGTTGGAGATTATCTGGTGGTCTCGCTGGATCTTCCGGTCGCCTCGCGCGTCATCGAAGCCAGCGTCGAACAGCCTTTCCTCGGGCTTGGCATGGCGATCGATCCGGCCCGGCTGAAGGAGGTGATGGCGCGCATTGATTTTGTGCCGCAGGCGGTCACGCCGGACGGCATGCGCGGCGTCGCCGTCCACGTCGCGCCGCCCGAACTGCTCGACGCCACGTTGCGGCTGCTGCGGTTGCTCGACCGGCCACAGGATATCGCCGCGCTGGCGCCGCTGCTGGAACAGGAAATTCTGTATCGGCTGCTGACCGGTCCGCTTGGGCCGCGGTTGCTGCAAATCGCGACGGCGGATACGCCGAGCAACCGGATCGCCCGCGCCATCGACTGGCTGCGCGAACATTTCTCGCGACCGCTACGCATCGAAGAACTGGCCGAGCAGGTCGGCATGAGCGTGTCTTCGCTGCATCACCACTTCAAGGCGGTCACCGCGCTGACGCCGATGCAGTTTCAGAAACAGTTGCGGCTGCATGAAGCGCGCCGGCTTATGCTCGTCGAGCGCATGGATGTCGGCACGGCCGGCTACAGCGTCGGCTATCAGAGTCCGTCGCAGTTCAGCCGCGAATACAGCCGGCTGTATGGCCTGTCGCCTATGCGCGACGCCAGCGCCGCGCGGTTGCAGATGGCGGCAGAGTAACGCCCGGTGCTTTACATCCATATGCATGGGGTCCGTGCGCTGGCGGGTATAGGTCATTGGCCGCGCGCCGTTGTAGGCGTTGTGGATCGTTTCTCATCCCTTAGCCGGTCAGCCTATGTCAGCTTTCGATCCTCTCGTGTCGCGCGCCCGGATTGCGCCGTTCGGTCTCTTGTTCCTCACCATCACGTCGGTCGGCTGGGGCCTGAACTGGCCGGTCATGAAATTCCTGATCAGTGAATTGCCGCCACTGTCGGCACGCGGCTTTACCGGCATGATTGGCGGCGGGTTGCTGGCCGTTCTGGCGCTGTGGCGTGGCGAGAGCCTGCGCGTGGCGCGCGACCAGTGGGTGCCGTTGTTGGTGCTGGCGCTGCTCAATGTCACCGGCTGGATGGCGTTGATGGGCCTGGCGTTGCTGTGGCTGCCGGGCGGGGAGGCCGCGGTGATCGCCTACACGATGCCGGTCTGGGCGGCGGTGCTGGCGTGGTGGATTTTGGGGGAGCGAATGTCGCTGCCGCGCATTCTGGCGATGCTGATGGCGTTTGCGGGAGTGGCCGCGCTGATGGGGGGTGACGGCATCCGTGCCAGCGCGGACAAGCTGCCGGGCATCGCATTTGCGATGCTCGGCGCGTTCGGCTTTGCGCTTGGCACGGTGCTGGCGAAGCGATTCAAGCTGGCACTGCCGCTGGTGACCTCGTCGGCGTGGCAGATCGGGATCGGCTGCGCGCCGGTGGCGCTGCTCGGGCTGGTGTTCGAGACGCCGCATTTCGCCGCGCTGTCATGGACCGGCTGGGCGATGCTGGCGTACATCGTGCTAGTGCCTTTCTGCATCGCCTATGTGTGCTGGTTTGCAGCGTTGAAGATGCTGCCGGCCTCGGTCGCGGCGATCGGCACCATGGCGGTGCCTGTGATCGGCGTGGTGGCCTCCGCGGTGGCGCTGCACGAGCCGCTCGGCCCCGGCCAGATCGTGGCGCTCGCCCTTACGCTTGGGGGCGTGGTGCTGGCGACGCGATCCTAGGCACTGCTAGTGACCTGCCAGGCATTCGTTGACCGCCGTCAGCAGCGCTGCCGATGTGAACGGCTTGCGCAGGCAACGCGTGGCGCCGAGTTCCAGGGTCTTTTTCAGGAAATCCGGCGCCGATGCATCGAGGCTCGCAAAGGCATAGCCCGACATCGCGATCAGGGGGGTAGCCGGCGCGCGTTCGTGAAAGATCCGCACCGATTCGAAGCCGCGCATATGCGGCATGAAGATATCGACCAGCATGACGTCGAAGCTCGCGGTTTCCAGTGCGCGCATGCCGGCTTCGCCGCCATCGGCCACGGTGACCTCGAAGCCCGCGCGTTCGAGATTGGCTTCGACGGTCTGGCCGACCAGGGGATCGTCATCGACAACGAGAATGCGCGGCAGGATGAAGCTCCTCATCATATGACGTGGCTGCAATGTAGCGGAGCGACGCCTCCGCAACAATCGGGCAGGTGTCGTACAATTGCGTGTGGTTCATGCAGCGGTCGCCGATACGCCCGAACAAAGGGCGGCACGTTGCGAACGCGCCGCCCTCGTCACGAAGATGTTAGACGCGGTTACGGGCAGGGATGCCGCAGGCCGTCATAA
>NZ_JAQGJT010000159.1 GCF_028290495.1 Tardiphaga sp.
AATCCGCTGGCGGACTATTAATGTTCTTTAGTGGTTCATCAGGTCGAGACTGATCGACGGGCTCATTCTCATCTCTCCATGCGCAAGCGCAGCGCCGGCGGTATCCGGGCGGTCAGGTGGTGATCGGGGATTGGGTGGGGCGATCAGGCCGGCCGGGGGTGGCCGCGGTCTCTCATCAGGATTGCTGTAGCGTCGCCGTTACGGCTGCTTGCGGGGCGTCGCCCTGCTTTAAAGGCGTGCTTTGGGTGCGATAACCCGGTCTGAGCGCCAGGTACACAACCTGCTTTACATCCCAGGATTGAGGGAACTATACAGGGATACCAGAAAATATTCATATGGGGCGGGCGAATGAGCGCCACCGGGACTGTATGTTATCGGCGTATATATATTTGACCACACAACCTTCAGGATATTGCAAATGCGAACAGCGCCCTTAACGCTGATCTTGCTTTATATCGTTTCGAGCATCTTGCTGTTCTTTTGGGGGCCGCTACCGTGGCCAGTGATAAACCGCTTCGAGGTGCAGGCCTTCTTAGCTCTTGCTTTGACCGGGATAACGATCGGTTTTCTCACTGGAAGTTCTGGTAAGCCCGCAGAAAGCATTTTCCTCCACTGGCGATATATCGTTATAGGCGGCGCCGTATTGAGCGCGATTCTTTTGCCAATCTCCGCGTACTTGTATACGGGAAAGATGCCTTGGCAGATCATTGAAGCGTTGCGAGATCAAAATCACGCTTATGAGGAATTTCAGCGTCGTTTGACGCAGCCGCACGGTAGTCGAACGCTAATCTCCAGCGCGCGAGCCTTGGCATATCCAGTCATTTTTGCGGTTATCCCGCTTGGAATTTTGCATTGGCGCAGCATGACTGCAGCGCTTTGGCTGGCGTGGTCGATAACGGCGCTTTCCTCGGCAATACTCTCCGTCCTGAGGGGCACTGACCGAGAGATATTCGACCTTCTGATGATTTCTTGTTTTACTGTACTCGTTGCGGTCGCCCGCGAATGCGTTCGGCGCAAGCTCACAATCTCATCATTAATTCTATCGCGCCGCGCCATGATTGCTACTGTCGTATTTGTTTGCCTGACAGCAGTCGCGACCGCCGCGTTTGTCGATCGGCGAATCCAAAGAACCGGTTATTCGCCGGCGGCCTATGCCGCGGGTACAAGAGATGCGCCAACCATCATTGCTCATATAGAGAAGGACAACGGCTGGAATGATTTGATGTGCATCCGTGCGATCTGCACGCAGCGAAACCATCCTTTGATTGAGCCACTTCCCATCCCGGCCAAGTACGGGGTCTTCATGCTGACGAGCTACCTGACCAACGGATATTATGGGCTGTCACTAGCTATGTCCGAACAGGACTGGAATTCAACGCGAGGTCTTGGGCATTCCCAAGCCTTGATGCGCATCTATGAAAAACTGACCGGAGACACAGATTTATATAAGCAAAGTGTCACCTACGGCCTCCGAGATAAAGAGTGGAGTGATGGCGCGGAGTGGTCGACGATCTTCCCTTGGCTCGCGAACGACGTGGGTTTTTGGCCCGGTTCGTTAATTCTAATTGCCATCCTTGCTTTTATCTGGGGCAAGTCTTGGGTTTGTGCAGTCTGGTCTAATGATGACGCCGCAGCCATCGTGTTCGCTTTTCTGGTGCAGCTATTTGTCTACCTGCCAGCCAACAATCAACTAGCGCAGACGCTAGATGCGTATTTTGCTTTTACTGCATGGTTGGGGTTATGGGCCTGGCGACTGCGCCGTCAAGGCAATCTAAGTCGCCTGGATAGCAGATGAATAATCTCCTGCTTGGATGTTACATGGCCGCGTCAGTTACTTACCTGATGGTCCGCCCGGCGTGGCGTAACGTCGGGCCATCGTTGCTCGACTCGTTCATTCTCGGTCTTTCGCTGTTCGCAGCCGGATCAGTGACCGTATGGTTGGAAGGGCTTTCTAACTCCGAGGCTGTGATGCGAATTGGGATCTCCGCAGCATTGGCCGGAACGCTCGGCGCATCGCTCTGGAGTTTGACATTCAGACCCTGGTTTTCCCGCTTCAAATTCTTTGATGTCGCGATGAAGTTGCGGGCATCCAACATCGATCGATTCACGATTACGGCCGGCCTTACAGTCGCATCGCTGGTGAGCGTGTGGTTTGTCGCCGCCGTCATTGCTAACGAACACGTTAGGGCGCTGCTAATCGGCGCTGTTTTCCACGGTACCGGCACCTTGAATCAGGCGAGAATTACAGTTTCGTCAGGCGCGGAAGGCTACTACGCCCCCGGTTATGTCAAGCAGTTCAGGGACGTGCTGCTGCCGACCCTTTGCCTCGCCGCCGTCCTATGCCACGGTACCTATCGAAATCGCCCGCTGTTTTACTTCGCTCTGACGACCGGGCTTGCCTCGGTCTTCGTCTCGGGCCAAAGGCTTGTCGTTGTAGAATTCATCCTTGGCCTTGGCTGTGTGTTTTTGATCGATTTTATCTCATCAACGCGGCAACGGTTTATCTCGGCGAAGCTGTCCGTCCTCATGCTTATTACCATGATAGGCTTGGTGATGGTGATGACGGACATGCTCGGCCGGCTGGACATGGCGCTTTCACCCAAGGTTCAAACTGCCGAGCAGGAAACATCTGCATTGCTTGAGCAGCCGAAGATCAGCACGTCTGCGCCGGCCATTGCGCAAATCGATGAGCCGCCGAAACCGGAAATCTCACAGACCTTGACGTCATCAGGCGTCCCGCGACCCATTGCAGCAATTATTGCTATTGCCCATCGCGCAACCATTGCAGTCCCACGCGAAAACACAATCTCATATCCGCTCTGGGCAAGCCGATCGCCCGCGCTCGGCGCCGGCTGGGTCACCGATCTATCGGGGATGCGCCCCGGCACTCAGAGTCAGATTTCCAACGATCTGTCAGAGGCAAATGGCGGCGGCCCGCTTGGGAATTCTCCGCTCGGATTGGCGACAGACATTTACTATAATTGGGGTTGGCTGGGAGTCGCATTAGTCCCGCCGGTATGCGCCATACTCTTTCTGCTGATCGATATGGCTGCGGTCGGCAGCAACTCGCCGCTATTGTTCGCAGCTAAGATATTTCTATTTTTTTCCGTGCCTCTCATGTATTCGCCCTTCATGTTCCTGTTGTACGGGGGAGCCGTAGTTCTTGCTCTCATCGGTTACGTGAGGGTCGTCGAAACCAATGCCGTCCGCAGGCGGTTGAAGCAGTTCAATATCTTGACGGGCGATTGAGACGCTGATGAATTGGCTAGATCGCGCTTGTTCCGCGCGAAAGCTTGCTCTCACGCTTGGCGCGGTGGAATCGTGGTCAGATTCTCTTTCCGAACGCTGGCGATGATTCCGCGATGCTGCAATCGCCTTTTTCGCCCAAGAATCTAAGCCGCCACATGCCGACTATAGGCAATCGTCGAGAGCGTCGCGACGCCGACGTTGTTGCCAACGATGCTGCGGTTCTCGATGTTGGCACCTTCCGCTACATCAGCATAGGCACCGGTCGCGGTGAGATTGATGCCCGCCCCCGTCGACCCATGGCCGGTGATATCGGTCATGTGGCCAATGCGGGTCTTTCCCGTCCCGGCAACCTGGATTGCCACGCCACCCGCCACGGACTGGATGCTGCCACTCTCCAGATCGAAGCTGCCGGCGACGTTGACCAGACCAGACGAGTTCACCGCCGAAGCCATCATGCGCAACCCACGCGCGCGCACCCGGACCCCAGCCGAAATCTCGATCTGCGGATTCGTATTGGATGCGTCGACGACAAGGCATGTGGTGTCAACATGCGCCGCGGCCAGAAGAGCGATACTGTTCCGACTGGCATCGACGCCGGTCAGCATCGCGCCCTTGGATCCAGCGATGACGTTGATGCCGTTGGTATTGTCCGTAACGATCGCATCACGCGCATGGAAGCGCACCGAATCCGCGTCGACATAGATGCCATTGAAGTTCTTGCGGACCACGGTCCGGTCGGTGACTAGATTGTCAATACCCATCTGGTCCCAGAGGCCGATCGTGTTCCCGATGATCGCAGAGCCATCGACCACGCAACGCGACGAGCCTCGGTCGAACAGCACGCCGATGTAATTACCGCTGTAGCTGCCGCCGACAACGGAGCATTCGCTGCTGCCCCAGACCGAGCCACTGCCTGCCTCGCCGCCGCTATAGGCTGCGGCCGAGAAATTGGCACCAGCATTGCTGCACTTATTTGCCTTGCTATGAAGCGCATGGCTATCCATCGCGTCCTGGAAGAAATATCCAACGCCAACTCGCTTAATGTCGCAGTTTACGAAGGTACAAAGCTCTGTCGATTCGAAGCGCGCACCGATCGCCGTGACGTCGGAGCCGTCACCGATCATGTTATAGGCATGGCAATTGTAGGACGGCGTATCGATGGAGATCAGGCTTTCTGTCGCGGTCACCGACGTGCCGTCGCCGAGATAGGCCGGGCCATAGAAGTTGCAGTTCCAGCCGCCCCAGCACTCGATGAAGCGATTGCACGCGCCGTATATCTTCGCGCCGTTGAACTCGACCTTGATGTCGCGGGCCGGATTCATCTTCCAGACTTGCGAGCCAGCCGGGAAGGAATTCGCGCTTACCGTCGGGACCGTATTATCGCTACCGCACGGCACCCGGATTGGGCGATCGAGCGTCGCAACCTTCGTTCCGGCGTTCCATGCCATGATCTCGAACAACTGGCAGCGATACTGCGTCGTAATCAGGAAGATATGGTCGCCGACGGCAAAGGTCATCGACCCCGTGATTTTGATCGTTGCGTCACCAATCACCGTATTTTCGGCGATCGTGTCGGTGCCAAGCGGGCTGCCGGCATAAGCGCAGAATACCGAGTCGCGATTGTCCGGCGCTGAAGCCCATGCGGCTTTGATGACCGTCTTGGGACTGCAGACAACATGAGAATTATTTGCCAAGAAGACGCGTGTCTTCGCCAAGTACTGTCCCGCTCCCAGATTTAGTATGACGCCGGCGCCGGCACAGGCAGTATTAGCAGCCCCAAAATTCGGCCAATCGTCGGACGTCCCGCCGATGATTGGCAGTTTCAGACTATCGCTAGTGAGTATCCACCGTCCGACAGTGGCGGTTAGCACAGTCCAACCATTCACTGTAGCCGAGGAGCCGTTGTCACAACGGTAGTAAGCGTCCACCTCGACGCAATAGACAAGATCGCCGGTCGATGCTGAGAGTGCCGAAACAGCGGTGCGGGTGTCAGCCATCTATTATTTCCTTACAGGTCATATTGCGTAGTCGGCGACCAAACCGCAGCACCGGTGACGCGCTTGGTGAAATACTGCACTGGGCTTGTGTCGCTGGTTTTGCGAATGGTGCCGATCGCGTCTGCTGCTCTCGTTAAAATGCTGGCGATGGGCATTGCGGGCGTTGCCGCGGCGAGATCAAACTGCGCGAGGTAGTAGGCCTCGTCGTAGAGCGGGCGCAGGAACACCCACGAACCTGATCCTGACGCACCAGTCTTGATGTAATAGCCGTTATTGGCCCCATCGCTGAAGACCTGTGCACCGGTGTTCTGGGGGTGTGCAAGATCTTCGTTGAGCGACTCCAGCGTTGTATAGGCGAGGAATCCAGAGAACTGCACGCCGGATTGCAAAGCCGAATAGATAGGCCCGAGAACCGATTCGACCGAAAATCGCCTCAGGCTGCGCTGGCCCCCACCCTCGTCGACATGTCCGAGAAATTCCGCAATCGTTCCGCCCGCGGGAAGATTCGGCGTGCGGATGCCACCATCAGCCATCAGATTATTTCCATTTCAAAGGAGTGCAATCAACTTAGATGCAAGCGGCGAACGGCTTCAGCCCGAAGCCGATCGAATTGATCGAGCCGCAGACCACGGCGCATCTGGCCGGTGGACCGGTATTCCGTTGTCTGAACCTCGACGTCTTCCATCACAGGACGTTGAGCGGTCGCCGGCGCTCCATCCACGACGATGGGCAATCCGGCTCCGTCAAATAGTGGAACGCTCTGCATCACCGGGCGGGACACCGTGCGTTGCGACGAGATCACGACGGCGCGATCGTCATAGAACCGGACTTCATCGAGCGTCTCGACGATCTGCTCTGTTTTCTGCTGGCTCACCGTCTTGACGGCAGCTACCTGCTCGAACACTTCGTCTTCACAAAACAACGCGTAACGGCGCGGATCCAAGCCGCGCTGGGTAAACGCCGCCTCGACGTCATCCGCTGTTGGGCCATAGTGCAGGCGAGCGGCGCTGCCCTTCGCTACGATGGCGTCGTTCCACTGATATATCTGTAGCGGAACGGAGAGCACCGCCTCGAACACCAACGCGTCCGGCGCACCAAGCAACGTCTTCTCGCTGGCAGCCGAGGTATTGATAGTTCCGGTTCCAGCATAGATCGTCGAGAACCGCAGCGATGCGGTGCCGCAGGTTCGGGCATTGTCGGTCGATGGCGCGATATTGCCATTGACAGTCAGTTTCTCGGCAGCTGCCGCCGAGGTCGTGACGCCGATACCGACGTTCCCACCCGAGCCATTGATGATGATGTTCTTAAACGCGCTCGCACGCTGCACCGCCTGCATGAATCCGACGTCAAGCGTCGCGCTGTATCCCAGCGAAAAGGCAAATGCGGTATTCGCTGAATCAACAAGCTCCAGTTGGCCGTATTGCCCCGTGGTTGGCAGGACTGTCGGTGCTGCGGAGATCTGAACCTGGCCGCCTGCTAACGCAGCGCTTCCCGCTGCCAGCGTTCCAGTAATCTTCTGAGCGGCACTCCAGGTATTCACGCCGTTTAGAAGCGGCACCGTGGCGCCGCTGGTGCCCGTAGCGACCGTCGCCGACGAACCGAGCCCGAGATTGCCGCGCGCAGTTGACGCGCTCGTCAGCGCCGCCAGATTGTCCGCCGCCGCCAGCTTGGTGTCGGCATAGGCCTTCGTCGCCTTCTGGGTCGCTAGGCGGGTGTCGCTGTTGGCGGCAAGCGCCACGTCCGTGTCGGCGACATTCGCGGCAAGCATCGCCAGCGTGAGGTTGGTGATGGTATTGTTTGCAGCGTTGATCACCTTGTTGATCAGCGTCTGCGCACCGGTCATCGTCACGGCACCATCAATATTGACTTGGATCACGCTCCAGTTGGCGCCGACAGTCGCCTGGTTTCCAGACGTCGAACCGTCCGCTAGGCAAAGCAGGATGTCCCCCGCCTCGACATTTACACCAGAGACGCCGCCGATCTTGCCGGCAACGCTGACGCGGTAGGTGAAACCGGCGTCGGCCGCCGGATAGTTCGGATTAGCCGAGCAATCGACGACACCCTTAAACACCATAACGTCCTGCGCGGCGATATAGCTGGCGACATATGCCTGCACATAGGCCTTGATCGCCTTCTGGCTGGCGTATTTCACATCGGAATTGGCGGCAAGCGTGACGTCGGTGTCCTTGTTGGCGACGTCTTCCTTGTTCGCGTACAATTCTGTGTCGTTCGCGTTGAGCTTCGTCACAGCCGTGCGTAGCGGATCGCCGTCCCCGGAGTTCGGAGCCGTTCCGATATTGACGAGTTGCTGAGACATTAAAAGCTATCCGCCTTGAGGTTGATTGAATCCACGGTCGCGCTGGTGCTGTCGGAGCGCGGCCCGCTCGCCACGGAATAGGTCGTCACGGCTGAGGTCAGACCCGACGCGCCGTAACGGCTGACGCCGCGAATGGTGACGTCAACCCTCTCGCCGGCCGTGTACCCGGTGATGACTGCCGCCCCGTTGCTTACGGGAAAGGTCACTTCGGTAAACGCACCACCGCCAGAGAGCCTGTGCGCGAAGACGAAGCTGGCCGGAGCGATGGCGCCGAGATCTGGTCCCGGCCGCGCATAAACCACCAAACTGTAGGCCCCTGCGTCGAGTGATGACTGTCCGCCGAGCAGCACCGGGATGTCGGGCTGGAGCGCGGCCAGGTTGATGATTTCGCCCACGCGGCCATCCCATGGCGGCGCCACCTCGGCTGCCGTCAGATCGTCGATCTGGGGCGCGGCATCGTAAAGGGTGAGCTTGGCGGTCAGGTTGTCCCCGCGCTCGATCGCCTTCACCACCACATCCAGCGTAACGCTTTGCAGCACGCCGAACATGAAGAGATCGCCGGTGTCGAAGCCTGCGGTGTCGCCGATGATGTGGAGCGTTTGCGTTTCGCCGGGAGAGGTCAGCACGGGCCGCTGCAGGATTGTCCCGTTGCTGAGGCGCACATGGCAGCCGTAAGAGGTACCCTGCTCCATTGTGACGACAGTGTCCAAGCTTAGCGTTTGACCGGATACCCCTTTCAGTCTCCCCGCAACCTGCGCCCGTCCGAGGACATCATGTGAAAGAGCGGCGAGCCCTCCGCGAGACATCACCATGGCCTCGAAGTCCTGGCTGACAGTGTACGTGTGCGGCCTATGGATCAGTTCGTACTGCCGGCGCCGCGTCTCAATCCAGATCAGCGCAGGATCCGTGATGCCGGGATGCCCCAGATCTTCGGTCACCTGCACATCATCGATGTTGACGCCGGGGAACGGCACGATCCGCTCCGCCTGAGAATATCCGTTCGTCTCGTCGATGAACTGGCAGCGGAACGCGTCCGGCAGCTTGATGTAAGGCGTCTCCCCTTGGAAATCCCAGGAATTGCGCGGCGAGATAGCGGCGATCTGTATCGTCTGGGCCCGATCGATGACGACCGTCCATTGAGATCCATCATCATGCGGGCTGGCTCGACCGGCGCCGGCGATGTCTGCCAGAACGTCCAGTCGCGTCGCGTCGTAATCATGAACCCGGTTGTATCTGAGCCCCTTGGCTTCGTTGAATGAGTGCCAGTCCTGAAGCGCAGCAATATCGATGGCAAAGTCCGGCTTCGGGGCGGCGGTCCCGGGACCTTGCAGCACATATCGGAACAATGAAGCCGGACTGTTGGTCTCGCGCGTGACCCACGTTCCGCTGCTTGCATCCCAATCCGGGCATACCAGCGAAACATCGCAATTGTAATTGTTAACGACGCCGTTGAGCTGATCCGTTGCCTTGATGCGCACCGCGACCATTGCGACAGGAAACGGATAATTGATGGGGTATTCTGGGCGAAAGCCCCGGAATGCTGTCAGGTCACATCGGTTTTGGACTTTGGTGTCGGTTGCGTCGGGCGTCTGTCGAGTAACCTGCACCTCGTACTGGCCTCTCACCGGCACGGACCAACGAAATCCACGACGCAGAATTCGCTGCTGTGCCGAAGAGATCAGCAAGTTTTGAACGAGGTCCCAAGAGACGTCACCGAGCTTTCGCTGAAATATCTGGACAGCGACGGTATTCGTCCTCTTGTCACCGGTCTTGCTGTCGTATTCGACAAGCCCTTGCGCGAAGGTCAGGTCTATCGACATTTCCGTAATGTCGCGCGGCGACAGGCGGGTGACTGAATTGCCGAACGTGAGGTTAACCGAAAGCTGATCTTCAATAACTGTCTGAGGACAGAGGGTCAGCGGATCGAACGTACTGCCGTCCCGGACCTCCATCTCCACGTCGCTGTATTCAGCGATCGACGTCTCGCCCAAGCGGTGATTGCGGAGCACAACAGGGCCATGGCCGATCAGAAACGCGGCCGTGACGTACATGTCGTCGCCAATTACCTCGGTGTACGGCGCCATCACGTAAGGCGGAGCGTAGCGATGATAACCGAGTACAGAAGGGATCACGCCGCCCGGATTGGCAGAATTCTGCAGCCCGGTGATGCTGTAGATATTGCTCTCGGTGTCCTGACTGTTCAGGCCCCGAACGGGCACGAGAGCGTTCACGAGGGCGTTGCCGGCAAAAGCTACCGCGGCGACCGAGGCCGCATTGATTGCGCTAGCGCCGAACGTTCCAGCGGTGACGCTGAGCTGTGTCGCGATCGCAGGGCCAAGATAGTACTGACCTAGCGCCACGGCAGCGACCAGAACGACCACGCTCAAGATCGTCCGCAGGTCGATGTTGCCAGGGACGGGGTTGCGAATAATCACGGACGTGCCCGGTTTGGGCCGCACCAGGTGCCAGACGCCCGGCTCGATCTTCATCCCATCGATCGTAACGTAAAGCTTGGCTTTTGCGTGCGCGGTCAATTCCGGCCGGCTGATCGCCACCATCTCACCAAGCGTCGTGCCATGCGACACAGCAAACGTCTTGCGCCCGCGCGTGACGTCCAGATACGGAAGCGAAATCAGGTTCACCTCGCGGCGAGGCGCGTCCAGAAGCTTCCTGTCGAACTTAGGCAGCATTCGTTTTCACCAATTCAATGTGCCGATAGATGCCGGCCAGCCGGTGTTTCCACGGCCCGCGATCAAAGCGCTCGACGTAGGAGGAGTGACCGGCGACGGCGTGCAGCACGGCGCCCGCGCCGATCACCAGCCCGACATGCGTTTCCATGCCGCCGCGGCGGAACACCGCCATATCGAACTCGCGCGCGTCGCCGACCATGACGGGCACCCAGGGCCACTGCCTACTGTCATTCGCGAGGATGGCGGCGACCTCCGCTCGATCGGCAGAGCTTGTCCAGCCATCCGCGTAGGCCGGCAATTCGATGCCGTGGAGGTCAATGTACGGGAGTCGAAACAGACCCCAGCAGTCCACGCCATCGCGCTCCCTGCCCATGTCCTTCCACGGCATGCCGACATAGGCCGACGACCAGTGCATTATCGGAAGAGGCCCGGAAAGCGTTCGCGCGTCATGCGGTGCGCTGGATAAGGCTCGGCTTCGATCGGCTCGCGGGACACGGTGAGCGTCAACTGCGTAGCGTTGTAGGTAGACCCTGTGCAGGTCAGCGTGCAGATATCCTCGATGAACTCGGGATTGGATGACATCACGAGCTTCATCACGACTTCAAACTGATCGGTCCCTGACCGAGCCGCCTTGGCCATGTCCTCAGCGACATTGGCGAAGACCAGCGATGTAGAGGGCGGCTTGCGGTCCTGATCGTCAGGCCATGCCGCCGACATCATCGCGAAACCGTAATCATTACCCGAATGCCGGGTGCCGTACTTCAACGGATCGGTCGAAAGCCGCTCGGTCGGATCGCTTGAGAGATAGTGCGGCCCGTCCAGCGTCCAGAGTTCAATCAACACGACTGGAACGTCGTCAGATGATTCCGCATTGAAACTCTTGCGAGTGCTGATTGAGAGACTGGTCATCAGGGAAGCACCACAAGATCGAACTGGACACGCCAGTAGACTCCACTGATTGGCGTGTCCGCCGGTTCATTCTGACCGAACTGAACCAGCCACCACGATTCCGCGATCAACGGAACCCCATTTTCATCGGCGAGCACCAAGCCGTTCTCGTCCATCAAGGCTAGTCCATCGAACTGCCTATCCGGCATCACGAATGGCAGCACACCACCAGCGGTGTCGCTCTCCCAGAACCGGTAGAACCTCGCCAACTCATCGGTCGAAGCGAAGAAGGAGCAAGTCACGGGCTTCATCAGCGCGCCGCGGCGGCGCTGCTTACCGGGCCCGGTGTCCGTCGCCGTCTTCAAGCGGGCACCACGCGGCCCGGACTGGAAGCCATCCACCAGAACGTATTGAGGAAGGTCCGCGGGCCAAACAGCGAGCGTCATCGCCGCACCGTCTTAGTCTTTGCACCGAAGCTGTTCGCCATGGCACCTCGAGTGGCAGAGCCAGGCTTGCTGAGATTGGCCGCCGTGACCTCGTCCAGAGTTACTTCGATCTTTCGCCCACCGCGACCGTCAGCGACTTCCTGCACGTGTGCGGAAACGGGCGAGCCGTTATTGTTCACCACAACGCTGATCGGCGATGGGCCGGAGTTGCTGTTGGATGGTCGATAATCTGGCAGCGATGTTCGCGATGGGGTCACGTAACCGCCGCCGTCATACCCCCGCAAGTTCTGGTGCATCGCATTGAGGTTGGCGACGCCAGCCCGGCTCGTGGCAGCCGCGCTGAATACAAACTCGCCTGCGTGAACGATGCCGGCCGGCTGATACTTGCCGCCAGAGCCAGTGTAGCCGCCAGATGCGAACCCCCGCGATGGCACAAGCCCGCCTTCGCTGAAGCCGAACATCGACCCAATCCCCGTCAGGCCACCTGTAAGAGCCTTAAAAAGGGGGACCACGATGTAGGCTTTCACCAACATCTCTTCCAACGAGCGCATCACAGTCTTGCCGAGATCGGCGAAGCCGCTTGCCGCAGTCTTGGTGCCGTCGAAGATATCCGTAAGTCCGGTTGTGATGCTGCCAAAGGACGACGTTGCAAACTGGTCCATCATCTTGTTGGCATTCGTCGCGTCGTTCATCGCCTGCTGCAAGCCGGGTAGTTTGGACCCAGCGACAGAGGCTGCGTCCGCGGTGTCTCGCAGCCGGCGCGCTAGAACTTCCTGAGCGGCGGCCATCTGTAATGGGTTATTTGGGTCGAGCAATTTGCGGTCGATCCAGCTCTGCAGCTCATGGCCGGCCTGCTTCGTAGCATCCCCAAGATTGAACACGCCGATCTGTGCCTGCGCACTGATCTGTGACCATTCTGCGGATGCGCGCGTCAAATTGACGATGGCCTTAGCTTGTTCTCCAGTTACGCCGTAGCCGCTCCGACCAGCGATGTTTAATTCATTCTGTTTCTGCGTAACGATGTCGGTGATGGTCGCCAATTGACCAAGTTGCGACAGACGAGCGTTGTCGTTGGCGAGTCGCATTTTCGTCAGTGCGTTGTCGTCGGTTTTCTTTTCTTCCGGAGCTTTACCGAACGCGCCCGTCGCATTGTAGATACCGTTCGCCGAACTAGCGCCGAGCTGTGTGCCCATGCCGGATCGCAGAGCGTTGAGGCCCTGGTTGCGGGCGCTATTCGGGTCTTCGGGGCGATCGATCCCCATGCCTTGGAGTTTGGCGCCAAGCCACGTCCCTTGATGCGCAAATGGCGTCGGGATGTTCTTGATGCCTTCGCCCACGTCGAGCGCGGCCTTTTTACCCCACTGGGCGAAGTCGACCCAAAGCTTCTGCCAGCGTTCATCGAGCCGCTGGGCATCCTCAAGCTGACTGTCCCTCAATTTGGATGCAGCAAGCGACTGGCGGGTAATAGAATCGCCCCCCTGCTCCATCAGCTTAACGTATTCACGGGTGGCCGGCAGACCCGCCTGCTGAAGGATGGAAAACTTTTGGGCTTCAGAGCCGGCGTTCCGTACAAGATCGGCAACGATACCGAACGTGGTAGCGGTATCCCCGACAGTCTTGCCATTTGACCGAAGTAGAGTTTGCAGATCACCGAGGCCGTGCTTGGCCAGATCGACCTGAGCGTTGAACGCCAACATACTCGCATTGAAGGAGTCGTTATTGACGCCCTTGTATGCTGCCGCCGTCTGAAGGCCCTGGAACTGCTGTCCGCCTACGCCAACCCGCTGTGCGGTGTCGCCGGTCGCCGCCAGCGCACTATTTAAATTCCAAACATAGGTCGCTATTTCCTTTATTGCGGTGATTGCCGCGCCTGCAATGAGGCCGCGCGTGAACCGCGACGCTAACTTGTCGAGTGAACTGGTGGTGGCGTCAGCGCTCTTGCCAAGATTTGCGTTATCGTTTGCACCCTGCTTCGACTGAGCCGACAATCCACCCAGTGCCTTCTGCGCGGACTGAGAAGCGATAGCCATCTTGTTCGATGAGGCGTTGAAGGCGTCGGTACGCGCCTGCATCTCGGCCGTAGATATGCCCGCGCGCTTGGCGGCGGCCTCCATCGCCCCCGTGGCCGTGGCCGCCTTTGTACCCGACTGAGACAGCTTAGCCGACGCCTGTTCGGCCGAATTCGCGGCAGTCGCAAGCCCGCGCAGGTCCGCCGTGGCGGATTTCGCCTGCGAACTGTCGACTGAGATTCCAAGAGCCGCGATATCACCGGCCATTCCGCTAATCCTTGAACCGTCGCTCTTTGAGTAGTACGAAAGACGAACCCGCCGAGCGTTGGAGCGCTGTGACGGGTTCTAACCAGCCAACCTTCGGAGAGGTCGAGATGGCTACAAAACCGATATGCTCAGTTGCGGACTGCAGCAAGCCCGCCGCCAATAGCAGCTGGTGCTGGGGACACTATTACCGGAACCGCCGCTACGGCGACCCGCTCAAATCGAAACGACCAACGCCCCGCCCTATTGCCGCTAATAGCACGTGTACCGCGCCGAACTGCCCTAAGCCGCAACATGCCTTCGGCTTATGTGTTGCACATTACACTCGGCAGCGACGCCACGGCTCTCCAACTGGAGGCAAGACATCACGCGGTGTCCCGATGAAGTTTCTTTTAGATAATATCAGTTTTGACGGCGACGAATGCTTGATCTGGCCGTTTGCCCGGGGCGGAACCAGAGGTGACGGCCTTGCGACCTTCCGTGGCAAACAGACATCGGCCAACTACGTTATGTGCATCCTTGCCCACGGTGAACCACCGACTCCTAAGCATGAGTCTGCTCATTCATGCGGGCGCGGGCACGACGCCTGCGTCAATCCGAAACACCTGCGATGGGCGACCCGCAAGGAAAACCTAGCAGACAGACTGATCCACGGGACACATAATCGAGGCGAGCAAGGATCGGCCGCAAAACTTTGCATCGCTGAGGTCCGCGAAATAAGAAAACTTCGCGGCGCTCTTGGGCAGAAAGAGATTGCCGCTCGTTTTGGCGTAACAAAAGCGGCAATCCATTCTATTCAGGTCCGCAAGAATTGGGCTTGGCTCCCCTAGTCCTAAGAAAACAGCAGGTCGAAGTCCTGCATCGTCATCGGCGAAGCGTTCTTGCGAGGCGCCTCGATCTCTTGTGCGCCGAAGAACTTCAGCACTGACATAATCATCGACCGGATGAGCTTGTTGCGGGCGGAGATCGCATTGGCGATGGCGTGCATCGGCATATCCATCACCTCGGCATAGGTGTACCCGCAGACACCCATGCCATCATGTTCCAGCCACTCCAGATATTCGGAGTGGCTTATGCTTCCCCCGACCCGTCATTCTCCGCATTGGTCAGCGGCTTCCCGCCGTTGGCGAGGTACTGGACGTAGGTTGACAGAGCTTCGGTCAGGTTCGGAAGGCCGGCCTTCCATACCGCGTGCTCTACGTCGGAGGGCTTCTTGCCGAGGCCGGCCGCGACCACAAGGACGTAGTAGTCCTGATCGAACGCCGCGAGCTTTTGGAGGACCTGCCCGTAACCGCCCCCTGCATTGACCTTCTTGCCGGCGTCGAGGCTAGACCGAAGCGTCTCGGTTTTGCCGTTCAGTTCGATTTCAACTTCGCCGATGCCGGGCATTACAGGGTCACTCCAGGGATAATGATGCGAATGGCGAGGATCGACGTCGTCTTGGCGATGCCGAGCATCGCGACGTAGTCGCCGGTATCCGGGGTCAGACGCATACCGCCGGGGGTTTCGGACAGGTACACGGGAAGGCCCGCGGTCAGCACGGCGCCGAGGGTCACATCCCCGCCCGTCGCAACAACCACGGGCTGGCCGACGCCGGCGCCGTTCAGGGCGATGCCATAGGGCACCTTGACCTCAGCCGTAGCGGAATCGCAGTCAGCCAGCTTGAACGTGCCGGTCGCCGCTTCCTTGTAGACGACCTGACCAGCCGTGATGGCAACGCCGGCCTTACCGGTCTCGGTTGTTGCATTGCCGCCTGCGAGAACATTCGTCGCCGTGATCGTGAGATCAACCATGGTTCAGTATCCGATCAGGTTGCCGCAACGCGAACGATATTGCTGTTCGGCTGCAGGTTGATGTCGAGGTTGCCGATGGTGTTCGCGGCACCGCCCGCTTCGTTCGCGCTCATCGCCAGCGCGATGAAATAACGCTTCGAGGGGGAACCGCCGTTGGAATCGTTGCCGTCGATCCGGAAAGCGTAGTTGTTCCGATTGGACGGCGCGGCCGCTACGATCAGCGCGGCCTGACCGGCATCATCGGGAATCTGTGCGAACACGTTCTGCATGGCAGGGGCGTTCGCCGTGCCCTTCTGATGGATGTCTCGGCCGCGGTTGATCAGCGACGTGCTGATGTCCTGCGCGGTATCACCGAGACCGCCCATCTGGGACCAGCCGTCGATCTCGGTCCACGTCTGCCCGCTGAAATCGGCCTCGACGAAGTCCGCTGCTTTGTCGGCGAGCACGCCGCCGATATAGATCTTCATTCCCGCGATTGGGCGAAGTGCCATGGTATTCTCCTGATGATGATTAAGGGCGTGCGAAGCACTGGTAGGGGATGCTGACCGGGATCATCATCCATGGGTCGTCCTTGAGCATCGGTCCGCGGTAGGCCTGCTTATCGATGCGGACTGGCTCGGATTCGGTCGGCAATTGCAGTCCCCGCGGGAAAAACTGGATGGCTGCTGCAGCAATCCTTGCGATAGCGGGTTCGCCAGCGCCGATCCCGTGAAAGACCGAGACCTGAAATATCCCGTTGTGCTTGTTATGGGAGTTGAACGAGATGCCAGTTTCAAAGCTAGGCGCCGGCAGGAACGATACCTGCAGCCATTTCCCGTAGACCGTCCCCGTCTTTGCGGCCGGCGGGGTGAACACAACATTCGGGTATGAAATTGCGGCCGCCATCCCTTGAGCTATGGCGAACGCCGTGGCACGGTCGGTCAACGCCTTCTGAATGGCGACCTCGACGGGCTCAGACATTGACTAAACCGCTTTCCGATAATCAGGTTGGAGACCTCCTGGGCGAGGCGCTCAATGTCATTGGCGGCGCCAAGGCGCAGACCGTCCGCGGCAACACCGCGCTCGATGCCGCCCGTCAGGCCATTTCGTTGATGCAGATCGGCCTGCTCATGGCCGCTGAGAAGAATTCGGATGTGGTCGACACCGTTATCGAGCAGCCTGCGCGGCGCGGGCCTTCGCGCGAGTAGCCGCGGACTCGACAAGGCGTGGCCACTGAGCTGCTGCCCGCCGGACCATTGCTCGAGGTTCCATCTTTGATGTGCCGTATTCGACGAACCCGGCGTAAGCCATGGTGAAGCACACGTAGATCGTGTCCGTTAGCGATGCCGATGCGATTGTCAGCGATATCTCGCCGGCGCTGGCGTCTT
Source organism: Tardiphaga sp. (assembly GCF_028290495.1). GTDB lineage: Bacteria > Pseudomonadota > Alphaproteobacteria > Rhizobiales > Xanthobacteraceae > Tardiphaga. Next base: position 17,021 of record NZ_JAQGJT010000159.1, read on the forward strand.
TCGCGATGTGCGCGTTCTTGGCGTTCGTCGCAGTCTTGTCGATCGGCGTCGGTGCGTTCAGCGAACCTTGGATGGTCCCGGCAAGGAAGCCCAGATCGATCGGGGTGTATTCCCGCATCAAGTCGGTCACGTCTTCCGTGGCCGTATTGCGGACGGCGACCATGCGGTCCTCCGCCTCATGGCACCATGCGTCAACCTGGCTACCGAAGTTCAGATCGTTAATGGCCATCGATCACCGCAGGTTCGCAAGATGGTCAATTCGGATGGTGACATTGCAACGGCATTGCGCCGTCTCGCTCAGTGGCGCCATGGCATCGCACGGATACCGGAGCCTTGCGCCAGACGGCGAGACGAATAGTTCGTTCAACCCTACGCTTTGCTTGTCCATCGCCCGATGCGTATCCCGCACCCGTTTGTCATGCGCCGAATTCCAGACGCGGCGGATGTTCTGCTCTGCGACCTTCCCGGATGCCACAGCCTGCTGATAGGCCTCATGGCGGCCGGAGTTGACTGCCCGGAGCGTTTCGGTGCGGGCGATGTTCTCACCGCGCCAACGCAGCGCCCGGTTTTTGTAGGTCGTCACCGCGGTCTTGATCTGGTCCGACGTCAGCGCCCGGCCCTCCTTGATGGCCTTGGCGATCTGCCCGTCAAGCCGTCCGTCTCGGAGAGCAAAAGGCCATTTTTCTCGATCGGCATTACTGAACGCCGATTTCAGTTTAGCCGGGTCCGAAAGCGTGGCCTCGAAGTTCAATGCGGCCTTCGCGTGGCCGTCAGTCAGCCCGATATAGCCGCCTTGGCGCACGCCATTGACGTTGCGGCCGGCAATGTCCAAACCGGCAGCGCGGCCACCCTGCCCCTTTGCAAGACTGTCTATTAGCACGGTGCGAAGCATGGCGCGGGTATCATCCGTGATGCCCTGAACCAGCGTCGCTGCCGCCCGACGCAACTGATCCTCCGCGCGAAGATCCCGCGCGTTGAAAATGACTTGTATCCGCAGCCCGGTCATTTCAGCAGACCCGGTCTGTTCAAATGCTGTCTCAATCGACCGTGTAACGCCGTTTAGGGCGGCCGGCTGGATATTGGCGGCGCGCACCGCCGACTCCAAGTCGCCGCGCTCCAGCGCCCGCGCTAGGCCATCCAAATCGACGTTGTTACGCCAATCGTTGACCGCATCATCGAACGCCTTGCGGAGTAGCGGCTCAAGCTTGGCGATCAGCGCCTCGATGTAAGCGCGGGAGACGGCCATCAGTGTATCGCCACCGGGTCAAACTGCGAGAAATCCACGACTTCCCACATCCCGTCAGGAAGCGGGACGACCGCACAAACCGCTTCAGCCATATTGTCCGTTTCGTCGCCGCAGATGTCGAGCATGTTGCTGAACTGGGCTGTAGTACCGTCGTTGAGGATGGCCGCCCCCTCAGAACGGTTAATAGCGATCACGGGCATCGCGGCACCTCTGGACTCTGCAAATTTTCGCTGCAACGATCTGGGATCATCAATCTGGGAGGATCAGATGGCCAAATCGACAAAAAACAACGGAAAGCCTTGGACCAACGATGATGTGAAGCAATTCAAGACGTTGGTTAAGGGGAACACCCCAACCCGCGTCATCGGCCTTAAGCTCGGCCGCACCGAGGCGTCCGTTCAAAGCAAGGCCCAGCGCGAAGGTATCTCGCTAGCGCCAACGAACCGTAGCCCGCGCGACTAGCCGTCCAACGACTCCACAATTCGCTTCTGCAGCACCGCGACAGCTCCAACCAATGGAGCGGCCGCGTTGCTGTCAGACCATGACGTATTCAGGGCTAGGTCGGGCCGAACGACGGCCAGGGCAACGCCGCGGATCAGACCTTCGCGAGCCTCAGCCAAGGCAGCTTCAAGCGTCTCAATAACGGACTTCCGGTCTAGGTCTTGGGCTGTTTCGATGACATGCAGCTTTGACATCACATCGCGCCCTTGCATTCATAAATTGCCGTTGCCGGATCCGTGCTCACCTCGCTTATGGCAAACGTGATCCCCTGGATCGTCACTCTGTCACCGGCGGTGGGTTTTACCCCGACGCTGGTTGCTAAGATCAAAACCTTGCGTTCGCCGGCCTGCACCAGATTGTTCGCGCGATAGAACTGTGAGTAGGCTTCCACAACAGCGCGGCACGGGAAGTTTGCGGCCAGAGGCGGCAACGGGTCCGCCGGATCGCCTCCGGTCTGCGGCACGTCCCGAACCAGTACCGCCGGTAGGAACAGCGTGTTGAAGGCGGCGCCGATGGTGCGGGCCAACGATCCGGCCAGGGGCGAGGTCATCCGCGCACCGCCCGTCCGAACAGTCCGCCGTTCGCATTTGCCATCAGCAGTGCGTCCAGAATGGTGTCGATGATCTGGATCGTGGTCTGGGCGCTGGCATTGGCAGCATAGACGATCCGCACACTGCCGGCCTGCAATTCCTGGATGGCCCCGCCCCGCTCTAGATCGGGCTGCATAGATCCTGGCGAGGCAGATTCACGGACGGCCGCCTCGCATGTCGCTTGGATGACCTCCGGCGGGATGACGTTCGCCGGGATGTAGTCGTACCCCTGCGATCCAAGCTGGTCATCCCGGTCGGTCGGATAAATGAAGCCAATGCTTCGGCCGTTGTCCGGCAGGAAGTAATAGGCGCCGATCCGGGGCCACTCTAGAGCCTGGGCTCTCCGGTTCGTGCGATAGCCCGAAAACCGATTCCGATAGGCGTCGACGTAGGCTGTCGCTCGGCGCAGCGCCTGCTCGACCAAGGTGTCTGTGCTCGCCGCCGTATAGTCCAACCCGCGCCCATCGGCGTAGGTCTTGAAATCGACAACGGAAACGTAGGACTCAGCGTTCGCCTTTCCGGTCCCGTCTTCGACGACCAAAGTCACTGGATGGCTCGCGCTTCGACGGCCGAGACGATGTGCGCCTTTGCCTGCTCCGCAGTCGGCTCACCTTCGAACCCGAGATCTTTGGCAAGCTTCACCTGGGTTTTCCAGTGCAGGGCCTGCCAGTCGTCCGGGATGTGAGGCCCGATCTCTCGGACCATCGTTTCCGTGATCTCGGCCTCTGCCGCCTGAAGCTGCTCGAGCCGAGCGACGCCGGGCTGAGCCGTCCACTCGGCAAGACTCTTGCTGCTCCGCCGGCTGAGGATGACGGCCATACAGCGGAGAGCAACCGCCGCCTCGGTCTGCGGCGCACTGCGCTCGAACGCTTCGCCCTGTTCCGGCCAAAGCTCGTGCGACGTCGATAGGTCGCTCTCATTGATGACGACAAAGCCATCGGGTGCGCTATCGCTTTTCACACGGACAGTCGGAACACGCATCGGGCAGTCTCCAATGGAAAGGGCCCTGGGGCCGAAGCCCCAAGGCAGTCAGGGAGGAACGGTTATTCGCGGCCCCAGCCGGCGCGGAGATAGTTGCCGACCATGTCTGGATGAACCCAGGTGTAGATCGGCTCCTTGCTATCCGCGGTTACCCGCGACAGCTTCACGGTCTGGTCGTCCTCATGGGTTGAGACACCGGCCGCGTATTCCGGGTTGGCGGGATCGTTGCCACGCTTCACGGCCCGATAGTCACCGGCGGGCATATCGGGATCGGTGCCAACGGGCAGCACGATCTTGGCTTCTGCCACGCTGGTGTCGCCGTCGTCCCCGCCTTCCGGCTTCAGTTCGGCGGCTTTGGCCTTGGCGTCGTCAGCTTCCGCCGTGAGGCGATCGGCTTCGATCTGCTCCGGGGTCTTTTCCGGCTCATTGGCCTTTGCCTGCGCCTCCGCAGCTTCCGCGGCGAGACGGGTGGCTTCATCCTGGGCCTTCTCGGCTTCGGTTTTCTCGGTCATGACGTGTCTTCCTGAATTGAATGAAGGGGATGGAGAGGCCGGCCTTGGCCAGCCTCAGTTCATCAGCCGAGGAGCAGCGAGATGTGCTCCGGATTGGGCGCCGCGGTGCCCCATGCCAGACCGATCTCGAACTTGATCTGGTGGTACTGCTCGTACACACCCAGATCGAACGCGATGCCGGTGAAGGGATCGACGATCATCTGGTGAGCGCCCATGTCGCCGCGGGTGCCGTCCAGTTTGACTGGCAGCGCCGGCATGCGGGTGGCCAGCAGAAGGCCATCCTGGCTGAACGACACGTTCGGGGTGAACGAGTTGCCGATCGTCATCGCGGTCGCCGAGGCTGCGATCGCGACCTTGAGGCCCGGGCTCTGCAGCTTGATGGTGCCAGGAGCCGATACGCCCGACGCCACAACGTATTTGTTGGTGTCGCCAGCGAAGGTGACCACGTCACCGACCTTCACCGTACCGGTGCCAGTGATCAGAGCGATTGACGTCGAGCCAATCGCGTAGCCGGCCGTGTCGGTCGTGTACGAGGCGCCCGTGCCCTTCACGACAGCCTTGATGCCGGGCGAGTAGCCGATGTCGAAGCCTTCGACCGCACCGACCTTGCCGCGACGAAGCAGATCATCGGTGCCAGCCTCATTGACCTTGAACAGCACCGACTGCTTGCCGCGCAGGTTGGCCATGGCGCCGGAGTTGACGATCATGGCGCGCGGCAATGCCGGGGCGCCGTTTTCGTCGAGGATCTGCGCCTGAGCCGCGAAGTCGCTCAGATCTCCAGCCGTGCCGAAGGGGGCCGTACCGGCAGTGCCCGAAGCACGGGATGCGGCCTGATAAGCGGTGACGGCCAGATCCTGCTCGACCAGGTTCACCAGGGTTCGGAAGCCCTGCTGGAACTGCTGGCGCAGGATCGGAGGGAACGTCGGGCCGGCGTTGTTCAGCGCGAGCTGCTCTTCGCCGTTCCAGCGGATGTTGACGGACTTGGACCGGGTGATCTGCAGGTTGATCGAGCCGAGAATCTGATCGCCATCGTTCGGCGCGGTGACGCCGGGGACGATATCGACCGCATTGGCCTGCGGCACCGTAAACGCGGTGACGGTCTGGCCCAGTGCGGCGCTGGCAAAGTTGCCGTTGTCCTTCTGCACCGCGGGAGCGAAGCCGACGAATTCTCGGCTGACGCTGACCAGCGACTCATAGACCGGGGCGATAAGGCCGGCCGGGATCGTATTTGACATGATGATGCCCTTTCAGGGGATGGGTTGAAATGATGTTCAGGGGTTGAGCCATCCGGCCCGAACACCGATTCCCCATCCAGGGCGTCGGCTTACGTAAATGAGTGGGTGGCTTCGGCGATCGCATCCGCGTCACGCCGAAGCAGAATGTCAGTCGACCAGCGTCGGGATGTCCTTGCCGGTCATGGTGGCCGCCTGCTGCGCGGGTGAAAGCGCGTCGAAGGCTGCCTTGGTCATCGTCTTGCCGTTACCACCGCCGTTGCCGTTTGACGGGCGAGCGCCGGAGCCGGAATTGTTAGCGCCCTTCAGAATCTGATCCTTGTAGGCGTACGAGCCGACAAGGATTTCGAGTGCCTCGTCGAAGTCGGCCAACTCTCCCGGCTTCGAATGCGAGAATACCTTGTTGCCGGCGCTGTCGTAGGCAACGATCTTGCCTTCCTCGACCTTGAAGTTCTGCCCGAAACGGGCCTGAACCATATCGGCCGGGATCGCGAATTTATCCTGGATCAACTTCGATCGCGTGAAGCTGCCGCCGATCTTCTCACCGTAGAGATCGGTGCGGAGCCCGTCGCGCTCTTTCTCGACTGCTGAGATTTTCTCGGCCGACTGTTTCTGAGCAGCAGCGACCTGCTCCTCCGCCGCCTTGCGAGCCGCGGCCTTGATCTCTTCCACCTTGCCGGCGGACAGCAGCTTGGACTCGTCGATGTTCTTGGCGAGTTCGATCGCCTTGCGCGCAGCTTCCGGGTCTTCGATGCCCTCGAAGAGCTTCAGCTTCGTCTCGGCGGCTTCCTTGCCTTCACGATGGGCTTTGGCCTCGCCGTTCAGCCGAGCGATCGTAGCAACCGTCTGCGGCACGTCGAATGCGATCTCGGTGCCATCGTCCTTCACATAGACCGGCTTGCCGTCCTGCAAAACCGCCGCTTTGCCGTCTTCCGTGAGCTTAAGTTTCATGTGGTCCTCTGGGCATCCGCCCGGTAATGGGGACATCCGTCCCGGTGCGTCTGAGTCGCATCAGCGACGCAGACAAAAGGTCAATACAATGAGTGATGGATGGCAACCGATCAGCACCGCGCCGAAAACCGATGATCGCGTTCTTGTCATGGGCGGTACGTGGATTCGCGGGAACAGACAGCGAATTCCTCAGGCGTTCCCTTGTCTTGTTATTTGGGATGAGACCGAATGGTTGATCTGCGATAACGAAGGTCCGCGTGCGGTAGTCCATGGGCCTAAATATTGGATGGCAATACCGCCGGTTGGTTAGGTAGAACTTTCGGCCGCGTGCTAGGCTCGATGACCTCGCCCGTCACAGGATCAATCGCGACTTCTGCCGAAAGCCCCTGCTCTTCCTCGGCGAGCTGTTCCTCCTCGTCATCTGTGCTGAAGTTGTCGGACAGCACGCCGCGGCGCTGGAACTCTTGCTGAACCGTCTTCTTGGACAAGATGCCCTGGGCTTGAGACTTCAGCAGCGCGTCGAGCTCCGTTCCGGCTTCCATGTCGACGCCGAAGTCGGTGAAGATCTCGACCTCCGGTTCCTTTGACCCATCCGCCAACCATGCGACCGTGAACGTGAAGGCCTGCTCGAATGCATCCTTCAAACCCAGCGCCCATGCCTGAACTGCTGAATGGGCTTTCACCGATACGTTGGCCGTGGTGATCACGGTTAGGTTCGCGGTCGTCATCGGCTGCATCCCGAGGTCGCGCATATTCTTCTGAGTGGCATCGAGATGCTCCATCAGCGTCTTAATCGATTCGGCCGACGGCTCGATAAACCGCCACTCACCGTGCTGACCGTTGCCGTCTGGAGGCGCGAACAGCACACCGCGAGGACCAACCGGCACCCGGATAGCGACCGCTTTGCCGTCGTCACCGGGCATTGATCCGTTCACACCGTTGCCGGCCAGCATCGGATAGCAGGTCAATTCCATGACCGACTTGAGGTTCGACTCCTGCTGATATTCCTCGACCTGCAGGTGCGCGATATCCCTCAGCGGCGGGCGCACCCTCCACGTCGATCCAATGCGCTTACCCGTGATGAACGGCACCAGCGGGATGACGCCAATGGAGATCGGCGCTGGGCCCTCGATCGAGACCCACGTTACCTTGCCGCCAGCGTTAACCTGCTTCTCATAGACTTGATAGGTGGCCGGCTTATACGAGCCATCGGCTAGCTTGGCCCTGTCGAGCACCCGCACGCGACACCGCGTCACCTCGTCGAACGCCGATCGCTCGGTCACATCCTCCCGGATACGAGCGTGGATGAACGTCTCCACGCCATTGATAACGTCGCTGTAGACCGCGATCATCCGCTCGGCGGAGATGTGCACCCAGTATGGCCGATACCCTGCGGCCTTCTCATCGGCAATTGAACGCGGCTTCTCCGTGACGGGTGCCTTGGTGTAATCGACCAGGATCCAGTCCACGGCCTTGTCGAGCCCATACTGGAAGATCGTCGCACCGAAGACATGCAGGTTGTTGCCCTGCCCATCGATGTCCTCGCACAGATTCACAAGGGACTGAGCGGCCCCATCCTTGAGCTTCATCTCCTTGCTGAATGGCTTCGAGGCCAAGTTCTTCGAGACGTCACCGTAGATATTGGTGAAAGGCGCCGCCTTCCGACGATGCGCGTAGTCGTTGGCCGTCTCATTCTCGAATTTCGGCAGATACTTTTCGCCAGCCGCCCGCATCGTTTCGGCACCGCCGTTGATGCACTCGATCATCTCCCAATAGGCGCTCATGGCCTGGTGGTCCGACGATGGATTGTCGGGCCCCTTGTCCTGGTCGGCCATGCGCTATCTTCCGTAGGTGCCGAATAAGGGTTTGGGGGCGTCTGCGCCTAGCATCAATTCGGTCAGCGCCCAGACCAGCGCGTCCGCGCGATCTGGCGAGCCTTCGCCGACGTAGCCGTCCGGCGCCATCGAGCTCATCTGGTCTTCGAGATCAGGCAAAGTGCCGACGTGGCTGACCCTACCCTGTTCGTAAAGTGCGGCGACGGGCTCAGCCCGGACGATCTTGCCACGGCTTGCCGTAACCTCTTTGTAGCTAACCCTTGCGTCGATCGTCCGGATGACGTGTTCGACCATGGCCCCGCCGAAGTTGCGCTCTGCAACGATACGGTCGGCTTTGAATTCACGATATGCGGCGACGGATCGCTTGCCCCAGCCGTCCGGCGATAGCTTGCAAGTGCGATCGGCCAGAACGTAAGCCCGGCCATCGGCGCCCTTGCCGGCGACGACGATGCCTATGCTGTCGCCATCGTCGGACTGTCCCCGCGTGCCGGACGGATCGACCGCCACCACAACGCGGATCAGATCGGGCGCTACGGCGACCCGTGAGCTGTCGATGCCCGGGATCACCTTGCCGTCGGGCGCGATCCTGTCCTCAAGCGACCAGAGAGCCCCGCTGACCTCGCTCGACCACTCGCCGGCCTCGAAGCGAACCCGCTTAGCGGCGGACATCGATTCGAGCACAGCGAAATATTCAGGCGGCAGGTTCCCAGCATTGTCTGCCGGATTAATCCTCATCTCCACGTAGTCGTCAGGACTCGGCAGCGCCTCTTTGGTCCCAGGCTTCACCTTCGCCCGGAATAGCTGATAGCTCCAGTGCAGCTTCGACGGCGGGTTGCAGTCGAAGTATGCCTTCAGGGTCAGATATTTCCGGCCCGTTGCCGCCGCGATCGGCGCTGCCAGCTCAGCTTTCTGCGCAAGGCGCGACATCGCCGTATCTACGGACGACCATGGAATCTGGCTGCTCTCATTGAAGTAGAGCGTGACGTATTCTTGCCCAAGGATCTTCTCGACGCGATCCTTGTCGTCCAGCCCGGCGATCCAGATCTGCGACCCGTTCGGCAGTTCAATGTAAAAGTCCGTCTTGTCGAACCGGACCGGCAAACCGGGGAAGCAGAGCTTCAATACCTTCGGCAGAGTGTCGGACCACACCGACGTTTTCACGTGGTTGAATCGAAATCGAAAGATAACGTGGCGTGAGTTCGGCGCATTAAGCGCCCGCTGAATAATTGCTCGGACCAATACGAACGTCTTGCCCGACCTCGACCCCCCGCGAAGCATGATGTTGCGGGCCGGCCCCGCTAGGAGGCGGTTAGCCTCGCGCTGCTTCGCCGTTAGCTGAAGGCCTGCCATATCTCACAGTTCGGCGTCCTCTGGCGAAACGACCAGGTTAAGGTTTCCAGAGTGCTCCACCCGATCGATGAACATGCCTAAATGCTTGGCGATCTTCTCCAAGGCGGAGTTCTTGTCCCAGACCTTGATTTTGTGAACGTGCTCGACCTCGGTGTTGCCGTTGTCGTCTTTGCCGAGCGTTCGCGTTGTCACCTCGATCGAAGCAACCGAGGCCGCGAAATCATCCGACCAAGCCTGCGGATGCAGCAGCCGACCATCTGGCGTGAACGCGTTCCGGATATCCGATGTACCGAGCCTCACCAGTTCCTTGAGGACGCGAGCGACATCTATCTCAGCCCGTTCCGCACCCTTCGAGGTGAGTTCCGAGACGCGGTCTAAAATGCTTTGGTTTGCTTTAAGCGTGGCCGCATTGCCACGGTTCGCCTTGTAGCCTGCGGAGACATACGCCTCGTCAGCCGACTTTCCCAATGCGAGCGCTTGGGCGAACCTTTCGTGCTTCTGATTGGGGAGTACGGGCATGACTGTTTGATAGGACCCGTGTTGGTCAATATGGCTTTGGGTGGCCGGGAATTGGCGACGGACCATCCCGACTGATTTGGAACCGGCCTACCGTGATATCCGGTTAGTGCAGACACGTTACCGTGCTGCGGCACCCAAACTTTAAGTTCTCGGCCGCCCATATAGCTTGGCGCCGATCCGCTTCAATTCTTCTCTGTCCACCCATGACAGGCGGGGGTCATCGATCCTGGCAACAACAATGCCACCATCATGGAAGCCGTTGCGCTTCATGGCCTCGTAATCGGTCTCGCGGCCAATCTCACGCGTCGGGTAATTTGTGCGCAGGCTATGAAGCGTACCCACGATCAGACCCTGCCCGACATCATGCCGCGTCCTCACCGATTCCGAGCTTCGCCCTAAGACGAGCTTCCCTCTGCCACCTACGCTGCGCCCATGACAGGTCGCGCGTCTCCGGAAGGTCAGAGAGCGGCTCGGCGCGGTATGGGGGATGCACGACTGGCTGGGCTGCTTCGCTGCCTCTGCCGATCGTGTCATCAATACATGCCATAGAAGCGGGTAGTTGTGACATCCATTTTTCGGCAGGAAGCCGCAACAAAGTGCGTTCATTGTTTAGAGCAGCCGCTATCTGCTCAAAAGCGACAGTAAAGCGCCGATATGCAGTTCTGCGCACCCATCCGAAGTGACGGCATGCCTTGGCGAAAGACCGATTCGGCGTGATGGCGCAAAAGCTCCAGGTCCAGACGATCCGCCTGATCTTCTCATCCTTCAGGATCGAGACGGCCCACTTCTGGACCTCGTCGTACCGCGAGACAGCATCTGAGGTCGCAGACCCCTTTCCCTGCCAGTCCTTCAGATAACGTTGCCGGGCGTCCTCATCGTAAACGTGACGCCAGACGTGATCGTCGGGCTTCGTGGGGTCATCATCCCGCAGCTTTTGGAATGTCGGCCAGTAGGATTTGTCGACCCCGGGCCGATCGACAGTGAAAAACTGCTCGGTCGAACAAGCCTCGAGAAAGCGAGCCATCACGATCGACCCCGTCCATTCGCCCTCAGCCATTAGATCAGCCTTTCCTGTTCGACCACTTGAAACCGTTCACCCAGCTTTGCCAGCAGCAGGGTGGCTATGGCGTCATGCGCAGCGACCACTCGCTTGTTCGGTTTGGCGCCCTCGTACATTGCGGCGATATCCGCCTCGTCCATCACGTCCAGAAACCCGCTGGCGTCGTTCCCATACCAGGTAGGGTTCTCGGCCATGATGCGAGAAATTGCCTTGATCACCGGTGCGACGAGAACATTCCGGTTGTTCCCGCTTTCGACGAGTACGGTCAGCACATCGCGGAGGTGGTTTTCGCTTTCCTCGCGGAGGATCTTGTCCAACGTGTTGCCTGCGGCCGTCTGCATTGGGGTGAATGGCCGGTGCTGCGCGGGATGAACCACGGAAATGCCGAGGTCGGCGCAGATTTGGGCAAGCTTCGGAGACATGCGGAGTCTTCCTCGATTTTGAATTGGTTATCGCAGTTCTAGCTATCTCTGTAGGGACTTCCTCTTCTTCTTTCTTACCTTCTGGCCTTCCTTCAACTGGGTGACTTATATTGACGCCGGCCAGACGAGCGGCCGCGCGGGTTGCGCGTCGCTTAGCGTTGTAACGGTCGCGGCGGGCCCGCTCTCGTCCGGCTTTGTCTAAGTCAATAGCTCCGGTCCGGCGCAGCCCAAGCTGCTGCCGCTCCGCATAAGTGAGATTCAAGATGGTGGCCCGCTCATCGGCAGTGTAGTGCCGCGGCGGGAGGTTCATGCAGTGATCGACCTCCGAGATCGCAAAGCCAAACTCCCGGGCATATTTGATGGCCTCTATGGCGTCGCCACGGAGCCGCAGATCGTTTATCAGCAGCGCGAAGTGATTGGCGCTGACCGAGCGGCGATATCGGCAGACAGCCAGCGTCTCGCCGAAGAAATGATTGCGTACCGCATAGGCGACGGGTGCCTTGGCTTTCGGCCGCTTCCGCTTTGGCTGCCAAGCAGCCATGCCGCAAACGCTTCTGACGTGATCCTTGATGGCAATTAGGTCGACGGCGTCCCGGAACACATGGATTCCGATATCATCCTCATTGATGAAAATGTGCAGGCTGCGGTCGTGCTTCTTCCCTGGAAAGGGGGCGGCAACGTGCGGCTTGGGACCGCGAACAACGCGGCCGCCGAGCGCCGATGCTATGGCCGCAAGCGATGGGGTCATTCCGCAGCCTCTTGCAACGGCATGACGCCGATCTCGGCCGCTTCGACCTCTCTCATGAAATTGTCGACGCACCCTGGTGCCACGCTGTTGACCATGTTGATCGCCGCGCCGGGGGAAATCAGACCACGATCGAGAGCGATCCCGGCAGTGACGATCACCTCGTCGATCTGTTTCATGTTCCTGCTGATGGAGCGCAGGACCGCGAGCACAAAGGGTCGGTCTTCCGTCTTTCCGGGCTTCGTGGCGGGGGCGATGTACCGTGGCTTGTTCATGCTGCCACCTTCCGGCCGGAGAGTCTGCGGAATCGGCGGACCTCCCGGTCAATGAGGCCGTACTGCTCGGGCGTGACAGTGCTGTGGTTTGGCGGCAGGTCGTACATGCCGCGCGGCAACTTGCTGCCTTGGTAGATCCCGTAGAATATCCCCATCGCCCATTTGCGGGCCGCGTCCGGCCCCTTACGGCTGTTCGCCATGCAATAGCTGAGGGCCGCATTCCAGACCGCCTTTGGGTGCTTCAGGCACTCTGCACGCAGCCCTTGGCGAGCCTTGAAGGATTCGCCCGCGCCGATCTCCACGTCGATCAGTTGGCCTTCGACAAATTGGATCTCGCCTCGCTCGGGCCTCTGCCATCCGCACGATGAACAGGTGAAGCCCTCCATCTGAGTGCCGCATTCGACGCAGAAGCGCTCCTTACGTGTTTTCTCCTGCGGCTCTCTGACCTCGCTGTCCTTGCGCTGCGCCGAGGACAGACTGTCGACACCGTTCTCAAAGAGCCATGAAGTGTCGTCGGCGAAGGAGATCACGTTGCCGGAATGGTCCAGCCACAAGCCATATTCCTTGCCGGGCGATATCCGCATCACCCGTCCCATCTCCTGGATGTGCGAGGAGAACGACTTGCGATACGGCCGGCAGGAGATTCCGCATTTCACGTCCGGGACGTCGAAGCCCTTGGTCAGGACTGCGCAGGACACCAGCCCGTCGATCGTGCTGTCTGGCTTTCTGAACTCGGCGATCTTGACCCGACGCGCGTCGTCGTCAGCGTCCAGGTAGCTGATCTGCTGGAAATTGAAGCCAGCCGCGACGAACTGTTTGCAGAGCTCGGCGCCGTGCTTCACGGAAGGCGAGAACACGATCGTCTTCACCGGCCCGCCGAAATGCCGCTGTGTCTGCTCGATCCAAGTATTGACGACATCCCCGATGATGGTGATGCCGCGCGACCCGGCTTCCTCGTCCTCATACTCGCCCGTGAACTTCTTCTTCGCCCCGATCATATCCGGCGCGACGCAGGCTTTGATCTTCAGCGGCGTCAGAAACCCCTGCTTCAGCAGTTCGTTCACGGTCACGGAATTGACCAGGCCATCCCAGTCTTCGGTCATGCCGGCGGTAAACGGCGTTGCCGTAAGCCCGATGACCTTGGCATTCGGCACGCGAGCGACAATGTCCGCCGTCGATTTGTACCGACAGTGGCATTCGTCGATGACGATCAAGCTCGGGAGCAGGTCGTCTTCCACCTTCCGGCGCGCCAACGTCTGGGCGCTGGCGATCTGCACCGTCTTTCCGTAATCGGTCAGAAAGTGATCGGACTGAATGACGCCATGGTCAATTCCGTGGCGTGCAAACCGTTCGCTCGTCTGGTCTATGAGCGAGACGCGGTCGACAATGAACCATGTCCGCGATCCCTTCCGCTGCGCTTCCTGGATGACCTTCATGGCCATCTCAGTCTTGCCGGCCGCTGTTGGCGCGACAAGCACCTGCCGTCGGCAGCCTGCACGGATGCCCGACCGAAGCTTCTCGACAACGTCGGCCTGATAGGGCCTCAGATTGATGTCCGTGATTGGAGGTGCAAAAAGCATATTCATGCGGCTCTCTCCATGGGCATTCTGTCGATAATCTGAGACGCCTGCCCGACGAACCACGACCAGTCCGATCGATCCACGCCGTCGGGCGGGGACGACATCAGCAGGCGCGTCAGGTACTCGGCAGCGGGACGATTGAGACCGCCGTCGTATTCCATGATTGCGGCCCGCTCATCGACAGCGGCTTCGCGCTCAAGAAACGCAGCGATCTCCCAACCGTGCTCCCGGATGAATTCGGCAGCTCCTGCCGGCAGCCGGCTCCGGTTCACAACCGTGAGTTTGCTCCCGTCGACCATGATGTTGGCGCCGCAAGCTTTGACCCGTTCGATGATGCGAGCGACGTCAGCCATTGATTGCCCCCAGGTCGATCACTTCATCGCGGGAATAGCCGAGCTTGATCGCTTCCTTCTTCCAGAAGTCCATGGCGCGAAGGTTTTTGACCTTCTCCTGGCTCTCGGTTTCGACGCGCGTTTTTAGAACCCGGATCTGCTCAGCCAAGCCCTTGATGACCTCAGCAAACCCGCCGCGCTTATACTCGAGGCGCATTGGCTCTAGATCTGCCAGCTTTGCCTCTAACTCAGCTATCCTTGAATCCTTGGAGCCAAGAGCGTTCTTCAGCTCGTCGATCTCGTCCTGCAAATCCTCATCGGCCGTCGGTGCCGCCTTTCGTGCTGCGACGGCGGCATCGCGGGTGGCAATCTGGTCCTTCACGGCCTCGGGGAGGCTGTCGCGCGCTTCGGCGTGCAGCGCTTCAACCTCTGGGTCCGGCTTTTTGCCGCGGAGTTGCCTGTCGGCACGCCGTTCGGCTATGACCTCGGCTGTCGCTTTTGCCGGCTCTTCGCCCTTCTCGACACGAGCTTTAATCTGTTGTGCGGCACCGATCGGATCGGATGCGAGCTCGCGGGACTGCCGTTCGGTGATTTTGTCTACCGTGGTAGACAAATCTGCGCCGGCGACATCAGCAATTGTTTGAACGGTCTTGGCGCCTTCAATGAGCTGGTAGGCGCGCGGTCGGCTGATATCCCAGCGCTCCTTGCAGTAGGCCTCGAAGGTCTTATGCGAGGCCCGGTACAGCTTGCCATCGCGGATATCGAGCAATGCCTGCCCGACTTCCACAAACGTGCCTAAGCCCTTCTCGATCGCTTTCTCGCACTGTTTCAATCGTGCGGTCTCGGCTGTTGCCAGTTCCTGATTCATGCCGCTTCCTTGATCGGGGTGATTGTCACGCGGATGCCCGACACGTTTCGGCACCAGCGCAAATTGATTTCGCGCACGATCTGATCGTGATCGCCCTCGATGATGCCGTGTGCGACCAGCAGATCCGTCGGCCCCTTTTCGAGGTTGCCGATGTCACGGCGCCGGCCGTCAGATCCGTCTTGAACCTCGTAAGAGAGCGTGACCGGACCTTTGATCTTGGCTGGCCGCTGTACCATCAGCGCGTAGCCAGCTTCGGTCAGCCATGCCTCGTACCGAGGTGACTTGAACCGACCTGATCGTCCGTTCGAGTACATTGCATTGACGCTGACCGGGAACGGCAGCATGATGACCGTTTGTTCTGACGTCATGCTGCGTAGTCCCCCTGCCGTTCAAGGCTGCGGCGGCACGGAGGAATCCACACAAACATCGGCATGCCGTAGCTGTCCGGCTTGTGAGGACGGCAGCGCCAGACGATCCAGCAGTAGCTGGTGGCCGTTGAGCTCTCCGGGTCGAGCTTCCCCTTCAGCATTGGGACTCGCTCAGTGAATTGCAGGATGGCCGACGGCTTGAAGCGCGAGAACAGGTCGCGGTACCGACCGATTCCCTCCAAAAACGACGTCCGGACCAGAACGGCAGCGCCTTCGCGCGCACGCTCAATCATGGTCTGCACAAACTGCTCGCCAAGTCTGAAGGGTGGATTGGTGACAATCCAGTCGAAGGTCGGCTCATCACCGGGAAAAAGAAAATCACGGACGGCTCCGAACCCGTAGGGAGCAATGTCGGACCCGTAGACCATCTCAAAATACTCGGCGAGCGGCCGCAGCATATGACCTTCACCGCAGGCCGGCTCCCAGACCCTCTTGGTTGAAAGGAGAGGGCCGACCTGGCGCAGGTATTCGCAAAGCGCCCTTGTCGCCCAAGGCGGCGTCGGGAAGAAGTCGAGCGAGTCGTGCGGCTCGTGGCGCCGCTGCATGACTGCGGCAGAGTTGTTCTGCGTCATGCTGCTCTCCCCGCCCGCGCGTCCTTGACCTGCCCTGCCCCGATGACGGCACCGGTGAGCGCGCCTTGAGCGATCTCCCTATCCATCACCTTGCGCATCTCGATCGAGAGCCAGGTCTCGGGAAGCTTGTTGCTCATCTGTGCGCGTCGGATCACCCAGTTGCGGACTTCTGGCGCCAGAAAGCGAAGCTGGTCGCGCGTCTGGTCGACGACCTCGATTGCGCGAGCCGAACGCCCGAGGGGGCGGCGGATACGCCCGAGCCTTTCCAAAGCAGTGATTAGCCGATGCACGCCACTTTTCGACTTGAGCCCGATCGCATCTGCCATCTGCTGGAACGACGGACCAAGCCCCGTCGCCGCGATGTGCCGGTCGATAAATGCCAGCAGTTCTGCCTGCTTTACGGTGAGGGTGAAGCCGGTCATGCGGCAATCCCCTTGTGTTCTTCGATCAGATTTCGAGCGCGCTGCTTCGACGCTTCTGTCATGAAGTAGCCTTGGCCCCAGTTCGTCTCAATTGGGATTTCGAAGGCATCGAGCTTCTTGCGCATCTTGCAGATGAACACATCGATGATCTTTTCCTCGGCGACGTCCGCATCCGGACCGAGGCCGTACAGAATATCCATCGCGCCCGACTTCGTAACCGCATCGCGAGCCATCAGCAGGCCGAATAGCTTTGCTTCGTTTCCAGTCAGCGCCATCCATGCTGGCGAGTCGAACCCCATGCCGAGGGTATCCTCGAGCTGAGCAATCCGATCCCGGAGTTCGTCATTCTCTTTGGTAAGTAATTCGCAGCGCCTCTGATAATCAGCCACGGTCTACTGCCCTCTTCCAAACAACAGCGATTGCGGTGCGGCGCGATGTGCCGGTCGCCATCACTTTGGCGGCGGCGGCCTGCCATTCTTGGACGGTCTTCGATCGGATCACGGTGACAAGATCGAACGGATCGACCTTGCCCTTGTACTCAGGCTCGAAAAGCAGCATCGAAACGGCCGCGATCTCGTGTGCGGGAAGCGGGGCTCGCTTGGCGTCAATGAGAACCTTCAGTACCCTTGCGGTCTGAAAAACGCCGCGGATCTTCACGATGCGAGTGATAACCCCAATGCCGAACGTCTCGCCAATCTTGTAGACACCCTTAGACCCTCGCGGATGCCGCACAATGCACGCGCCCGACTTCTTGCATGCGTCGTCGACGGCAACGGCCAGTTCATCGCCAGCGGCGACCGCGGCAAAGTGAATGTGCGACGGCGTCAGCGCGATGCGATCACGGTTCTGGCTGATAAAGGCTGTCGCCCGGGCTTGAAGCGAATTCGCCTCTACGATCATCACCGGAATTTTGGGGATACCGCCGTGGCTGACGGCGGAGATTGCCGTGTGCTGGCCGTCAAGAACTACCAACCTTCCCTTGGCATCTCGAACGCATACCGGGGGTTTGATGTGCGCCCAATTCCAACGACCGACGATTTTGCGGATCATCGTCAACGAGTTTTCTGCAATGCCTCGCTGATAGGTCTCTTCGACGTAGAGCGAGCCCGGATTGACCCATTCGAAAAGGGGCTTCTCGCTGGTGATGACAGCAGGCTCGATGCCGCGCATATTCAGGGCCTTGACCTGGCGGATCGTGCTCACGCTGCTGCCCTCCGAGAGTCCGCTTCGTGCTGCGCTCGCTCTGCAATCCATTCCGAGACAAGGGCGCGAGGCGTGATATTCTCCGCCTTGGCGTATTCGACGACGATCGCCTGGATATGTTCGGGGAGTAACTTCAGAGCACCCTGCTCCTGCCATCGCTTGGCGTAGTAGCTCTGCTTGCGCTCGCGCATGTCCGGGTTGAGGTAGTAAAGAATCGTCGAGGGGCTACGCTTCATAAAGCGGCCGATGTCGGCAAAAGCGTAGCCGGCACTCTGCAGTCGAACCGCGCAGTTCATCCTAGCTGCGACAAGATACGGCTCGCGGGACCGGCCGAAGAAGTCCTCGGCGCAGATTTGATGGACCGACAGAGTGGCCCTGACGATCTGGCGGTGCTTCATGCTGACGCTCCCGGCGTGTTCAAGACGACCTGCCGCAGGAAGTCGCGGCGATCTTGGACCGTATCGAGACTGACCGTTGACGGGTATCGACGGCGATATGCCGGGTGCGTCTTGCTGATGCCGATGGGAAGCGGTGAAGCGGTCGCAGCGCGTTCGGCGGCCCGCGTTGCTCGTTTCTTGGCGTTCTTGCGGTCAATGGCTTCTTGCGATCGGGGCATTGCAATCAAACCTCGAAATTCGATTTGTAGAAGCGACTGGGCTGCTGCGAAGCGGGATTGAAAGGGACACCGCGCACGCCTTCGGCCTTGAACAGCCCGAAGTATTTCGACACCACGCGCGACGAGCACTTGAGCGAACGCGCCACGTCGCGGATGCTGGACCGCTTGCGGTACTCAGACTTAATGAACGCAATCTCGTCGGCCGTCAGGTGTTGGCCCTTGCTACGAGGCTTTTCCCAATTGTCGCGAGGCTGCACCATCACGACACCGCCTTAGATGCGGGCAGTGACCATTTAGGATCGTTCCGCATGCCGTGCTTTTGCGCGAGGCCCTTTCGCGTCAACGAATGGCAATATCGCGACCCGGTTTCGCCTTTATAAAAAGTCTGGATGCCTGCTGCCTCCGCGATCTGCCACGGGCCTTGCGGCTCGTTGGTCAGTACGGCAAATATCTCGGCTTCGCGCTCTGTGACGTCGACGCCGTTTATTTGATGTTTCCGCATTACGACACCGCGCGGATGCGGCGCATGTCGGCACGGGCGCGCTCGGCAGCGTCGATAACGTCGTCAAGCTCGCGCTCGGCTCGGGCCGCAGCCAGGGGCGTCGGCGCCTTCGGACCTACCACATCGCCCATCGCGATGATGGCTTCGCCGGTCTCTTTCAGGACGGCGCTGACGTGATGACGGGCGTCCTCGACGGCGATGCCCTTCTCCTCGCGGACCAGATCATAGCCCCGCATTTCTGCCCATGCG
Organism: Tardiphaga sp.; assembly: GCF_028290495.1. GTDB lineage: Bacteria > Pseudomonadota > Alphaproteobacteria > Rhizobiales > Xanthobacteraceae > Tardiphaga. The sequence goes on from NZ_JAQGJT010000159.1 coordinate 36,012, forward strand.
CGAAGGATGCGGTCGCCGCCCGACAGCGCGTCGAGATCCATCGCCACGTCGATCGGGATAAATTCAGGGCGCTCGGCATTGCCGTAGCGCGACAGCGCGGCGGTGTCAGCGCGGGTGTTGGCGGCGATCTCATGAAGCGGACCGGCGTCCTCGCAGCTTCGGCGGGTGGCCGACTTGATGGCGAGATAATCAGCGCGGGTATATGGGCGGCCGTTCATTTCCAATGTTCTCCCGTCAGATTGTTTTGCCGAGTCGTGAGCGACCCGTTTTATTTGCGGCTGCAGACCGAGTAAGGAGCAGCCCCGTGACCGCCACAGAAGCCCGCCTAGCTAGTATCTCCGGCACCAGGCAGATGATTGCTGACGACCAGTTCAGCGCGCTGGTGGCGGCGCTGGTCGAATGCAATGTGATCCCACGAGACTTCATGGCATCAGCCCTTGATCGTCTTGCGGATGGGCTGATAGCGAAGGCGCGGGGTGAGCTCGAAAGTGAGTTTGTGATCTATCCTGCTGAAGCTTTTGACCGGGCTCGCGACCTGTCCGCGCAAGCTGCTCAACTCCGGAGCCGGTTGTGACCTCCGAAAAGGCGGCGGCCCCAGCACTACGCGAAACTGCTGTGCCGGAAGCCGCCGAAGTCAGGGAGGAAACGCCCAAGGGGGCTGGCGCATCGCGGCAAACATCCGCGACGACTGAATTGGTGATCGGCGCCATACGGCCGCCGTTCAGGAACGCATCGGACGCGCTCTCGCTGGAGAGAGCAGCCATGAACGCTACGTCGTTAAGGATGAAGCGGTTGATCATGATGCGACTGCCTCGGGCGACCGCGCGGCGACATTTGCCGCGAGCATTTCGTCGGCAGATGCGTCGGCTAGCGGCATGACGAGGGGCCAATGACGGTCAGCGATACCAATCTTCGGCCACTTGTAGACGGCCTCAGCGGTCACGTTTCCATCGGAGGCAGCCGCGATTGCAATCGGGCCGCCAGCGTCTTTAATGATGTCTGATACCGTTCGCATGGATCTGGATATACTGGAATTTAATTCCAGATGCAAGCCGGTCGAATTCCATACCGAAAATAATTCCAGTTCCTATGCTGCCGGCATGGATTGGAACGATAGATTACTCAAGCTTCTCAGCGACAAAGGCTGGTCCGTGCCCGACTTGGCCCGTGCAATCGGCTCGCCGGATGAAGTGCCCTCTCTAACTGAGCGGCTCTACAAATACGCGAAACCGACGGCGGACGGCTCAAAGCCTGTTCCAAGCCCTCGGGGCAACTTGATGGCTAAGATCGCTGCCGCGCTGGGTGAAACGGAGGAGTATCTTCGTTTCGGCATCAGGCAGGCATCGAATGCTGCGCGCGTGATCCGCCCAAGTGGGCCTGAAGCCTCCGAAGTGCTTAAGGTTGGTGAAGGATGGCCGGACACTGGCGAAGAATGGATGGACGTGCGCGGCGTCACAGTCGGCGGCGACGACAGTTTTTTCTATTTCGGCGATGTGATTGACCATGTGCGCCGGCCGCCGGGCATTCGGAATGCGAAGAACGTCGCCGCCCTGAATGTCGCTGGCGAAAGCATGGTGCCGAGATTTGCGCCCGGTGAGCTGATCTACGTCCAGCACCGCGAGCCGGCGCCGGGCGATGACGTGGTCGTAGAACTATATCCCGAAAACGATGGCGACCCGCCGAAAAGCTTCCTAAAACGCCTTGTCCGAAAGACGGGCCGCCGCCTGTACTGCCAGCAATTCAACCCAGCGTCAGACCTCGAGTTCGATAACGGAGAGGTCAAAATACTATGGCGAGTTTTGACGCTGCGAGATCTTCTCGGGTGAGACATTCAGCGCCATCGAACAGAGATTCTAAAACCTGGATGCGCTTCCCTTCGCCGCCGGCATCGTTGCACGGCCCGCACGAAAAGCGCTTCCAAACACTTATTTCCACGGTTTTAAAGCTGAATTCGTAGCCTTTCCCGTTTCCGCAGTCCCGACAGACTATCCAGTACGCACTCATTACCCGCCTGCCTGTTCTTATTTCGTTCTAATAAAACTCAAGCTGACATAGGAGTCGAGTCGTGATTCGCGGTGGGCATAAGATTCTTGTGATTTGCATTTACTTTGCTTCATTTCCAGCCGCGGCTCAGTTCGAGCCCCTACAATTCGCCAATTGCAAAAAGCTGCCTGCTGACGGCGACCGGCTGAAATGTTTTGACGCTATTGGCCCGAAGCCAAGGACTCCTGAACAAGAGGCGAAAGAGCCCGCGCCCGTGAAGGGCAAATGGGTCTACACCGAGAGCCAATCACCAGTTGATGATTCCGAACAGGTGCTGGCCGTCCTCGCAGGAGAGCAAGAGGACGCTTTTCTCGTTTTTCGATGCATAGAAAAGAGGACCGAAGCTGTATTCGTCCCACCGTCTGGATTTTTTGCTACCGGCCGAGCCGACGTTTTGGTCAGGATCGACAGCGCTTCCCCGGAGACGATTTCAACTTCGGTTGGCACCAATAACCGGGCTCTTTTTATATACCCAGCGGCTGATTTCATGAAATTGCTTCCCGACAATGGCAAGCTATTCCTTCGAGCTTCCGGTTACCAGGGCAAGCAAGCCGACGGCACGTTCAGCCTCGCTGACGTTTCGACCGCACGGAATAAGGTGGCCGAGACGTGTCACTGGACCACGCCAAAGGTCGATAGGGCGATCCCAGCAGCACCTACGCCCGCGAGCGTCACACAGCCCGCTACACCGCCGGCCGTAGCGCCGAGGCCAAAACCGAAGTCTCCGGCACCCATGAAGCTGAATTGACCGTCCCTGAGAGAGATCGTGGAGGCGAGATGACAGATCAAGAACCGCCGATCGATCCCTTCGAAGCCCTGAAGCAGGTTTGATGCGAAAAAGCCCGCCGGTTAAGGCGGGCTCCTTTCGTCAATTCAATTTCTTCGGCTTGTTCGCTGCAATCAATTTCGGGAGAAACTGAAGGGCCTCGCTATCACGGCGCTGGAAGTAGTCTAAAGCCCGGATAGGCAACCACTCTTCCCTGAAGTGCCTGCGGAAATCTGGCAGCAGGCTCTCAGGATACGCCTTCGCAGGCACACGCCGGCCGTCTTCATAAACGTGGAGATATGTCGGCAAAGCGTCTGTATCCACACCATGCTTGTCCCGCAGCCATTTGCAGTACATGCGGCCTTGCGAAATATCAGGCAGCATTCGCTCCGGCAGCGTGTAACCCATGATCTCCATAGGCGCGATCAGCATCTGCGTCATTTCGGTCAGCACGGAGAAATGCGCAACTGGGACGTTTTGCTGGTTCGCGACATAGCGACGGAGATGGTAGGGAACTGTATCCGCGACGGACGACGGTGCCGAGCCCGACATCCAGTCAAACACCCACTGCGACACCTGAACGGCAAATGCTGGCGACAGCCATTGTCCTAGATTGATCGCCACTTGGGGATGAACCCAAGTTCCCTGCAGATGCGGTTCACCTCCTTGAATTGACTGAACTAATCCCGTAGCGGGAATTCCCGTCGCGGACCCAAGCTCGCTCAAGAAGCCTTTGGTCGTTTCGAGCCGATTGTAGTCGAACCAACGTTTACCCGCTGCTTGGCACATTGCGGTTGCGTTTATGTATCCGTCTTTGGGGCGTTGGTAGATGATCCCGCCCATCACGGAATGCGGGATTAAGTCGAAGTGCTGCTGCACGTTGAGGATCCTGTACATTGCGACCGTCGCGCGCTTGAAGGAATCCTTCAAGGTTGTACAAACACTCTGCTTGGGAGGCCTGTACTGCGTGAGCAGTCTGGTTCAAGTTTAAGAAAGGCGGTTCCGGTTGCACGGGCCGCCTTTCGGCTTTCGGTGACGAATCACCTTTCTCAAACTACGGCGCTCGCAGTGCGGTTGGAACAGCGAAACGGCTCAGCCGGAAAAGCATCCCCGCTTTCTCGCTCAAAGCCGAACGCAACGAGAACATAATCGGATCTCACCGTTGCCGCTTAGGCGTCGCCGTACCCTAGCTGCGTCCGAATCTGCTTGAGACGAACGGTTTCGGCGTGCGTCGGCGGCTTTGCATCGCGCTTGGCTTTTCGGCGACGCTGGCGCTGTTTCTTGGCCTTCGCGGCCCTTTCCTCGATCCAGGCCTTCTCCGCTTGGGCGGCCCTCGCTGCTAGTCCAGTTAGCTTAATGGGCGCTACCGTCCGGCCGCTCAGCAGCTCAGTGCCGGGATCGTATTTTTCCTCATATTCCCCTGCCCTCAGATTCCTTTTCGACCAGTTCATCCGAGCCATTTTTGCTCCGTTTGCTCTGAATTTTGGACATGCCTGCGGAGCCCTTTCTTTCCCTGTTGATACCCAGAACCGACCTATAGGGCCGGGCGTGGGAGGAAAGAAAAATCCCTCATTGGTCGGGGGGCACAAATGGGCGCAAGTGCCGATTCCCCTCTGCTTAGCCTCCAGGTTGCGCGCTGGACCGCGTTAGCCATCGGGGCGCTCGATCGGCTCTGAGGCCGGGCGCTTGCCAACTCCAACCAGCATTTTGGCTGCCGGCGGGCCCTTACGCGTTTTGCCTCGTCGTTCACGAGACCACACCCCGACTACCGGAGAGCGTCTGGAAACTAGACCGGAAAATAATTCCAGACAAGTGTTGACTTCTATCTTTTCTGGAATTAAATTCCAGTCACCAGATCAGGAGCGCCGCCAGTGACCCTCAGTCTCAGCCCATCCTTCAAGCGCCGCTTCGGTCCATCTGCCGAAGCTGTCGCTGCCCGCATGTCCGCCACCTACGGCCACCTCGCCGTGGCGATCTACAACGGGCTTTACGACGAACCGGGCGAGCTTTCGTCCGCAGCTATCCAGCTCGGCCTCGACATCCGCGCCGCCGATGCGCGGCGGTCCGAGTCGCTCGCTGTCGCCCGGAAGGTCTACGGCGTGACTTCGCCGGCCTACGCCGCAACCGAATTCCTCGCCTCTCGCCAGCGCGCCGACGACTACCAGCGGGCGCTGGACAAGTACGACCTCGTTGTCGAGAGCGCCGACCAGTTGGACGAGATCGAAGGGACGCCCGAGCTGCTTGCTCAGGCGGCTGAGTAGGTCCGATGGCAAAGCATACAAAGCTACTTGAATTGGTGACGTGCTGCGAAGCCGTGAGCCACGGCGATCGTGAACTTGATGCCGATATCTGGCTTGCCGTGACCCCGGGGGCCACCCGGAATAAGACCGGCTACACGCACGCTGCTTCCGGCAAGTGGTGCGATATAGACGAAACGCGCGACGCGACCGGAAGATTGATCGTCGTTCCCCACTACACTTCGTCACTCGAAGCTGCGGCAACGTTGATCCCCGATGATTTTGATTGGGTTCTGGAGCGCACGAACGGCGGGCTCACCATCTGCGCTCGCGTTGGCCACAATGACCCGGACCGCTCGTCGTGGGGCAACACCCCTGAATTGGCGCTGACCGCGGCGGCTCTCTGCGCCCGGGCCGCCTCGTCGATTACTGCGGGTGAAGCATGATCCCCGCCCTGCTCCGCGCAACGGCTGAGGCCGCTGCAATCCTCGCTTTCATTTTTACAATTGCCGTTTGGGCAATCGTTCTCGGAGCTATGTGATGGCTGAACATACGCCGACGCCTTGGAAATGGACGGAAGGCACTGCAGCCATTACCCGCGAGTGGTTTGGCGCTGATCGCACCATCGTGGCCGTCAAGGGCCGCCTTGCTTGGCATGAAGACGATCTCTGCTCTAGCCGTGAGGCCGGAGCCAACGCTGACCTCATCGTCCGCGCCGTCAATGCGCATGAGACTTTGGTCGCGGCTCTAGCGACCATTGCTCAATTTCCAATCACGGATGCCTCCAACATGGATGCAGTCAACATGAAGCTTCTTGCTCAGGGTGCATTGAACTCGTCTGGTGTCCTCGTCGCCGGCAAGGGAGAAGTCTGATGTCTAACGCCCCGCACAGCGTCGTCGCCGCTCTCGTCACCGCGACCAGCGCGTCCTCTGAGATCATCGGCAACTGCCATGCCCTGCACTACCACTGGCAGCAAATGAGCGAGAGCGACCGCCGTTTGGCCATTCAGTACGCCCGCGACGCGGCCGACAAGCTCCTTGCCGCTGTCGTGCAGGCCGAGGAGGCCATGTCGACGCCGGCGCCGGTGTCGAACGTCATATCCATCGGCGATCATTCGCCGGAATATCTCCGCACCGTCGGCGTCGTCGCCGCTGAAATGGCGGTCCAGCAATGACTCCGTTTGCCGCTGCAGCAATCGCTCAGATGGTTGTCGTGATAGCCATAATCCTGGGCGCCGCCATCATCGTGAACGCACACGCAATTGTGGGAGCCTTCCAATGAGCGGTCCTCTCCGCAATCACGTCGAAGCCCGTTCCAGCCGCGAGCCCGCGCGCCAGTTCGTCTCCGATACCCACGACAACAAGCCCGACGCCGGCCGCCGCGCTCTGCCGAGCGATGAATTGCCGGATCCGTTCCGCGGACTCGGCATGGAAGCGCTGCAGATTTACCTCGACGTCAGCGATCTCGATAGCCCGTCCAACAAGGTTCTCGACGCGACCGACGATCTGCTGAAAGCGCACCGCTCCCGAACGCTGATCGGCATGAAGATGGCCGCCGAGTGGCTGCGGCGCGAACTGAAGACCAACCCGCCTCTGCCGGCGAAGCTCGCAGGCCAGATCGATGCTTCAGCGGGCCACCTGATCAGCATGCTGGTCTTCCACATTAACCGAAAGCCGCGCCCGTGACCGCCGCCGAACCCAACTACAGGAGCCGCCGATGAACCAGATCGCAACGAAGATCGAAGCCGAGCCGCAGACGGCACCGAACCCGGTATCCATTGTGGAACGGGCGATCGAGAGAGGCATCACCGGTGCCGACCTCAAGGAGATCATGGATCTTCAGGAGCGTTGGGAATCCGGCCAATCGCGCAAAGCTTTCGACATAGCTATGGCGAACGCGCAGGCCGACCTCCCGGTGATCGTCAAGAACCGTCTTGTCGAATACGGCGAAGGCAACAAGAAGACTTCGTACAAGCATGAGGATCTATCCGACATCATCCGGCAGATTACTCCGGTGCTGAAGACGCATGGTCTCGCCGTTCGCTGGCGCACTGAGCAGTTGGAAGGCGGCCAGGTCCGCGTTTGCTGCCTCGTTACCGGCCACGGGCATCGCGAGGAGACCGCGCTTCAATCGAGCCGCGACTCGTCAGGCGGGAAGAACGACATTCAGGCCATCGGCTCCGTCGTCTCCTACCTTCAGCGATACACCCTGAAGGCCGCTCTCGGCTTGGCGGCCGCGCGGGACGATGACGGGCAGACGTCGGAAGGCGGTAACGCCACGATCACCGCGCTGCAGCTCCAAGAGATGGAGAAGGTCGCCGCGGAAGTCTCCGCTGACATCGCCAAGTTCTGCAAGTTCCTCAAGGTCGAGACGTTGGCGGAGTTGCCGGCAAAACGGTTCGACGCCGCGATGCAGGCTCTTGATGCGAAAAGGAGTCCGCTGTGATCGAGACTATTAACTGCGATCAAAATAGCGACGAGTGGATCCGCGCGAGGATGGGATTGCCGACTGCTTCGGCATTTTCTTCAATTCTTGCCAAAGGTGAAGGGAAAACCCGCGCGAAATACATGCGCCAGTTGGCCGGCGAGATTGTAACCGGCGAGCCGTCCGAAAATTATAGCAACCGCCATACTGAGCGCGGACATGAACAAGAGCCGGAGGCGCGCGCGCTGTATTCATTTTTGACAGACCGCGAACCACAGATCGTCGGCTTTGTGAAGAACGGCAACAAGGGCTGCTCACCAGATTCGCTTATCGACGCGGACGGCGGGCTCGAGATCAAAGCCGCGTTGCCTCACATCCAGATTGACCGGCTAGAGCGCGCTGCGCTTCCGTCCGAATACAAGGCCCAGGTTCAGGGCTGCATCTGGCTTTGCGAGCGCGAGTGGTGGGATTTTGTGTCCTACTCGCCGAAACTTCCGCTCCTGGTGGTCCGCGTTCATCGCGATGATGGCTACATCGCCAACCTCGCAGGCGCGGTTGATCGATTCAATGATGAGCTTGCGGAGCTTGTCGAGTTCGTGCGCCGCTACGGCAACAAGACGATAGGGCTGGCGGCATGACTCGGGCCTTGATCACCATCCAGTCGCAGGCTGACCGCGAGCGAGCCAGCCGATGGGTAATGGCAGCGCCAGCCGGCATGCGGGTGGAGTTCAAGCAGGCCAAACGATCTGACGAACAGAACGCCAAGCTGTGGGCGATGCTGTCCGAGGTAGCTGCGCAGTGTCCTTGGCACGGCGTGAAGCTGACGGCTGACGACTGGAAGTTCGTATTCATCGATGCGCTCAAGCGCGAGCTGCGCACCGTGCCGAATATCGACGGGAACGGGTTCGTCAATCTCGGTCGATCATCGTCGGATCTGTCCAAGGCCGAGATGTCAGATCTAATTGAACTCATCCACGCTTTCGGCGCCCAGCACGACGTCAAGTTCAAAGACGACACCAATTCCAATCCGTCTCAGCTTCCCCAGGCTGAGACGGTAGAGCCCGCGTCAAACCCTCCCCCGGTCGCCGGCGCGGGCTCACCTTCATCCGAATTGTCGGCTGCTCCTCCCGGGCCCGACAATGTAGCGGCGCGGGGCGACGAGTCTGGCGGCTCCGTCGCTCCGCAGCCCACTCTCCCGCAGGGATGGGAATATCGGTTGCGGAATGCACTGTCAGAAGCCAGAAGCCCCGGAGGGTTGATCAATGCGGCACAGCGTTGTTTCGACAAGCTCGGTGCTCTGCCGACGACCAGGAACGAGATCGAAACCGCCAAGGCCATTCGATCGGTCTTCAAACAGCACTTCGGAGACGCCGCTGCGATCAACGACGCGCTGGCTGAAAAGGAACTGGCATAATGTCAGCACCCCGCAAGTCGATCTCACTGCGCACAAAGCTGGCGTCAGCCCTGCTCACCATCGTCCGCCCGAATGACAACGGCGAGCTTGAGCGGGTCATCCCGCACGACATGGCTAAGCAGATGAGCGACGACCAGATCATCTCGCTCTTCCACTTCGACCATTACCCAGTGCCGCATGCGCACGATGGGCCGGACGAAGCGTGGAACCTAGAGCCACGCCCGATCGTGGAACACCGTGGCATCACAGCCAAGGTTGACGTCCCGCGCATCGCAAAGGCGAAGAGGTTGGCCAAGGCAACGAATGCGCTGGCAGCGGTACTGGCCTCCAAGGCCAACGGAGAGCCCGTCGAGGCCGATCCGAAGCCCTGCAAGTACGTATGGCCGAAGGGCCGGAAGATCGGCCAGCGCCGACCGCAGAACAGCGCCAGGCCGCCGAACAAGCCCTGCGTGGACCGTCGCGTTGTCGGGAGCGACGCATGAACCCGAGCGCGTGGCCGGCAATGTTGAGGCTCGACCAGGCTGCCGCGTACTCGGGCTTGTCGGTCCAGCTTTTCAAGAAGAAATGTCCTGTGAAACCCGTGCAGTTCACGGATTCCACACGCGGGCACCGGTATCGAACGGCCAGTCTCGATCTTTGGCTTTCCTCGCTGGACCCGAATGTTGCAAGCTCAGCCCCAACCAGACGGTTCGGGGAGAAGATCAATGGTGGTCAAGGTGCGAATGGACGGGCTTAACGTCACCAAGAACCGGGATGGGACGAAGCTCTATGTCTATCATAGGGCGAGCGGCGAAGCCTTGCTGAGGGGCTTTGTCGGCAACCGGTCGGACTTGGAGAAGCGGCTTGGCGAACCCGACATGCGGGCCGCCTACCTGCGCCTGCAACGGCGTGACCTGAAGCAGTCCTACCCGGCCGACACACTGGGCGGGCTGATCCAGTGGTTCGAAAACGAATGCAGCAAATTCAGCAAGCTGGCCGAGGCGACCAAGAAAGACTACCGGGCCGCGTTCCTCTACCTGCAGTCGGAATGGGACGCCCCCCTCGACACGATCACGCAGCCGGCGCTGTACGAAACGCTCGACAAGTGCGCCAAGGTGAAGTGGCCGCGATTCGCAGACAAAATGATGGCCGCGTTGTCGTCTATGTTCACCCAGGCCGTGAAGCGCGGGAAGATGACCGCCAATCCGGCCATGGGCATCGACAAGATCCATACAGCGGACCCGAACGCCAACCGGGAGTGGGCGCCGGAAGAATGGCGGGACGCGATCGCGCGCGCCGCCGGCAACAACGAGATTATGACGCCGCTCATGCTGGCGCGCCATGTCGGGCTCCGCGGTCAGACCATCGCAAAAATTCAGTGGAAAAACTACCAGCCGGATGCGCGTTTCGGGAAGTGCTTTCGGCACGTCGCCAAGAAGAACAAGGAAAATTCGTGGGTGCCGGCGCCGCCCGAGCTGCAGGTCTATCTGGACGGTCTAGACCGAACCTCACTGAACATCGCCGTCCGCAGCGATGGCACGGTCTGGAAGAGCGAAAAAGAGATGCAGACGGCGGTGAGCCACTTCCTGCGCGGCATCGAAACCACCAGCGCGGTCGAGCCCGGCGCAACGCTGCACGGGCTCCGGGTCAGCTTCGCTGCCGAACTCGGACGCGACGGCGCCAGCAACGGCGACGTGGCCGCGGCGCTCGGCGATCGGTCGGAGCGAATGGGCAAACACTATACGCGACACGTCGAAGCGGAGAGCAAAGTCATCCGTGCATTCGGGCATCGAAAGAAGCCCTAGATGTTTTGCAAATCTCGCTTTGTTCTATGGTTTTCGATACGGTTTAAGAGGCACGGCCACATGAATTGTTCAATTAAATCAATAAGGCCTTGGGATTTTAAGTCCCTTGCGTCTACCAGTTCCGCCACGTCCGCGACCGCTGTTCCTTCAAGGTTTTCCTCCCTGCGGTCAACGCCTTTCGCGTCATCGGGCTGCAATGCCTTTTGGGACGTCATGGCCAGAGCGGACCTGACACCTGCTGAACATACCCGAACAGGCACTATTCCCGTCGCGGGCTGCGGTCCCAAAGCAGCCATCGGCCCCACATCCGCGCGCACTCTCCTTGAATAGCGCAAAGCTCCCTACCCCAAACGCACCGCGCCGGCCCGATGGCTCGGGCCGGCGCGGCAACTGGATCAATCCTGCGCGAAGTGGCGCGGATCAGTCCTTCTTGTCGATGTTCCAGAACACCGGGGTCGCGGCGCCCGGCAACACGCCGGTCAGCGACTTCCGCCATACGCTCGGCACGCGGTATTCGCCGAGCGGCAGATACGCGACCTGCTCATAGGCGCGGGCCTGAACTTCGGCAGCGGCAGCCTTCTGCTCTTCGGGTGTCGATGCACGGGCGTACTTGTCGCGCAGTTCTTCCATCTTCGGGTCATCGAACCAGCCGAACCAGCCGGTGGCCTTGCCGCGGCCCGAGGTCGAGACGTTGGAGACCGGATTGAGAATGTCCGCAACCACCCAGTTGGTGAAGAACATGTTCCAGCCGCCCTCCTTGACGGGCTTCTGGGAGGCACGGCGGGTAACAACCGTCTGCCAGTCCGTCGCCTGCACTTCGACCTTGAAGCCGGCATCGCGCAGCAGCTGCGCCGCCACGATCGGCTGCGGTTTCAACGTGGTGACGTCGGTCGGCGCCATGATCACGACGGGGGTGCCATCATAACCGGATTCGGCGAGCGCCTTCTTGGCCTCCGCCAAGCCGCTGCCCTTGATCAAGGTCTCGGCGCCCGCTTCAGTCGCATTCGGCGTACCGCAGCCGAACAGCGCGCCGCAGACCTTGTAGTATTCGGGATTGCCGACCAGCGCATCGAGCACCGGTTTTTGATTCATCGCGAGGAAGGCCGCGCGGCGAACCTTGACGTTATCGAACGGCGGGAGCAGGAAGTTCATCCGTCCGAGCGTCTGGAAGCCCAGCGTATTGAGGACCTCAAGCTTGAGGTCCTTGTCCTTGGACAGAACCGGGAGCAGATCGTAGGGACCGTTCTCCATGAAATCGATATCGCCGGACTGCAGCGCGTTCACCGCGGTCTGCGCATCGGGCATCGTGATCCACTCGACGCGGTCGACCTTGACGACCTTGCCGCCGGCAGCCCAGCTCGCGGGCTCGGAGCGCGGCACGTAGTCCTTGTTCTTCTCGTAGACGGCCTTCACGCCGGGCTGGAATTCAGCCTGCACGAACTTGAACGGGCCGGAGCCAATCTGCTCGGCGATCGACTTGCCGGCGGGCGTTTCCGCCAGACGCTTCGGCATCATGAACGGCACCAGCGACGACGGCTTGGCGATCGAGTCCAGCACCAGGCCGTAGGGCTCCTTCAGCGTCAGCACGATGGTTTTGGCGTCGGGCGCCTCGATGCTCTTGGTGAAGTCCATGAGCTTCTGGCCCATGCCGTCGCTGCGGCCCCAGCGCTTCAACGAAGCGACGCAATCCTCGGCGGTGACGGCCGGGCCGTCATGCCACTTCAAACCATCGCGCAGCGTGAAGGTGTAGACCAGCTTGTCGTCGGAAACCTTGAAGCTCGCCATCTGCGGCTGAATCTTGAAGTCCGAATCCATCGCCAGCAAGGTGTCGTAAACCATGTAGCCATGATCGCGCGTGATGTAGGCCGTGGTGATGCCGGGATCGATGACGCGCAGATCGGAGTGCATCACCGCGGTGATGGTCTTGCCGGCGGCGAAGGCCGGGAAGGCGAAGGTCGGCAGCGCCAGTGCGGCTGCGACGACCGCGCCGGTCAGCGCGGATTTCGAGAACGTCGCGGAATTCCGCCAACGTGAGATCATGGACATCGTTCACTCCTGATTGGATACTGATCATCGATCGATGATTCAGTGTGCAACGCGACGGAATATTAGGCGGTCGCGGCGTACTGCCTTTATCTTTTAGACATCAAAGACTTGCATCAAGCGCGCGTCGCGTCAATGCGGTTTTATACCGGGCAGTTCACCCGCGGCGCGTGGAGTTGCCAATGCAAATCCACTGCTGCTAAGGCTCGCTTGACGGCCCGATCCCTCCGCATGCCACGCGCGCATCGACGCCGAACAACAAACGAAATTCTCATCCACAAGGAAGTTGCCGATGAATCCCGCCAACCTGCCGTTCGACACCGAGGCCATGCTGCAAGGCCTGCGCGTGTGGGTCGAGTGCGAGAGCCCGACCTGGGACGCCAACGCCGTCAACAGCATGCTCGATCTCGCGGCGCGCGACATGGCGATCATGGGTGCGACCATCGAGCGCATCGCCGGACGCCAGGGATTCGGCGGCTGCATCCGCGCACGTTTTCCACATCCTAAATTCGGCGAGCCGGGCATTCTGATCGCGGGCCACATGGACACAGTGCATCCGGTCGGCACCATCGAGAAGCTGAAGTGGCGCCGCGAAGGAGCCAGGTGCTACGGCCCCGCGATCTGCGACATGAAGGGCGGCAACTATCTCTCGCTGGAAGCGATCCGCCAGCTGGCGCGCGCATCCTTCACCACGCCGCTGCCGATCACCGTGCTGTTCACGCCCGACGAGGAAGTCGGCACGCCGTCAACGCGCGACATCATCGAGGCGGAAGCCGCACGCAACAAATACGTGCTGGTGCCGGAGCCCGCCGGCCGCGGCGGCAAGGGCGTCGTCACCGGGCGCTACGCGATTGCACGCTTCAACCTCGAAACCATCGGCACGCCCAGCCATTCCGGCGCCACGCTGTCGAACGGCCGTTCCGCGATTCGCGAGATGGCGCGCCAGATCATCGCGATCGACGAGATGACCGGGCCGGACTGCACCTTCAGCGTCGGCGTCGTGCATGGCGGACAATGGGTCAACTGCGTGGCTTCGTCCTGCACCGCCGAAGCGCTCAGCATGGCGAAGCGCCAGGCCGATCTCGACGCCGGCGTCGAGCGCATGCTGGCGCTGTCAGGCACGTCCAACGACGTCACCTTCAAGGTGACGCGCGGCGTTACCCGCCCGGTGTGGGAACCGGATGCCGGCACCATGGCGCTGTATGAGAAGGCCCGCCTGATTGCCAAGGATCTCGGTGTCGATCTCGGTCACGAAAGCTCCGGCGGCGGCTCCGACGGCAATTTCACCGGCGCGATGGGTATCCCGACACTGGATGGCCTCGGCGTCCGCGGCGCCGACATGCACACGCTCAACGAGTACATCGAAGTCGACAGCCTCGTCGAACGCGGCCGTCTGATGGCAGGTTTGCTGGCGACGCTGGATTGATGCACAAGGGACCGGTGTCTGCGCGCCATTAAGGCGCGCAGACAGTGGCGGTGGCACAGGTTTTGCTCATCCGAATACAGTAGTTATCGACAGTGAGGCCCATGACAAACATCTTCAACGAGCCCGTTTCCTTCGTGATTCCGCGAGGCCCGACATCGGGCCGCGCCGTCCGATAGGAACGCGCCATGCTCGGTTACCTCATTCGTCGAATTCTCGCCGCCATCCCCGTGATGGGCGTCGTGGCGCTGTTCGTATTCCTCTTGCTGCGTCTGACGCCCGGCGATCCCGCCGCGATTCTCGCAGGCGATAACGCCACGCCGGAGCAGCTCGACCGCATCCGCACACAACTCGGCCTCAACGAACCGCTTTATACACAGTTCATTTCGTGGATCGGCCGGCTGCTGCACGGCGATCTCGGCACGTCGCTGATTTCCAACGTGCCGGTGCTGCAGATGATCGGCCAGCGCGTCGAGCCCTCGCTGTCAGTCGCGCTCAGCGTCATGCTGGTGTCGATTGTCGTGGCCGTCCCGCTCGGCGTTATTGCCGCTTGGAAGCATGGCACCTGGATCGACCGCTTCGTGATGGCGCTGTCGGTGATCGGCTTTTCGGTACCGGTGTTCGTGATCGGCTATGTGCTGATCCAGATTTTCGCAATCGAGCTGCGCTGGCTGCCGGTGCAGGGCTTCCGCAGCATCTTCCGCGGCTTCGGTCCGTTCTTTGAGCGCATCATCCTGCCGACCATCGCGCTGTCCTTCATCTATGTCGCGCTGATCGCCCGCATGACACGCGCCGCAATGCTCGACGTGCTCGGCGAAGACTATGTCCGTACCGCGCGCGCCAAGGGCATCAACGAAAGCGGTGTGCTGCTGCGTCATGCGCTGCGTAACGCTGCCGTGCCGGTCATCACCGTGATCGGCACCGGCTTCGCGCTGCTGATCTCCGGCGTCGTTGTCACCGAGAGCGTGTTCAACCTGCCGGGTGTCGGGCGACTGACGGTCGACGCGGTGCTGGCGCGGGACTTCCCCGTAATCCAGGCCATGATTTTGCTGACCTCCGGCATTTACGTCCTGGTCAATTTGCTGATCGATCTAGCCTATTCGCTGCTCGATCCCAGAATTCGTTACTAGGAATCCGTAGATGGCGATCGACTCCCTCCCCAATACGGCCCTTCCCTCACGCGGCGGACCGTCCCTAGGCTTCCTCACCGCCACGCCGATCATCGCGGTGGCGACGGTTTGCCTGGCGCTGGTCATCCTGTCGGCTATCTTCGCGCCCTGGCTGACCTCGCACGATCCGCAGCTGCTGTTGCCGGCGGAGCGGCTGAAGCCATCCAGTATGCAATACCTGCTCGGCACCGATGCCTATGGCCGCGACGTGCTGGCGCGCATTCTCTATGGCGGTCGCATCTCGCTGTTGATCGGTCTCGGCGCCGCCGCGATCAGCATCGCCATCGGCCTGCTGATCGGCCTGGTGGCCGGCTTCTTCAAATGGGTCGACGCCATCCTGATGCGCGTAATGGATGGCCTGATGGCAATGCCGAGCGTGCTGCTGGCAATCGCCGTGGTGTCGCTGTCGGGCGCCAGCCTGACCACCGTGATGATCGCGATCACCATTCCGGAAATTCCCCGCGTCGCACGGCTGGTACGCTCCGTCGTGCTGTCGGCGCGCGAGGAGCCCTATGTGGAAGCCGCGATTTCGCTCGGCACCAGCCTGCCCAAGATCATGTGGCGGCATCTGATGCCTAACACCGTAGCGCCGCTCATCGTGCAGGGCACCTACATCGCCGCTTCCGCGATCCTGACCGAAGCGATTCTGTCCTTCCTCGGCGCCGGCATCAGCCCGGAGACGCCGACCTGGGGCAATATCATGGCCGAAGGCCGTGCCTTCTTCCAGATCAAGCCGTCGCTGATCTTCTGGCCAGGCCTGTTGCTGTCGATCGCGATCCTTTCCGTCAACCTGATCGGCGACGCGGCGCGCGATGCGCTCGATCCCCGCATGAAGCAGCGGGAGAGCGGCAAATGAACGAACACATGAACGATCAACTGAACCAACAGCTCGGCAAGCCCGTCAACACCAACCCGCTGGTCCTCGAAGTCAACAATCTCGTCGTCGGCGTCGGCAAGGACGGCGGCGGCAAGAAGATCATCGACGGCATCTCCCTGCAGGTCCGCCAGGGCGAAACACTGTGCGTGGTCGGCGAAAGCGGCTCCGGCAAATCGGTGACCTCTTTGTCGACGATGGGCCTGCTGCCCCGCGATTCACTGAAGGCGATCGGCGGCAGCATCAAGCTGGTCGGCGAGGACGTTCTGCAGGCCAGCGACCGCCGGCTGCGGCAGTTGCGCGCCACCACGATGGCGATGATCTTCCAGGAGCCGATGACGGCGCTCAATCCCGTCGTCCCGGTCGGCAACCAGATCGATGAGGTGCTGCGCACCCACACCGACCTGAATGCCTCGGCACGCCGCAAGCGCATCCTCGACATGATGGATCAGGTCCGCCTGCCCGACGTAAAGCGCATCTTCGGCTCCTATCCGCATCGCCTGTCCGGCGGCCAGCGCCAGCGCATCATGATCGCGATGGCCCTGGTGCTGGAGCCAAAACTGCTGATCGCCGACGAGCCGACCACCGCGCTCGACGTCACCACGCAGAAGCAGATCCTTGCTTTGATGCGCGACCTTCAGAAGGACCACGGCACCGCCGTGCTGTTCATCACCCATGATATGGGCGTGGTCGCCGAGATCGCCGACCGCGTCGCGGTGATGCGTCATGGCAGGCTGGTCGAAACCGGCACGCTCGACGGCATCCTGCGCGCACCAACGGAAGAGTACACCCGCAACCTGCTGCAGGCGGTACCGAGTCTGGTGCCGCGCGCGCCGCGCATCCAGGCAGAGATCCAGCCGGTGGTTCTGGAAGCCAACGAGCTGGGCAAGGTCTATCGCGAGCGCTCGTTCTTCGGCAAAGCCCGCGAAGTGGCGGCCGCCAAGGACGTGACGCTGACGCTGCGCAAGGGCCGCACGCTCGGCATCGTCGGCGAAAGCGGCTCCGGCAAGTCCACCGTGGCACGCTGCCTGGTGCGCCTGATCGATCCGACGTCCGGCGGCATCCGCCTTTCCGGCCGCGAGATCTCCGACCTGTCGCGCCAAACGCTGCAGCCGCATCGCAAGAAGATCCAGATCATCTTCCAGGATCCGTATCGCTCGCTGAACCCGCGCATCACCATCGGCGAGTCGATCGCCGAAGGCCCGATCAACTACGGGGTCAAACACAAGGACGCGATGGCCCGGGCGCGCGAACTGCTCGAACTGGTCGACCTGCCCGCGGATGCGGTGTCGCGCTATCCGCACCAGTTCTCCGGTGGTCAGCGCCAGCGTATCGCCATTGCACGCGCGCTTGCGCTGGAGCCCGACGTGCTGGTCGCGGACGAAGCCTGCTCGGCGCTTGACGTTTCAGTGCAGGCGCAGGTGTTGCGGCTGCTCGACGACATCCAGACCCGTCTGGGCATCGCGATCCTGTTCATCACCCACGATCTGCGCGTCGCGGCGCAAATCTGCGACGACGTCGCCGTGATGCAGCATGGCGTCGTGGTCGAACAGGGCCCGGCCGGCGAAGTCCTCACAAATCCGCAACAGGCCTATACCCGCCAGCTGCTTGACGCAGCGCCCGGACGGGGATGGGATTTCGCCAACTTCCGGCCGGTCGCGCCGCTCGAAGTTGCGACTGCGGCGATCTAACCTCCCTGTGTCATTCCGGGGCGTGCGCGCAAGCTGCGTGCGAACCCGGAACGACAACCCCTGACCTGAGATGAATTCATGACCCGTATCGCTGTCGGCGGCTTCCTGCACGAGACCAATACCTTCGCACCCACCAAGGCGACTTACGAATCCTTCGTGCATGGCGGCGGCTGGCCGGCCATGACGCACGGCGCAGACGTGCTCAAGGTGATGCGCGGCATCAATGTCGGCCTCGCCGGCTTCAACGAGGAAGCCGAAGCCCGGGGCTGGGAGCTGGTGCCGACCATCGCCTGCGGCGCCAGTCCCTCGGCGCATGTGACGAAAGATGCGTTCGAGCGTATCGTCACCGAGATGGTCGAGGGCATCAAGGCCGCGCTGCCGGTTGACGCCGTCTACCTCGATTTACACGGCGCGATGGTCACCGAACATCTCGACGACGGCGAGGCCGAAGTCGCCAGGCGCGTGCGGCAGGTGATCGGCCCCGACGTTCCCTTCGTCATCAGCCTCGACCTGCACGGCAACATCTCGCCTGAACTGGTCGAAGACACCGACGCGCTGATCGCTTACCGCACCTATCCGCATGTCGACATGGCCGACACCGGCCGCGCCGCCGCGCGCCATATGACACTACTTTTGTCCGGCCAGAAATTTGCCAAGGCCTTCCGTCAACTGCCGTTCCTGATTCCGATCAGCTGGCAGTGCACCAACGACCAGCCGACCAAGGGCATCTACGAGATGCTTGCCGCGCTGGAAGACGATCAGGTCCCCACCCTGTCGTTTTGCCCGGGCTTTCCGGCCGCCGACTTTCCGCATTGCTGCCCGAGCGTTTTCGCCTATGGCGTCACGCAGGCTGACGCCAACGCTGCCGCCGATACGGTCGTGCGGCTGGTGAGCGGCCACGAAAACGATTTCGACGGCAAGATCTACACGCCGGACGAAGGCGTGTTGCATGCGATGGAATTGGCGAAGACCGCGTCCAGGCCGATCGTGATCGCTGACACCCAGGACAACCCCGGCGCCGGCGGCGATTCCGACACCACCGGGATGCTCGCCGCTTTGGTCCGCTGCAAGGCCACCCGCGCCTCGATCGGCGTGATCTACGATCCCGTCTCCGCCAAGGCCGCGCATGACGCCGGCGAAGGCGCCAGCGTCACGCTGTCGCTCGGCGGCAAGTCCGGCATCCCCGGCGACGCCCCCTATCAAGCGACCTTCGTGGTCGAGAAACTCTCCGACGGCCAGTTCGTCGCCGGCGGTCCCTATTACGGCGGCCGCGACATGGACATGGGCCCCTCCGCCTGCCTGCGCATCGACGGCGTCCGCGTTGTCATCTCCTCGCACAAGGCGCAGCTTGCCGATCAGGCGATGTACCGCTTCGTCGGCATCGAGCCGACCACCGAGGCGATCCTCGTCAACAAGAGCTCGGTGCACTTCCGCGCCGACTTCGAACCGATTGCCGAACGACTGCTGATCTGCGCCGCCCCCGGCGCGATGCCGGCTGACACGTCGACGCTCCCCTGGACGCGACTGCGCCCGGGCATCCGCCTCAAACCCAACGGCGTGCCCTTCACGCCGACCACCGCCTCGCCCACCCTCGCGCCTGTGAACGGATAATCCCATGCCTACACTCGACCGCATCGAAGGTTTCGCAGACGAACTCACCGCCATCCGCCGCGACCTGCACGCCCATCCGGAAATCGGCTTCGAGGAAGTCCGCACCTCCGGCATCGTCGCCGAGAAGCTGGCGAGCTGGGGTATCGAAGTGCATCGCGGCCTCGGCACCACCGGCGTGGTCGGCGTGCTCAAGGGCAACGGCAGCGGCAGCAAGCGGATCGGCCTGCGTGCCGACATGGACGCGCTGCCTATGGAAGAGAACACCAATCTGAAATGGCGCTCCACCGTCCCCGGCCGCTTCCACGGCTGCGGCCATGACGGCCACACCACGACGCTGCTCGGCACCGCGCGCTATCTCGCCGAGACCCGCAATTTCGACGGCACCGTGCACTTCATTTTCCAGCCCGCCGAAGAAGGCCTCGGCGGCGCGCGCGCGATGATCAAGGACGGGCTGTTCAAACAGTTTCCCTGCGACGAGATCTACGGCATGCACAACGCGCCGGACCTCAATCACGGCGAGGTCTCGATCTTCGCCGGCCCCGGTATGGCGGCGGCGGATTTCTTCGACATCGTCATCACCGGTTTCGGCGGCCATGGCGCGCGGCCCGAACGCTCCAAGGATCCGGTGGTGATCGCGATGACGCTCGGCCAGGCGCTGCAGAGCATCGTCAGCCGCAATGTCGATCCGCTGCAGGCGGCGGTGCTGTCGATCACCCAGATTCACTCCGGCTCGGCCTATAACGTGATCCCGGACGAAGCCAAACTGTGCGGCACCATTCGCACCTTCGACGAAAAGATCCGGCTGCAGATCCGCGAGCGGATGCGCACGCTCGCCGCCGGCATCGCGACCGCCTTCGATGTCGATATCAAGGTCGATATCCGCGACGGCTTCAGCGTGCTGATCAACCAGGAAGAACAGGCCAAGGCGATCGAGGACGTCGCCCGTACCATCGTCGGCACCGAGAACGTGTTCACCACGTCGCAGCCGAAGATGGGCTCCGAGGACTTCGCCGATATGCTGCACGCCGTGCCCGGCGCCTATTTCTGGCTCGGCCAGGAAGGCTCGGTGCCGGTGCATAATCCCGGCTATTATTTCGACGACAAGGCGCTGCCGATCGGCGCCAGCATTTTTGCCCGCATCATCGAGACCCGGCTTCCGGTCGCAGCCCATGGCTAACGGCAACATCAAATCGACCGCGCTGCATGATCTCAGCGCGGTCGAACTGATCGCCGGCTACGGCGCGAAAACGTTTTCGCCGAGCGAAGTGCTCGACGACGTGTTCGCGCATATCGCCGTGTGGGAGCCCCATATCCACGCGCTCTACGCCTTCGATTCCGACGGCGCACGCGCCGTTGCCAGAGACTCCACGGCGCGCTGGGCAAAGGGCGCGCCGATCGGCGTGCTCGATGGCGTGCCGACCACGGTGAAGGAAAACATCGCCACCCGGGGCGTCGCGGTTCCGATGGGCACCGCCGCGACCACTTTGGTACCGGCGGCAATCGATGCGCCGCGCGCTTGCGCGAAGCGGGTGCAGTGATTTTCTCCAAGACCACGATGCCGGACTACGGCATGCTGTCATCCGGCGCGTCGTCCTTCCATCCCCTCACCCGCAATCCGTGGGACGTCACACAGAACCCCGGCGGCTCCAGCGCCGGTGCCGGCGCAGCCGCTGCCGCCGGCTACGGCCCGCTGCATCTCGGCACCGATATCGGCGGCTCCGTGCGGCTACCCGCAGGATGGTGCGGCCTCGCCACCTTGAAGCCGAGCCTCGGCCGCGTGCCGATCGATCCACCCTATGTCGGTCGCTGCGCCGGCCCGATGACCCGCACCATCGCCGACACCGCGCTGATGATGAGCGTGCTGTCACAGCCGGACGGTCGCGACAGCATGAGCCTGCCACCGGCCATCATCGACTGGACAAATCTCTCCGGCCTGTCGTTGAAGGGCCTGCGCATCGGCGTGATGATGGAGATGGGCTTCGGCCTGCCACTCGAACATGAAGTCCGTGACACCGTGCGCAACGCCGCGCGCGCCTTCGAGGCCGCTGGCGCCATCGTCACCGACGTCGCCTCGGTGATGACCGGCGACAACCTGATCGGCCTCGACAATTTCTGGCGCGCACGATCCTGGGACGACATCTCGAAACTCCCCGAACAAGCGCAGCGAAAAATCCTGCCGTTCATTTACGAATGGGCCAAGGGTGGCGCGAAGCTCAGCGGCAGCGATGTCGTGCGCGGCTTCAACGCCACGATGGCGATCCGCACCGCCGCGGCGAAACTGTTCGCGGATATTGATTACGTGATCTCGCCGGTAGCGCCGATCGTCAGCTATTCCGCGGAACTGGCCTCGCCCACCGACGATGCCCAGCGTCCGCTCGAACACATCGGCTATACCGTGCCGTGGAATATGGCGGAAAACCCTGCGGCTTCCGTCAATGGTGGCTTCAGCGCGAAGGGCTTTCCGATCGGCGTGCAGATCGTCGGCCGCCGCTTCGACGACATCGGCGTGCTGAAGATGGCGAAGGCGTTTGAGGACATGCGCGGTCCGCAACTGCCGTGGCCGAAGCCGCCGGCGAAGTAGTCATAATCGACGAGTGGCGCAACACGGCGCGTCTGCTACAACTCTCCCCAAGCTGTCATTCCGGGGCGCGAGCGCACCAGCGCGAGCGAATCCGGAACCTCGAAATGGTGATCACCATGCCGGGATTCCGGGCCTGCGCCATCCGGCTCCGCCGTCTGTCGCATCCCGGAATGACAATAAAAACAGGGAGCGAAACGAGCATGGCCTACGAGACGATTCTCTATGACGTCGCCGACCAGATCCTCACCATTACGCTGAACCGGCCCGAGAAACTCAACGCCTACAACGCCACCATGCAGGCCGAGCTGATTGCGGCGTTTGACGCGGCCGATGCCGACGACAATGTCCGCGCCATTATCGTCACCGGCGCCGGCCGCGGTTTTTGCGCAGGTGCAGATCTCTCCTCTGGTGCTGATACCTTCGACCGCGACGCCAGACGCGGCCCAGTCAGGCGGTTGGCCAATGGCGATATCGACTACAGCGATCCCCAGGCGCGCGACGGCGGCGGTCAGGTCACCTTGCGCATCTTCAAATGCCTGAAGCCGGTGATTGCCGCGGTCAACGGCCCCGCCGTCGGCATCGGCGCCACCATGCAGCTGGCTATGGACATCCGCATCGCCTCCGAGAACGCGCGCTTCGGCTTCGTGTTCTCGCAGCGTGGCATCGTGCCGGAAGCTGCCTCCAGCTGGTTCCTGCCGCGCCTGGTCGGCATCTCGCAGGCGCTGGAGTGGTGCTTTTCCGGCCGCGTATTCCCGGCGGCCGAAGCGCTCAAGGGGCGCCTCGTCAGCCAGGTCGTGCCGCCCGACGATCTGTTGCCGACCGCGCGTGCGCTGGCCAGAACATTCATCGACAAAACCGCGCCGGTATCGGTCGCGCTGATCCGCCAGATGATGTGGCGTATGATGGGCGCCGACGATCCGATGGAAGCCCACAAGATCGACAGCCGCGGTATTTACGCGCGCGGCCGTTCGGAAGACGTGAAGGAGGGCGTCGTCGCGTTTCTGGAAAAGCGCCCGGCGGAATTCAAAAACAAGGTCAGTGCGGACATGCCGGATTACTTCCCGTGGTGGGACGAGCGGGAATATAAGTAGTAGCCCTCTCCTGTCGTTCCGGGGCGCGTGCAGCGCCAGCTGCGCGCGAACCCGGACCCCCGAAATGTTCAAAGCATGTCGGGGGTCCCTGCGCCATCCGACTGCGCCGTCTGTCGCATCCCGGAATGACAGCCATTACATCATCAACGCCACGCGCCCGATCGCCTTGCGCTCGATCAAGAGCCGCATTGCCTGCGCGACATCCTGCAGCGGAAGCCGGTGCGATACGTTCGGGCGCACCCTGCCCGCCTCGGCCCATTGCAACAGCGCCTTGATGCGTACCTCGCCCAACGCGGGATCGCGCCGCGCGGCCTCGCCGGCGCGGACGCCGAGCACGCTGGCGCCCTTGATCAGCACCAGATTGGTTTTGGCCACGCCAATGCCACCGGTGAAGCCAATCACCAGCAGCCGCGCGCCCCAGTTGATGCAACGCAGGCTCTGCTCGAACACCTCGCCGCCGACCGGATCGAACACCACATCGACGCCGCGTCCAGTAATGCGCTTCACCGCCTCAACAAACAGTCCGTCGCCATACAGCACACCGTGATCAGCGCCCCGCGCGCGCGCCACCGCAATCTTGGCCTCGCTGGAGGCCACCGCGATCACGGTCGCGCCCAACAGCTTGCCTATCTCGACCGCCGCCAGCCCCACGCCACCGCCGGCGCCATGCACCAGCAATACCTCGCCAGGTTTGATACCGGCGCGGTCGACCAGCGCATGATAGGCCGTTCCATGCGCGGCCAAAAAGGTCGCGCCTTCTGCATAGTCGAAGGTCGAGGGTAACGGTGTCAGTTGAGCCGGCGTAGCGATCACCTCGTCGGCATAGCCGCCGTGCCGCAGCTTGATGATGACGCGGTTGCCGACCTTCACCCCTGCGACATCATCGGCAAGCTCGCTGACATCGCCCGCCGCTTCCATGCCGGGCGTGAACGGCAGTTCCGGCTTGAGCTGATATTCGCCCGCCGCCATCAATATATCAGGGAAATTGATGCCGGCTGCGCGGATGGCGACGCGGACCTGCCCGGCCTGCAACGGCAGCGAAGCCAGTTCCTCGATGCGCAGCCCTTCCGGTGGGCCCAGCGTACGGCAGACGACGGCCTTCATCATGTCGCACCGGCGCGGCGGCGCAGCAAGGCTTCGCGCAGCAGCGGCAGCCGGTCATTGCCGAAATACATATCGGTGTTGTCGAGATAGATGGTCGGCGAACCGAAACCGCCTCGTGCCATCACCTCGTCGGTATTGGCCTTGAGCTGGTCCTTGATCGCCTGCCTCCCGATCCCCGCAAAGAATTTCGCGGGATCGATGCCGAGCCGCATACAAATCTCGCCGAGCACCTCGTCTTTCGAGATATCCCTGTCGTCGCCCCAATAGGCTTCGAATACGGCGCGCGCGAACGGCACCATGTCGAGCCCGAGCCAGATGCAGCCGCGCATCGCCTTGACGCTGTTCACCGGAAACACCGTCGGCGGCATCTGGATCGCAATGCCCGCCGAACGCGCCCAGTCGGCCAGGTCCTTCTTCGTGTAGCGCGCCTTCGCCGGCACCGGCGTCTCGCGCGATGCATAGACGCTGGGATTCATGGAATTGAAGATGCCGCCGACCAGGATCGGTCGCCAGGCGATGTCGGTGTTGAATTCTTTAGCCAGCGGCTGGATGTTGTGGAAGGCGAGATAGGTCCAGGGGCTCGAGCAGTCGAAGAAGAATTCGATCATGGGTATCCTCACTCTCGGTTGTCATCACCCGCGAAAGCAGGTGATCCAGTATGCGGCGCTGTCAGTGCGTCTTCATGGACGCCGCGGAATACTGGGTCGCCCGGTCGAGCCGGGCGATGACAGCTGCGATTATTCACAATTACCGCACATTACTGCTGCTGCCCATGCGCCGGCGCGTCGACGCCGAACATGATCTTGCGCGCCTGCTCGTCCATCGGCTTCCTCTCCTGCTTGCCCACCGCGAGCCCTGCTTGCAGCGCCGGCCGCGCGCGCAACAAGGCGTACCAGCGCCTGACGTTCGGAAATTCGTCCAGCGTCAGGCCCTGTGCCTTGTGGGTCATGATCCACGGAAAACACGCGATGTCGGCGATCGAGTAGTCGCCGGCGATATGGTCGCGGCCTTCGAGATGCGCGTCCAGCACGCCGTACAGACGCCGGGCCTCGCGCATGTAACGATCCATCGCATACGGAATCTTCTCGGGCGCATAGAGCAGGAAGTGGCCGTTCTGGCCGAGCATCGGGCCAAGCCCGGACATCTGCCACATCAGCCATTGCAGCACGTCGAGCCGCCCGCGCAGGTCGGAGGGCATGAAGCGGCCGGACTTTTCCGCGAGATAGATCAGGATCGCACCGCTCTCGAAGATCGAGACAGCTTCGCCGCCGTCAGTTGGCGCATGGTCTGTGATAGCCGGCATCCGGCCATTCGGGCTAAGCTTCAAGAACTCCGGTTTGAGCTGGTCGCCACGGCCGAGCTGCATCGGGATCAGCGTATAAGGCAGCCCGCACTCCTCCAGCATGATCGAAATCTTCCAGCCGTTTGGCGTGGGCGCGTAATGCAGGTCGATCATGGGACACTCCCGTCGTTGCGAGCTTGTGGCCAAGCGGGCCATGCCGTCTTGGCTGCAAGCGAAGCAATCCGGCGTCGAAAAGTAAAGATGGGATTGCCGGATCGCCCGGCTCTACCACCGACGGAGCATATACAGCGGCGCAGAGCCGTGGCAGAAACTTGCCAAAAGTTTCAGGAGGATTGCCATGCTGTTCCCGACCACGATCGCCGGTTCGCTGCCGAAACCCGAATGGCTGGCCGAGCCCAACAAGCTCTGGCCGACCTGGCGATCGTCCGGGGACGAGTTGCAGCGCGCCAAGCGCGACGCGACCTTGCTGGCGGTGAAGGTGCAGGAAGACGCCGGCATCGATATCATCACCGAAGGCGAGCAGGCCCGGCAGCATTTCGTGCATGGCTTTCTCGAGAAGGTCGATGGCATCGACTTCGCCCACAAGGTCGAGATGGGCATCCGCAAGGATCGCTACAAGGCGATGGTGCCGCAGGTGGTTTCGCCACTGCAACTGAAGGGTCGCGTCCACGCTTTCGAGGCGCAGGCCGCGCGTGGGCATACCCGGAACAAACTCAAGTTCACTCTGCCCGGCCCGATGACCATCATCGACACGCTGTCGGACAGCTACTACGGCGACCGCGTCAAGATGGCGTTCGCGTTTGCCGAACTGCTGAACCAGGAAGCCCTCGCGTTGCAGGCCGACGGCGTCGATATGATCCAGTTCGACGAACCGGCCTTCAACGTGTTCATGGACGAGGCCGCCGACTGGGGCGTCAAGGCGCTGGAGCGCGCAGCGAAGGGGCTAACCTGCGCCACCGCCGTGCACATCTGCTACGGCTACGGCATCAAGGCCAATACCGACTGGAAGGAAACGCTGGGCGGCGAGTGGCGGCAATACGAACAGATCTTTCCGGCCATCGATGCCAGCCCGATCCAGCAGGTCGCGATCGAATGCCGCAATTCCCGCGTACCGCTGGAATTGCTGTCGCTGCTCAAGGGCAAGGTGGTGCAGGCCGGCGTCATCGATGTCGCGAGCGACGAGATCGAGACGCCGGAGGATGTGGTGGCGACCATCGAAGCCGTGATGAAGCACGTGCCGAAGGCCAACATCACCGCGACGACGAATTGCGGCATGGCACCGATGCATCGCGATATCGCGGAAGCCAAGCTGCGCGCGCTCGGCACGGGCGCTAGACTGGCAAGAGAGAAGTTGGGTTAAGGAACGGCCCCTCAGCCGTCATTGCGAGCAAAGCGAAGCAATCCAGCTCTTCAGGATTGCTTCGTCGCAAGTGCTCCTCGCAATGACGGCTTGCGTGTCTATTGAGCGACCGCACTCGCATGCAGTACCGGTCGATAGCCTGCCTGAAATGCTTTCACCGTCGAGGGCGGCGTCAGCAGCAGCGCGTCGCGCAACATGGTATCGACGGCATGATAGCCGACGAATGACCATCGCAGCGGCCTCCCCTGCGCGATCAGATAGCTTTCGCCACCCGTCGTCACCATCGCGCCATCCGGAAGTTCCTGCATCGCGCACGGCAGCGGACGCAATTGCTTCGCACGGCCATCCAGCCGCTCACGATGCAGCACGGCATCGATCTCCGTTGCCCGCACCCGCGCGATACCGTTGCCCTCTTCCCACGCCGCGCGAAAGGCGTTGGCGTCATCGCGGCGGCAATAGAAACAGGGGCGGTGCCCGGCAGCGAATGCGGTGGCCTCGTCGAGAAAGAACAATTCGGTCCAGCTCTGCGCCGCCATCACATCGCGGCGGCGTCCGCGAAATTCACAGACGCAGGTGATCCACGCCGGATTGCTCCAGCGTTTGTTGAGCAGCGTCCTGGTACGGGGATCGTGGATGATGCCGCGATTGCCGGTGAACATCCCGCGCGCCGGCGTAGCGACAATCTCGCCGAACGGAGATACGCGGTTTTGCAGGGGCATCTCTCATCCCTCTCGTTCTTGGCGAGGAGCTCTTGCGACGAAGCAATCCAGTCTTCCTCTACGGCCCTCTGGATTGCCGCGTCGCTTCGCTAAGGGGAAAACTGGCAGGCCGGTTTTCCCGGACCTCGCAACGACGGCTGCGATGTCAGTGGCGTTACGCCGCCCCGTCGCGCATCGGCGGCTGGAACGAGAGGCCGAGATCCCACGGGAAGAAGATCCAGGTATCCTGCGACACTTCGGTGATGAAGGTATTGACCAGCGGCCGACCCATCGGCTTGGCATAGACGGTGGCGAAATGCGCATCGGGCAGCATCTCGCGCACCATGCGCGCGGTCTTGCCGGTATCGACGAGGTCATCGACGATCAGCAATCCCTTGCCGGTGCCGCCGCCGAGCTTCGCGGTGTCGTCCGATACGCCCTTCAGCACCTGCAACTCGCCCTGCCGGGTGTGGTCGTAGCTGGCGATGCAGACGGTATCGATGACGCGAACGCCGAGTTCGCGCGCCACGATCGCCGCGGGCACCAGCCCGCCGCGGGTGATAGCGATGATCGCATGAAACGGACCTGCGCTGTTCAGCCGCCAGCTCAATGCGCGACAGTCGCGATGAAACTGGTCCCACGACACCGGGAACGCCTTGCCGGCTCGCTCCTGCGCGTTTATCTCCGGATGCTCCGCCATATTTCTCCCCGTTTCAATTTTCGGCGCGTGCCGTACTACTTCGGTGCGTGCAACGCCACCAGCATCTGTTTGACGTCAGCCATTGCCGCATTGAGCTTGTCCTGGTCGCGCGAGCGCACCACCAGATTGACATTGGGCTTCTGCGCATCGTCGAGGAACGGATAGCTGCCGATGATAGCGTCCGGATGCGCCTTGGCAATGTCGCGCAACGGACCGCCAATATCGCCTTCGCGAGCGTCGGCGCGCACCGTGTCCGACAGCATCCGCACGCCGGATTTCAGCTTCGGCGACACGATATCCATCATCGCCTGCATGATCGAGGGCACGCCGGCCATCACGATAACGTTCTCGATCTTGAAGCCCGGTGCCAGAATCGTAGCACTCTGGATCAGGTCGGCTCCGTCAGGGATTCGCGCCATCCGCAGCCGCGCTTCGTTGAGGTCGGCGCCGAACCGTTCCTTGAACCGGGCGACCACCTCGGGGTGGTGGTCGATGTTCACGCCAAACGCCTTGGCGACCGCATCCGCCGTGATGTCATCATGGGTCGGGCCGATGCCGCCGGTGGTGAAGACGTAATCGTAGCGACCGCGCAGCGCGTTCAGCGCGGCAACGATCTCCGGCTCGTCGTCCGAGACGACCCGAACCTCCTTGAGGTCGATTCCGATATTGGTGAGGTATTCGGCGATGAAGCCGATGTTCTTGTCCTTGGTGCGTCCGGACAGGATCTCGTCGCCGATCACCAGAATGCCCGCGGTCACAATTTCCGACATGCTTCTCCTCGCCTGTCCGGACTGCCGCGAAAACGGGCAGTCTCCGTAACGAATTCGGGCAACGCTTGCGCCGGGATTCCGTCTATGGCCTTGATGCGATGCATACCCCGCTGCCTGCCCCCTTGCTACCACCCCGCCCCGTCATGCACTCTTCTATGATGCGCTCCTGCCCCGAAGCCTGATGAGTAACGCCTTCGACGAAATGCACGGCAGCGGCCAGGACGTCCGCCCCGCCTATCAGGAACTGGCGCGCT
>NZ_JAQGJT010000004.1 GCF_028290495.1 Tardiphaga sp.
TGGACTGCTGCCGGTCTCGTGGACAAATCCCAGCCTCACGTTGCGGCGCTCTCGAACGCCTCGGGACTGACGCCGCCCAGATGGCTGTGGCGGCGGGTTCGGTTATAGAACACCTCTATGTAATCGAAGACATCGGCTCGGGCCAGATCCCGGGTTTTGTAGATGCGTTTGCGGATGCGTTCCTTTTTCAAACTGCTGAAGAATGACTCCGCCACAGCGTTATCCCAGCAATTGCCGCGCCGGCTCATACTGGGCTCGAGGTTGTGGGCCTGGCAGAAGCGGCGGAAGTCATCGCTGCCGTATTGACTGCCCTGGTCCGAGTGTACGACCACCCGCCTGTCAGGTTTTCTTCGCCACACAGCCATAAGTAACGCGTCGAGTGCAAGTTCTCGCGAGAGACTGGCGCTCATCGACCAGCCCACGACTCTGCGGGCAAACAGGTCAACTACGACTGCCAGGTACAGCCAGCCCTGCCATGTTCGGATATAGGTGATGTCGGTCACCCAGACGGTGTTGGGCACTTCAACGGTGAACGCGCGTTGCAGATGATTAGGCGCAATGATCGATGGACGACCTGCAATCGCGCGTGGGGCCTTATAGCCACGTATGGCCTTGATCTTGTGTTTGCGCATGAGACGCTCGACACGATGCAGGCCACAGCTTTCGCCAGCCTCTCGCAAGTCGCCAAACACACGCCGCGCGCCGTAGACCCCGCGGCTCGCCAGGTATGATGCACGGATCAGAATGAGCAATCGCGCGTCTTCCCGCGCGTGATCACACACGGACTCGCGCAGCCACGCGTAGAAGCCCGCACGTGCAACACGCAGCACCCGGCACATCAGCGTCACGGCGTATTCATGCCGATGCTCGATCATGAAGCGGTACTTCACTCGGGGTCCCTGGCAAAGTACCGCGCGGCTTTTTTTAGCAGATCACGCTCCTCTTCCACCCGCCGAACCTGCGCGCGCAGGCGCAGAATCTCGCTTTTGGCTTCGAGCAGCTCCTTCGAGTGCTGCTCGGACTTGTCGGGAGAAACGGCCTTGACCCATTTGTACAGACTATGCGCCGAAACGCCCAGGCGGGCTGCCACTTCCGGCACGCTGTAGCCGCGGTCGACGACCTGCTTGACCGCTTCTTCTTTAAATTCCGGGGTAAATCTCTGTGTACTCACAAGCTGCCTCCTATGCTCCAAGGATAGGCTAGGCTTGTCTACCGAAACAGGGGCAGTCCAAGGATAGGCTAGGCTTGTCTACCGAAACAGGGGCAGTCCAAGGATAGGCTAGGCTTGTCTACCGAAACAGGGGCAGTCCAAAACACCTAACTTGGTGTCTTCGGAACCGGGTGCAGCTCACCGGGCGTGGTGACGCGAGCCGGGGCTTAAGGTTCAATGCACAGTCGACTTGGTGCTGCCAGATACAACTATATCGATCTGTCGCTCCATTTCGGGCGAGAGATGCGGGCAGAGCCGGATGAGAGCTTCCGCCAATTCACTGTTGGCCTGATCGTCGTCGTCATCGTCGGTAATTTTGAAGTCATCCACGGCAACATCCACGATACCCGGCACGTCAGGGAAACGTTACGGACCACCCCCGCAATCGTCTGCCCGGTGGCCGACTAGCGGCGGAAAATTGGCTTGCAAGAATTCTCTTCAACGAAAAAACCGCGCTGTTTCCAGCGCGGCTTTTTCTTCAAATGAAAAAGGGGGGGGTGGGTTACTTGGCCATGCCGCCCTTGTTCATTCCGTCTTTCGCCATGCCATCTTTGGCCATACCGTCTTTCTTCATGCCGTCCTTGGCCATACCATTCTTCGTCATGCCGGTCGTGGTGCCGTTGTTCATGCCGCCGGTGGTGGTGCCCTTGTTCATTTCGGTCGATGGGTTGGCCATGCCGGGCTTGTTGGTGTCCTGCTGACCGACCGGGCCGGTGGTCTGTGCGAAAGCGGCACTGGAAACGAGCGAGGCGAAAGCTGCAGCCAGAATAATCTTCTTCATGAAAAGCTCCATTTGGTTGTTTCGTGCTGGAGCAATAGATTGCGTTATGGTCCGTTCCGTCCGCTGGCCGACATATTTCTGAAACCGCCTGACGTGGGGAACGTCAGTCTGCGTCGGGAGTGGCCTCATTTGAAATATGGAGTGACCTAATTCGGCCAGTACCAACAATCGGTATTGGCTGTTTTTAGCCGCGGTCGCCCAGGATGATTTCACCCTGCCTGGTCTGGATTATGATGGCTTCATCAACTCAAGGGGCACAGCGATGACCTCAACCCTTGCGCAAATTGCCGCTACGCTGGCTGGCTTGGCCATATGCGCCACGGCCTTCATCGTTATCGTTACGCCGCGAAGCCCCCTGAAAGGGGTGAGCATCGCGGTTGCCTTCGGCATCGTGGCAGCCCTGCTCATCACGGCGGCACGCAATTTCGGCTGACGAATGTGAGGCCGCCTCCGTGGGGCGCCCCTTTCATACAATGCTCACCAGGTATCGCCGATCAGAGGCGCCGGTCGTACGTCCGGGTCCCGCTCAGCTCAAAAGGTTGGACCGCGGCACTTCGAACAATTCACCGTCGTCCTCGTTCTCGACGACAATGGCGCCATCCTGCGTCTGCGGGCTGCGCACCAGCTCGGTCATCAAATCCCGGGCATGCGCCATCGCCGCGTTGCTGTCGGCGAAACGGATGCCGTCTTCGTCCAGGAGCGTGGCATCGGCGGCCACGAAATGAAAATAAAACAGGGGCACGGGCAACCAACGCCATATCACCGCTATCTTTTGGAACCTGAGGTTGCCAAAAGGAAAGAATTACCGCTAAACCAACTTGGCCTGCGCGTCGATACGGGAATTGTGGCAAAGCGGCGCAAATGGATGTTTTTTTGAGATAGGCGGACCCTGAAGTGCGGGATTTGAAATCCCGCCTTGCGCTCCGCGCCAGTCATTTTACCGGACGCCGTCCCGGCCATCGCGGCAGAACACACCAAGCCGCCAAACACGTTTTGCGGGGGATGAGACGGTAAATTACTGCAGTTTCCGATTGGCGAGGCACCGGTTCGCCCCTATCGTTACAGTAGCACCTTCAAGAAGCAGTAACCTTCAGTTGATATAGCGGTCAGCAGGTCCACAGGCAGCGTCGCTCATGCCCCGGTTCTATTTTCATTTTGTCGCCAAGACCCTGTTGCAGGACGAGTCCGGCGAGACGTTCGCCGACGCCGACAAGGCTATCCTGCACGCCAGGATGCTGGCTTCCGAACTGGCGCAGAACGGTCTGCTGGCCGGCTGCGCAATCGTCGTCGCCAACGAGGCGGAAGACCATCTCCTCGAAGTCCCGCTGACCGCCTGGGTCAGCTAGGCCCGTTCGCCTCGCCGGCGGGCGGTTGCCACAGCGCGCCATCCCCCCTTGCGGCAATCGCGCGGCGATTGCGCATCGCGGCATTTGTTGTCAGCCTGCATCACCTGCCGCTGATCGATGAGAGCCCGCCGATGCATCCTGCCGCCCAATCGCAGCTCGACCGCGTGATCGACGAATACCAGCGCTGGATGGCCGTACCCGAGGATCAACGCTCGCCGGCGCCCGGCTGGTGGTGGGGTCCGGCGATGGCGCTGCACGGCATGGCCGGCAGCATCCCTGCAGGCTGGTCGCAGCGGCTCGGGCTGGCGGAAGGCGCGTCGGCGGCCGACGCTGCGCAACTTTTGCTGGATACGCTGTCCGGGCAGACCCAACTGCCCTGGCCGGAGCAATTTCCGCGCCGCTATGGGCCGATGCCATCCGGCGACGCGGGCGCGCCTCAGACCTAGTTCGTGCCGTTGCCGGTCTTGGTGCGCTTGGCGGGTGCGGGCTTCGGCGCGTCGTTGCGCACGTTGCCCCAGGGATCGCTGACCTTGGCGTCGGGGATCTTGCGCAGCGACTCGCGATAGGCCTTTTCGTTAATCGCGTCCAACTCGCGCTCTTCGGGCGACTTGCTCTTCAATTCCGGGATCAGGTTGATGTTCGGCGCCTGCGCGAAAGCCGGTGCGGCAAACGGTCCGGCTAGCGCGGCGAGCAACGTCGCGGCGCAAAGGATCTTCATTGTATTCATGCGGAGGCTCCTGCGATTTCAGCGGCCTTATACCACCGCCTGCGCCGGCACGCCAAGCCGCGCAGCGCCCCAAGCCGCACAGCAATCCCGGGACACGGAGCATCTTGAAGCGCGCAGCTCGTTCAGAAATGATCCGACTTAGAAATGATCCGACTTGCAGGCTTTCGACGGCGCCATCCAGTCATCCCAGATCGGGCCGCACTTGGTGCAGCCGCTGAGCAGCAGGCCGATCGCCATCACACCGCAGAGCATCGTCAAACGTCGCGCCATGTCCGCCTCCGTCACGAGGTATCATAGCGACATCGGAAATTTGTTTTCAAGTTACCCGGACGCCGGAAGATGCGGCGGTAACATGTGCGTCCAAATGATACCTCCGGGGGTATCCTCACGCCGTGTCGTCAACCGATGCTGAATCGATAGCAGGAAATCCCGGGGGTCGGTTTCAGCGGACGGCAAGCCGGAGCTGCTAGTCTTGGTCAACTTACGGTGTGGGTGAAGTGATGACCGAGATCGACAAACGAACAGCTCCCCGGCAACGCGTGCTGAAACGCGGCATGATCGCCTTCGGCGGCAGCAGCGTCGATTGCACGGTGCGCAATATCTCGATCACCGGCGCGCGCGTAGATGTCGAAAGCCCGGTCGGGCTTCCGCAGACGTTCCTGCTGTTGATCGAAGCCGACCAGTTCGTACGCCGTAGCCGTTCGGTGTGGTTCAAGGACCGCCAGCTCGGCATCGCCTTCGAGTGACGATGCCGCCCTGCTATCGTCCACGACCGCCGTTGCCGCCGCCGAAGCCTCCGCGACCATAACCACCGCCGCCATATCCGCCATAGCCGTATCCGCCGATCGAGATGCCCGGCACCGGCACGTCGTAAACCGGCCCGCGGCGGATCACGACCACCTCGTCGTCAATCTCGCGCATCCGCTGCGCCGGGCTGCGATCGGCGCGCCGGTCCGGATCGGCCTTCTTCTTTTTCTTCGGCTCGACCTTCGGCAGATCGGCCTTGATCGGCGCCACGCCGGGCGCGCCGCACGGACAGCTCGGCGCCAGCAGTGCGACCTTCGTCGGCTGCAACGTCACCGCCGCGACCGGCGTCAGCCGGTTACGGGTGCGGTCTTCGAGCTTCATTGCCGTCGCCGTCAGGTCGCTGTCGGGATAGTTGGCCAGAAATTCGCGGTACGACGCCGCGGTGTTGGTGATGACGGCATTGTTCCACGCCACCATGCGGTAGTGCCGGTCGAGCCATTCGCGGGCCAGCGGGCCAAGCGGCGGCTGCGCATAGAGCACAACAAAGGCCTCATAGGCTTCGACCGAGCCGTCCAACACAATCATCTCGTTGGCCTCTCGCACCGGCTTGCCCTGCAATTCGCGGCGCCATTCCTCGACGGTGCGCTTGGTGACCGGGAGCGGCGCTGCGGCCATCGCGTCAGCGAGCTTGGGATCGGCGACAGAGGCACCAACCGGCTTGCTATCGGCTGGCGTGGCGTCAGCTACACTTGGTGCCGCCACGCTTGCGCCGAAGAAGCGGAAATCACTGACCAGCGATGAGCTTTCCCACGGCGTCTGTCGACCTTCGGTGGCGAGATTGACCGACAGCCGCACGCGCTTGAGCGCATCCTCGATCGGCAGGTTCGCTTCGCGGCCGGCCTTCAGCAGCGCCGCGGTATAGGGGCTGTTGGCGCCGTTACCGTCCTCCGCTTCCGCGCCGGGCGACGTGGAAAACGACAGCAGCGTGCCGGCGGTGCCCAGCCTGACATCGACTTGGGCCAAGCCGCGGCCGATGGACTTGTTGATACCGGGGAACGGATTGTTGCGGCAGGCATCGAGCAGGATGATGCGTGTGCGCGATGGCACCGAGGTCAGCGTGTTGATGATATCGTTGAGCCGCACCGCCTGTAGCGGAATATCGGCCTCGCGCTTCGGATCGACGTCGACCGGTATCAGATAGTTCTTGCCGTCGACCTGCAGCCCGTGGCCGGCGTAGAACACCAGCGACACCGTGTCCGGCCCCTTCGCCGCGACAGAAGCGGCGAATTCGCCGATCCGCGCGCGCAACTCATTCTGCGAGAGATCGGAGGCCGACTGCACCTCGAAGCCGGCATCGCCGAGCATCTGCGCCATCGCCTTCGCATCATTGACCGGATTGGGCAGCGGCGTCACCGCACGATAGGCGGACTGGCCGATCACCAGCGCGATACGGTTTTCCGCAACGGCGGGCGCGCTGAGCAGGAGGGCTGCGGCAACCAGTGCCGGAGGGAGCACGAAACGGGCCATCGAACGATCCTTCCAACGCCATTGCCAGGCTGTGCGGCCACAGCGATCGGATCAGAACGATCTTTCACCGGCAATGCGACGGCCTGCCGCTACCGTATCGGTAGCGCCCGGCACGCGCCGGGTTCAACGCCCGGCACGGAGGATCGCTATTTCTTTTTCGCGGGAGCTGCCGGTGCTGGTGCCACGCCGCCCCACGGATCGTATTTTTCCTTGGGCTCGGGGATCCGTTCCATCGCGGCCTTGTAGGCCTTCTCATCGACCTTCGGTTTCTCCGGGCCCTTCGGCGCCTCGCCGCCACCGCCGCGCTTGTTGCCCATCTGCGCCGACGCCGGCATAGCCAGGATCGCCGCGGCCACCGCCGTCACCGCCGCCAGTCTGATTGTCCATTTCAACATCGCTTTGTCCTCCCGCCGCCTTGATAGCCCGGCGTTCGGGCTTTTTCCTAGCCCCAATCATGGCCGCATCGCGACGAACGCCGACAGGTGCATGGTAAAGGAATGGTTACCCGTTTCGATCAAACTGTTCGCAGACGACAACCGGCTGTCAGGCAATTTGCTCTAGCCTGCCCGGCAACACGAGGATCCGGAACGTGGTTGAGGAGACAGCAACGGCATCAATCGGGCGCGGCGCCAGCCGCGCCGACGGCGAACGGCGCGATGCGTTGCCGCTACTGACGACGATTGCCGCCGATGCATGGCGGAGGCTGGCCACCCGCGCCATCGAGCCTAACGGTTACTACCTGCCGGACTGGGAACTGGCGGTGAACGCCAGCGCCACCGGCCGCACCGGCGTGTCGGCGCTAGCCGCCTGGTCCGCGTCCCCCTCGCCGAGGCTGATCGGCCTGCTGCCGGTGATTTCCGGCTGGCGTGCTTTTCGGCTGCCGCTGCCGTTTCTGGTCAGCGCCTCGCCCTACGGCACCTTGACCACGCCGCTACTCGAACGCAACGACGCGCCCGAAGCCTTGACCGCGCTGCTCGACCAGGCCCGCCGCGCCGGCGCCCACACGTTGTTGCTGCGCGACATGGCGCTGGACGGCGCGGCGATGGCCACCCTCACCGCGGTGCTCGCCTCCCGTGGCCTTGCGCCCTGCCTTCTGCAACCCCGCCGGCGTGCCAGTCTCGATGCGACGCGCGACGCCGACGAAGTGCTGCACGACGGGCTCGGCGCCAAAAAGCTGAAGGAGTTGCGCCGCCAGCGCCACCGGCTCGCCGAGCACGGCGACGTGGTTTTCACCGTGGCGCGCAGCCCGGCCGAGGTCGCCGCCGCGCTGGAGATCTTCCTGGTGCTGGAAGCCGGTGGCTGGAAGGGCAAGCGCGGCACGGCTCTGTCGCAGGACACCGGCGACGCCGCCTTCATCCGCCGCGCCGTCCCCGGGCTGGCCGAAGCCGCGCAGTGTGAGATCATCACGCTGCACGCGGGCAGGACGCCGATCGCCGCGGGAATCGTGCTGCGGCATCTCGACCGCGCGTTTTATTTCAAGATCGGCATCGACGAGCGCTTCGCGAAATTCTCGCCGGGCGTACAGCTCACCCTCGATCTGACCCGCCACCTCTGCGCCGATCCCGGCATCAGGAGCGCCGATTCCACCGCCGCCCCCGGCCACCCGATGATCGACCCGATCTGGCGCGGGCGACTGACGATCAGCGATGTGCTGATCCCGCTCCGATCAGGCCATCCTGCCGTTGCCATGATTCACGCCGTGCTCAGGCTGCGACAGTCAGCCATCGACGGCTTGCGGCGGGTGGCGCAGAAGCTGCGCGGGTAGACGGCCGCTATTCGGCCGCGACCGCGTTCACTTCGGCCGAGACCTGCCGGATTGCGCGCGCCAGCTGATCGGCAGGCTGTGCACCGGAGACCGCGTATTTGCCGGCGAACACATAGGTCGGCACACCGGAGATGCCCTTGTCGGATGCCTCTTTGGCATCCGCCGATATCCGTTCGACGTCCTCGTCGGTCGCCAGCCGGCGGCGGATATCCTCGGCATCGAGGCCGACATCGGCGGCGGCCTGCACCAGCGTCTCGCTCAATGTCAGATCGCCGCCATCGCGAAAGTACAATTCCATCAAGCGCTGCTTGACCGCGGCAGACTTGCCGGACGCATCCGCCCACAGGATCAAACGGTGACAATCAATCGTGTTGGGCTGCCGCTTCACCGTTTCCGGCCGGTAGCTCAGCCCCTCCTCGCCGGCCGCGGCGACGACGCGCTGCGCGATGCCCTTGTAGGCCTCGACCGAGCCGAACTTGGTCTCCAGGTAGCTATCGCGGGAGATGCCCTCGCGCGGAATCCAGGGATTGAGGAAGAACGGCCGCCAGTGCACCTCGACGGGGATTTCTGGCGCCAGCGCCAGCGCATCCTCGATGCGCTTCTTGCCGATATAGCACCACGGACACACTACGTCGGAGACGATGTCGATCTGAAGCGGCTTGACGGCACTCATGGCAGGCTCCCTTGCAAGAAGCCACAGATAGGCCGCCCACAGCGCCCCGGCAAGATACCTAGCGGGCCACGCGCGCCTTCGCGCCGGCCTTCTTCTTGGCAGGGGTCTTCTTCGCAGTCTTCCCGGTGGGCTTTTTGGCTAACTTCCTGGCCGCGGCCTTCTTCGGCGCCGCCTTCTTGGGAGCCTTGGCAGAAACCTTGGCAGAAACCTTGACGGCCTTGCCGTTCTTCAGGAGCTTCGCCTTTTCCGCCTTGCGCTCGGCCTTACGTTCGACCTTGGCCTTCAGCGCGGCCTTCTCGGCGCGGGCTTCAGCCTTCTTCTTCGCGCGCTTCTTCTCGCAGGACTCACACTTGCAGCCGATCGGCTTCAGGTAGGCCTTGAAGTACTCGGTGCCGTAATCGTACTTGATCTCGTCGCCCGCCTCGATCTTCCTGACCGAGCGGATGATGACGCGCTTCTTGCGCGGATTGACGTCGGATTCCGCATTCGGCTTGCAGGAATGGTTGATGTAGCGCGCCACGTTCTTGCGCACCGAACCATCGATCGTCCAGCGGTCATTCAGCTGGAACAGATACTTGTTCTCGATCGCGTCGTGCTTCTTGTTCTTGGAATCCAGCAGCGGACCGAAGTAGCGGATGATCTTGGTGCCCTTCTTGATGGGCTGGGTGGCGAACAGGCCGAGGCCGGTGCTGGAGCGGCCAACGCGGTAGGACTTGCTGGACAGAACGGGCATGATGAGGGCACTGACGCTAAGGGACAACGATACGGAATGAGCTTTGTAAAGCGATTCCACCGGCAATGTCAGCCGCAGGGGTGAACCTTCCCCAGCTTGTGCGTGTCCCAAGGGTATCTTCCCGATACAGGACGCCGCCCGATGCCACGCTTGCGCTTCCCCACCCGGTCTGTCCTGTCATGGCTGTGCGGCGCCGCCATCGTCGCGCTGTCGTCTCAGTCCCACGCCGGCGGCGTCACCAGCACCTATAGCACCACCGCCAGCAAGGATTGCCGCAAGCTCTCCAGCCTCCGGATCGACGACAGTGACTATGCCCTGGAGTACGCCTGCCGCGGCCCAGCCGGCCTGACGGTGCTGAAAAACGAGAACGACCTGCGCGAGACGGTGTCGATCGGTCGCAACGCAAAGGCGGCCGCGCAGCAGCCAGCCGCCGCGCAGGGCTTCGGCCCATTCAACTCGACCACCGACACTGCGGAATGGCGCATGGCCGCCGACGGCAAGCCGTTCGCGATGATCCAGCGCTGGCACATCGCCGACAACGACGATCCCGGCAAGGACGGCCGGCCCAGGACCAAACAATTGCTGGTGGTGACGCGGCTGCCGCCTGGTGCCGTCTGCCATACCGCCTATATCGACGTGACGGCGAACCCGGACGCCAATGCGCTGGCGCGTCAGGCCGCCGACGAGGGCGCGCAAGCGTTTACTTGCGACCGCGACAAGATCAGCATTGCCGGCAATCCCGGGCGCGCGACGGCGCTGGTGCTGCCCAAATAATTTACGCCCACGAATGCACCCGCGTCAGGGCTTATGGTTGGGCGAAGCCAGCATCTCCACGAACAGCATTTCCGGCGTGGTGCCCGCAGGCAAGCGCCGCAGCATGTCGCATAATCGCCCGTCAAGCAGCAGCATCGAAAATCCGTGAACCACCGACCACGCCCGGGCGATCTGCGCGGCCTGTGCCAGCGTCATCGGCGCTGTCGCGGCAGCACCGATGCCTTGCGCCCCAACCGACGCTGCCAACCCGCCAAACGCCGCATCGGCGGCGTCCCGCAGGGATGGCCGCGTCATATCGAGACGATCGGCACGGAACATCAGGGTGAACATCCCCGGCCATGTCCGCGCGAATGACAGATAGGCCCCGGCACGCGCAAGCGCCGCCTGCGCCGGCGTCGCCGCATCCATTTGCGCTGCCTCCGCATGGGCATGGAAGCGCTGAAACCCGACAGCGGCCAGCTCGCTCAAAAGCCCGGTAAGATCGCCGAAATGATGCGTCGGCGCCGCATGGGACACCCCCGCCTCGCGCGCTACCGCCCGCAATGTCAGGCCGGGCAATCCCGCGCTCTCCAGCAGACTTTCCGCTGCCTTGAGGAGTGCCCCCGGCAGGTCGCCGTGATGATAGGGCGCGGGCGTCGCAGCCTTCCGCGCCGGGCTTTTGGCTTTTACTGGCGCGGTTCGCGATGGCGCGGGCTTGCGCGGCGCGGCCTTTGCGGCCGTTGCCTTCGCAGATGCGGTTTTCCGGGAGGTGTTCATGCCCCGACAATAACAGCGCATATTTACACTGTAAAGATTCGCTTGACGGAAGCTGCGCGCCATGGCTCACTCATCTTTCCAACGTAAAGATGATGCCACAGGGAGAGACCCGATGTCGCTGATGTCAGCTGTTGAGCCCGCAAAGAACAATCTTGGTCCGATTCCGATGGAGTGCGACGCGCCGTTCCTTGCGATCACCGGCGAACTGCCGCGCGAGTTGAACGGCACGCTGTATCGCAACGGCCCCAATCCGCAGTTCGACGTGCCCGGCGCGCACTGGTTCGTCGGCGACGGCATGCTGCACGCTTTCCATCTGGAAAACGGCCGCGCCAGCTATCGCAACCGCTGGGTCCGCACCGCGAAATGGCAGGCCGAGCACGACGCTGGCCGCGCCATCTTCAGCGGCTTTGGCGGACGCAGGCTTCCGGGCGCACCGGACACGCCCGTGTATGACAGCGGCGTTGCCAACACCAATATCGTGTTTCACGCCGGTCGCCTGCTGGCGCTGGAAGAAGGTCATCTGCCCACCGAGATCGCGCGCGATACGCTGAAAACGCTCGGCCATGTCAACTATGATGACCGCATCAAAGGCCCGTTCACCGCGCATCCGAAGATTGATCCCGTTACCGGCGAGATGAATTTCTTCGGCTACAATGCATCCGGCCCTTTCACGCCGACGATCTCGTTCGGCAGTGTCAATGCGGCCGGCGTGGTGACGAAGTTTGAGCGGTTCGATGCGCCCTATGCCAGCATGGTGCACGACTTCATCGTCACGGAAAATCATCTGCTATTCCCGATCCTCCCGATTACCGGGAGTATGGACCGCGCCATGAAGGGCCGCCCGCCCTATGCCTGGGAGCCGGACAAGGGCTCCTATGTCGGTGTGATGAAGCGTGGTGGCTCAGCCGCTGATATCAGATGGTTTCGCGGCGAGGCCTGCTACGTGTTCCACGTCATGAATGCGTGGGAAGAAGGCGACCGCATCATCGCCGATGTGATGCAGTTTGAAGAAGCGCCGCTGTTCACGCATCCCGATGGCTCGCCGACCAGTCCGGAAAAATCCCGCGCCCGGCTCTGCCGCTGGACGTTTGATCTCGCGGGCAATACCGACGCCTTCACCCGCAGTTATCTCGATGATATCACCGGCGAGTTTCCGCGCATTGATGAGCGCCGCGGCGGCATCACAAGCAATCACGGCTGGTATGCCTGCGCTAATCCGGGCCTGCCGATGTTTGGGGCGCTGTCCGGCATTGTGCATGTCGATGGCCGGGGCAAAAAGCTCGGGCAATATCTGCTGCCGACCGGTGATACCATTTCCGAGCCGGTGTTTGTGGAACGCGGCGCTGACGCAGCTGAAGGCGATGGCTGGCTGCTGGCGGTGGTGTGGCGGGCAAAGCAGAACCGCAGCGACCTTGCGGTTTTCAACGCCGCTGACATCGCATCCGGCCCGGCGGCACTGGTGCACCTCGCGCACCGCATCCCCGATGGCTTCCACGGCAACTGGGTTGGTCTGGACTAACCGAGCCGAGACTAATGTTGACGGTGTAAAGATTGCGCTTGACGAAACCACACGCCTCGCGCTACCATCTTTACACTGTCAAGATTTGAGCTCAGAGAACAGGAATTACGGCCATGGCTTTCTTCTTCGTCCTGATCCCGTTCGGCACCTTCGCCATCCTGATGCTGGTGAGCAATGCCAGCATCAGCCTGCTTGCTGCGGCTACAGTCTCGCTCGCCGTGATCGTCTCTGACCGTATCCGCGGCCGTACACTCAAGATGCTGCCGGTCGGCTCGGTCGCGCTGTTCGCCGGTCTTGGCTGTTACATTGCCCTCGTTGATA
The DNA here is from genome assembly GCF_028290495.1 of Tardiphaga sp. GTDB lineage: Bacteria > Pseudomonadota > Alphaproteobacteria > Rhizobiales > Xanthobacteraceae > Tardiphaga. The sequence continues at coordinate 12,880 of NZ_JAQGJT010000004.1, forward strand.
ACAGCTGGAGCGGACATACCGTGCGCATCATTATTGATGGCGGCTTGCTCGTCATAGCACTGGCCTCGCTCGCGATCCGGCTGCCCTTCACGTTGCAATATGCCCGCGAACAGGTCGATGCCGATATTGCGCAAACGCCGGGCTTTCTGCGGGCCAACTACATTCTGACGCTGGCCTGGACCTTGGCCTTCGTGGCGATGCTGATCGCTGACATCCTCGCGATCTATGCACCCAACGTGCCGCTATGGGTCGGCCTTGCAATTGCCTTTTCGGCCCGCAACAGTGCAGTGTACTTTACCAAGTGGTATGCGCAGTATCGGCGCAAGCACTACGCACCGAAGGCCTGACGCCAACCAGAAACCTACCGTCTGCGCGCGCAGGCCACGTTCGTACACGCGACTTTCGTACAGGACCAGTCCGATGAAAACCGTACTCACAAAACTCGGCAGCGACTTTCTGTCTACCATCATCTTTCTGGTCCTTTACCTGATCACTGGCGACGTCCTGCTCGCCACCGGCCTCGCGATTGTCGGCGCCATCGCACAGGTGATCTATGCGCACATCAAGGGCGCGACACTGGACGTGATGACATGGGCGAGCCTTGGGCTGGTGGTCGTGCTTGGCGGTGCCACACTGCTGACAAACGATCCACGCTTTGTGCTGGCGAAACCCGCTATCGGACATTTCGCAATTGGCTTCATCATGCTGCGCAGAGGCTGGATGCTGCGCTATATGCCTGCCATCGTCACCGAAAATGCACCTGATTATATCGTGATCGCCGGCTACGCCTGGGCGGCGCTGATGTTCGCGCTCGGCGCCGGCACCATCGCGGTGGCAATGACCGGCGACATGAAGCTGTGGGCGATCTACGTCTCGGTGGTGGCGGTCGGCGCCAAGATCGCAGCCTTCGCAGTACAGTACATCGCACTACGTGTGCTGATCACCCGCCGGATGCGGGCGGCGCACCGCGTTGCCTGGCGATAGGTTAGTGCAGCGCTTTGCGCAGGCCAATAGCGCTGACATGGAGCGATGTGGACCACAGCGGCTGCAATGTCTGCAGCGACGGCAAAATCCGCAATTCCACGCCGGCCCGCTCAAGCGCGCGCGGAATGTCGTCGATCCGGTCCACTGACGTCGGCGTGACGTTGCTGCGGGCGATCCACATGCCGGCATCGCCGAGCGGTTCGAAGCCTTCCTGCGGCAGTGCATATCGATACAGCTTGGCGCGGGACAGCCTGTCGAACCAGCGCCTCTCGATATGCGCCACCATGCGGCACGACGTTATCGCGTTGAAGGCCTGCCGATCTTGCGGCGTCGTTGTCGATACGGGCCACGCGAAGACACGCGGGCATTCCCGCGGAAACAGGTACATGGCTTGATGCCAGTCGTCGACGGCCCACACCAGCGGACCGTTGAGCCACTCGCTGCCTTCGGCGCGGGGGGCAGCGACCTTCACCGGCCTGGGCGTGAAAACCTCGATGCCGCCTGCGTCGCTGAAATGAAATAGTTGCATCATGTGATTTAAGAAGGCCCGACGCCGCGCGTCAACGATGACACGCCGTGTCGTTACCACATCCAGCGGCAGTCCGCGTCACCGTTTGAGTTTACAGATACTGATAGAACATGATTCCGTTGACGGCACTGGCGACCGCCAGCAGCGCAACCAGAATCGCATTCACCCCCAGAGCATCGAACATCGCGCAGCCTCGTTCGCGTGGCGTTGTGCCATTGGAACGAGACGCGCTGAGTCGTCACCGAATTTCTTTTTCGCCCGGTGGGTTGTCGGCGGCGGGAGAATCGAGTCCGGAGACCCGCCTCACCCCAGATTCAACTCCTTGAAGAAGTCGTTACCCTTGTCGTCGATGATGATGAAGGCCGGGAAATCCTGCACCTCGATGCGCCAGATCGCTTCCATGCCGAGTTCGGGATATTCCACCACCTCGACCTTCTTGATGCAGTGCTCGGCCAGGTTCGCCGCGGCGCCGCCGATCGAGCCGAGATAGAAGCCGCCATACTTCTTGCAGGCCTCGCGCACCGCGACCGCGCGGTTGCCCTTGGCGACCATCACCATCGAGCCGCCCGCCGCCTGGAACTGGTCGACGAACGAATCCATGCGGCCGGCGGTGGTCGGGCCGAACGCGCCGGAGGCATAGCCTTCCGGCGTCTTGGCCGGACCGGCATAGTACACCGGGTGGTTCTTGAAATAGTCCGGCAGCGGCTCGCCCTTCTCCAGCCTATCGCGCAGCTTGGCGTGGGCCGAGTCGCGGGCGACGATCATCGTGCCGCTCAGCGACAACCGGGTCTTGGTCGGATAGTTCGACAGCGTGGCGAGGATATCCTTCATCGGCTGGTTAAGGTCGATCTTGACGACCTCGCCGCCGAGCGCCTCTTCCACCGCCGGCAGATACTGCGCCGGGTTGTGCTCGAGTTCCTCGAGATAGACGCCGTCGCGCGTGATCTTGCCGAGCACCTGGCGGTCGGCCGAGCAGGACACGCCGAGCCCGATCGGCAGCGACGCGCCGTGGCGTGGCAGCCGAATCACGCGGACGTCGTGGCAGAAATACTTGCCACCGAACTGCGCGCCGACGCCGGACGCCTGCGTCATCTTGAGAATTTCCTGCTCCATCTCGAGATCGCGGAACGCATTGCCGTTCTCCGAGCCGGTGGTTGGGAGCGCGTCGAGATAGCGCGCGGAGGCCAGCTTCACCGTCTTCATGCACAGTTCGGCCGAGGTGCCGCCGATCACAATCGCCAGATGATAGGGCGGGCACGCGGCAGTGCCGAGCGTCATGATCTTCTCTTTCAGGAACGCCAGCATGCGGTCACGGGTCAGCACCGAGGGCGTCGCCTGGAACAGGAAGCTCTTGTTGGCGGAGCCGCCGCCCTTGGCCATGAACATGAACTTGTAGGCATCATCGCCCTCGGCATAGATCTCGCACTGCGCCGGCATGTTGTTGGCGGTGTTCTTCTCCTCGAACATCGACAGAGGCGCGACCTGCGAATAGCGCAGGTTACGGCGCAAATAGGCATCGCGCGCGCCTTCGGCCAAGGCAGCTTCGTCGTCGCCATCGGTGAGGACGCGAAAACCCTTCTTGCCCATGATGATCGCGGTACCGGTGTCCTGGCACATCGGCAGCACGCCGCCAGCCGCGATGTTGGCGTTCTTCAGGAAGTCGAAAGCGACGAACTTGTCGTTCGGGCTGGCCTCGGCGTCATCGAGGATCTTGCGCAGCTGCTGGAGATGGCCGGGCCGCAGGTAATGGTTGATGTCACCGAACGCGGCTTCCGACAGCAACTGCAGCGCCGCGCGCGACACCACCAGCATCTCCTTGCCCAGCACCGTCTCGACCCGCACGCCTTCCGAGGAGATCTTGCGGTACGGCGTGGTGTCGGGCCCCAGCGGAAACAGCGGCGTGTGCTTGTAGGGCGGAACGGGAGACGGCGTCGGAATGGCGGTGGGGGCGTTCATGAGCAGTGCCTCGGGAGGGACGGGATTGCGGCCCTTGTAGGCGGTTTCGCCGGAGTTTTGAAGGGTTCAAAATTGCAGGGCCGTTGCGCGGTATGCATCAGACCGGAGCATATCCACCGCCAAAAAGGCGCGATCCAACGCTGCCTCACCCCTTCCCCTGCTTCTCCGCATAGGCGTCTACCAGCGCGCGGATCATGCGCCGGTAGGGCACACGGCGTTTTTGGGCGGCGTGCTTGAAGTAGTCGACCGAGCGCTGCGACAGGCCAGGCGTGACCTTCACATTGTCCTCGCGCAGCACCGGCTCGGCGAGCAACCGACCGTGCTCTTGCACAACGCCCCCGCCCGGGCTTTTATACCTCGGGGGAAATCCATGACCAGACCATCCGGAATTGCGCTGCTTGCGCTGTTGGCCACTATCACGCTTGCCTCGCCTGCCCGCGCCGATCGCTGCGACGAGCTTGCGCGGCAGTTGAAGAGCCAGATCGACGGGCTCGATATCGGCCGCAGTGCCGCCAATGTGATCTACCTCACGCATCCCGCGGCAAAGCAGGTCCGGCTCGGCTGCGCCAACCGCCGCGTCAGCAACGAGTTCTATGCGAGCGCCGACAGCCGCAAGCCGTCGCCGGCATTTCTCGACCTTGTCGCTTCCGGCGCGGCGATCGTGTTCACGATTCCGAAGCCGGACACGCTCAAGGGCGCGTCGCGCTGCCTCGGTCGCCTCGGTATCCTGCGCGGCGACGACATCCAGCTGCGCTACCGCCGTCTCGACATGCGCTGCACCCGCAGCAAGACATCGGCGAGCATCGCGATCTCCCGCGGGAAGGATGAGTGAGGCGACGGCGTAGCCGTTCATTCCAATTGTAGTGAAAACGCACCCTGCTCGTTCACCATCCCCGCGCAACCAGCCGCATCCGTTCAAATTGCACCGATCGATTCACCACTCCTTGTGGCCGCGATGGCCACGATCGTCATGAGTCATGACAGGGAGCTTCAGGATGAACGTATCAAGCGTGAGCGCCGCATCGGCGGTGGTGGAGTTGAAACCGATCGAGGCGCCGCCCACCGCCGCCAGCAAGGACGAAACCGATCGCGACGACAGCCGCGTCGCACCGCCGCCGCCGCGTGCGGCTTTGCCGCCCGGCCAGGGCACGCGGATCGACCTGCTGGTCTGATCCGGCCACCCGGCAGACGCTGGATCACAGATCCAGCGTCTTGTAGTGCCGGAAGATGCCATCTTCGTTGAAGGCAATCCGCCGCTCGCTGGCGAGATAGGCCGCGATGTTCGGCCGCGCCGCAACGTTGTCGCGTAACGCAATCAGTTCGGGGATGTTGCTCTCGAACGCCGCCATCCGCCTCGGAAAAGCGTAGCGCAGCCCCTCGACAATCTGGAACAGCGACAGGTCGACGTAAGTCAGTGTGCGCCCGGTGATCCAGGCGCCTTTGCCGGCCGCCAGCAGGCGTTCGAAATAGCCGAGATATTTCGGCACCCGCTCTTTCCAGAATTCCGCGGTGCGCCTGCGCGCCGGCACGCGCTGCTGTTCGAAATACAGCGAGACGCCGATCGGATGATGGGCGTCGTGCACCTCAGCCACAAAATCGGAAATCGTAAGCTGCAACTGGTGCAGCCAAAGTTGGCCCGCCTCCGACTTCGGCGCCAGCCCGTGACGCGGCCCGAGATAGTGCAGGATGTTGGCGGTCTGGCCGATCACCAGCTTGCCGGCCTTCAGGAGCGGCGGCGCGAATGGCGGCGTGCCGCCGTCGGCCTGCATCATCTGCATCATGGCGTCGGTGCCGCCCGCGCTGCGCGCCACATCCAGATAGCCCGCGCCGGCTTCCTCAAGCGCGAGCCGGACATATTCGCCACGACCCTGAATCGTTGGCCAGTAATACAATTCGTAGCGCATTGTTGATATCTCCTCGCGGGGTCTATCGGGACTAACAGACTCCCGCGAGTGGCGTTCCGGCGCGGTCCCGCGGACGCGCGCGTGACGGTCAGTTCGCTGCGAAGCAGTACAGCAAGCCGTCGCCGCCGGTGCTCTTGAGATCGGCCTGCGAGCAGCCGCCATCAGGGCCACGCGAGGGGTGCGACGTGTTCCACGATTTGGCCGGCGGCTCGTCGTTGAGGCCGGTGCGATCGGCGTGGCCGACCATCGCCGAGCCCTGCGTGCTGCTCGTCCAGTTCTTGCAGGTGCGATCATCAGCACCTGTAAACGCAGTGCCGTCGAGTTGCGATCCGGTCAGCACGTCGTGGCGGTTCGGCGTGTCGCCGCGGCCGTTGATGACCTCGCCCTTTTCGCTCAGCGCGGTCTGCTTGGTGAGGTTGTTGGCGCCGTGCAGTTCGGCGACATCCTTGGCGATCACCACGCCCTTGGCGTTCTTCCACGGACCCGCGCCGATGCGGTCGCGTGCGTTGATCGCCGGCTTGCCGTCGGCAGCCTGCGTCGAGAGATAAGCGCGCCAGGTTTTCGCGCCGGAGCCTGCGGCCTGCGCCAGCGTCTGGCACTGGTTGTCGGCGCCGGCGAGGCCGCCGAGATTGCCGCCATTGCCGATCGGCGTGCTGGTGACGAAGAAGCCGGTGTCGGCGCCCTGCGCCGCGGCGGGCTGCACGGCGGCGAACGAAAGCGCGATGGCTCCGGCACACAGGCCGAGGCGCGAGAGCGTGGTCGACAGGACGGGCATCGTATCCTCCAATTTTCCAGGAAACGCGCCTTGGCGCACGAGTTCCGCCAAGACAGCAACAGACCAACACGGGATAAAGCAAATTATTCCCGGCACACCGGATCGGACGTCGACTTGCCTAAAGAAGACTTGCCTAAAGAAAAAGGCGCCGCGGAAAACCGCGACGCCTGTTCCGTTTTCATATCCGCAAGGCTCAGGCCTGCTGGATGGCAGACAGTTCCCAGTTCGCGCCGCGCGGCCGCACGAAGGTCCAGACTTCGGTGGCTTCGATCGGCGTCTCGCTGCCGGCAACGAGCCGGTCGGTGCCGCGCTCCAGCGTCTTGTCGATCAGCGTAAAGCGCATCGCGACAGAAGCGTAGTCGGTTTCGCCCTCGCGCCAGGATTCGGCGAGGTCGCCCTGCAGCAGCTTGACGTTCGACACCTTGTTGATGTCGTTGCGCGCCTTGTTCTCTTCGAGGTCCTTGGTGAAGTACGACACCATTTCCGGCGTCGCCAGGGTGTGAAGCTTCTCCACATCCTCGTTCGACCAGGCGGCCTGGACGTCGCCCAGCAGCTTCTCGAACGCCTCGTAGTCGCCCTGGACGATTTCCAGCGGTGCGGCATTGGCGCCGATGCCGAAACCGGTTCCGGTGCGCGCGTAGGTCGGCGCGCCCTGGCCCGGGCCGACATCCGGTCCGGTGGCCGGACCGGCATAGGCCGACGCGGTCTGGTTCTGGTGGCGGCGCTGCCACCACGACATCGCCAGGCGGACGACGATGATGATCAGGCCGACCTGGAGAATCAGGCCGAAGATCGAGGACAGGCCGCCGAGACCGGAGAACATCCCGCCACCGAACAGCATGCCGAGCAGGCCGGCGCCGAGGAAGCCGGCGGCGAGGCCACCGAGCATGCCCATGCCCGGACGATTGAAGAAACCGCCCTTGGCGGCGGCGCCAGCCGCGGGCGCGGCCATGCCGGGCGAGCCCGGCTGTGTCATGGTGCGGTTGAACGGCTGCGCGGCGTTCGGCGCGGTGGAGGTGCTGGGCGGCGCGGCAAAGGTGCGCGTGCCGCGCGAGCCAGAGCTGCCGCCACCGCCAACGCGGGCGTCAGCAGCCGAGACTGCGAGCATCAACGGCATCGCCACCGATAAAACGACGGCCATCAATTTGACGAGGCCGCGCGTACGGATGGTGAAATTCATATCAAATCCCTCAATCCCCGGCAGGGGGAAGCGTTGCTAAGATGGTTAGATCAGCTCAAAAAGGAAGCACTCATCGCGAAGAAAGGCTGCGGCCCTCGGTCGCGGGTATGTGGTATGAGCGCGGAAATGGCAATGTTGCGGCGCGGTAGTGGCTGCCGCCGCAGGCGGGATGCCCGCACCCACGGGATGTGATAGATTGAGTGCCAAGGAGTCCGTAATGAACAAGGTTGTGCGACATTATCCGGTCGATCGCCTTCCGACCGAGCTTCGGACCGGACTACCCGAGCATGGGCTGGTGAAGATCGAATTCCAGCCCGAGCACGAGACCCGCGAAGGGCAGATTTTGCTCGCACCGTTGGCCGGCTCCTGCAGCAATATTCATGGCCACGAAGACGACGTTTTGCGCCACATCCGCGAGCTTCGCGAGAACCGCTGATGTGGTCGGCTTTTGCCAATCAAACGATCTATCTGGACTCCAACATCATCATTTATGCTATTGAAAGAGGATATCGCCAGGCGCACACGATGCGAGCGATGCTCGAAGCGATCGATCGGCGCGCCTTTCGGGCGGTGACATCCGAACTGACGATCGCGGAAGTCATGTCGAAACCGTTGGCGCTCAACGACCTTGATCACATCAGCAAATACGAGCGGTTCTTCGCCCCCAACAGCGCACTTGCCATACCTGCTATCAGCCGCGAAACGCTTCTTCTGGCAGCGCGGATGCAGGGCAGTCTTGGTCTCAAATTATTCGACTCCATTCACGTCGCAACCGCGCAACTTGAAGGCTGCGATTGTTTCCTGACTGAAGACGAGAGGCTCGGCCGCGCTATTGCCGGCGAAACGAAATGGCTCAAGCTGTCCGAGGTCGGCTGATCGACGCCAGCAGTTCGTGGCGCCGCCGTCTCCCTCACCCCGGCGCCATGGTTTCCTTCACCTTGGCGATCAGTGCGCTCAGGGCGAACGGCTTCGCCAAAAATGCGAACTGTTCGTTTTCCGGCAGGCTCTTCTCGAAGGCTTCCTCGGCATAGCCTGACACGAAGATGATCTTCAGGTCCGGATTACGCGCGCGCATTTCCTTCAGCAGCGTCGGACCGTCCATCTCCGGCATCACGACGTCGGAGACCACCAGATCGACCGCGCCGTTCTGTTCTTCCAGCACTTCCATCGCCTCGATGCCGTTCGACGCCTCGACCACCGTGTAGCCGCGCGAACGCAGTCCGCGGGCATTGAGCGAGCGCAGCCCCTCTTCGTCCTCGACCAGGAGGATGGTGCCTTGTCCGGTCAGGTCGGCGCGCGGCTTGGCCTCGGCCTCCTTGGCGGCGGCGATGGCGATCGCCGGGTCGGGCGCGACTTCCAGTTCCTGGTGATGCCGCGGCAGGAATATCCGGAACGTGGTGCCTTTGCCCAGTTCCGAATCGACATAGATGAACCCGCCGGTCTGCTTGACGATGCCGTACACCGTCGACAGGCCGAGCCCGGTACCCTTGCCGACTTCCTTGGTGGAGAAGAACGGCTCGAAAATCTTCTCGACGATATCGGCGGGAATGCCGGTGCCGGTATCGCTGACGTCGATGCGGACGTAGTCGCCATCAGGCATGCCCTTGTAGGAAAGCCGCTCTGCTTCCTCGGCGGGCACATTCGCGGTGCGGATGGTGAGCGTGCCGCCATCCAGCATCGCGTCGCGGGCGTTGACCGCGAGATTGACGATGACTTGCTCGAACTGCGAGACGTCGGCCTTCACCGGCCACAGGTCGCGGCCGTGGATGACACCGGGGAAGTTGACCTTCTCGCCGATCAGACGGCGCAGCAGCATGGTGAGATCGGAGAGCGCGTCGCCGAGATGCAGGACTTGCGGACGCAATGTCTGACGTCGCGAGAACGCCAGCAACTGGCGCACCAAAGTCGCAGCGCGCGTCGCGTTCTGCTTGATCTGCATGATGTCCTGGAACGACGGATCGGTCGGCTTGTGCGCATTCAGCAGGAAGTCGTTGGCCATCATGATGGCGGAGAGCACGTTGTTGAAGTCATGGGCGATACCGCCGGCGAGCTGGCCGACCATGTCCATCTTCTGCGACTGGTTGATCTGGTTCTCGAGCGTGCGGCGCTCGGTGGTTTCCAGCATATAGACGATGGCGGCTTCGGTCTCGCGCTCGTCTTCTTCGACGGCGGAGACGAAGAACTGGCCCCAGCGCTCTTTGGCGCCTTCCAGCAGCGCCTCGACCGGCGCAATGTCGCCCTGCCCTTCGGCGGCGTGGCCGATCGCCGAGATCAGCAGGTTGCGGTCACGGTCGCTGACCGCAGCCAGGATCGACTTGTTGACGGAGCCTGACGCGCTCAGGCTCTGCGCCAGCTTGGCGAAGCGCGCATTGCCGCGCACCACAGTGCCGGCGCGATCGACGGTGGCGATGGCCATCGGCGTGTGATCGAAGAAGCGCATGAAGCGCACTTCGGCGGCGCGCTGCGGATCGGAGCGCTCGTCGCGGGCGCGGCTGATCACCAGCGTCCGCGAGGCGCCCGGCACGCCGTCGGCGCCGAATGCCAGCTTGTGATAGAGCCGCACCGGCATGGTCTTGCCGCTGCGCATCCGCAGATCGATGTCGAACACTTCGGTCTTGACTTCGCCGGGCACCGCCACGATCGAGGTCAGGAGCGAGGCGCCGTCGCCGGACACGATATCGGCGAGCTTCAGCCCGCCGGAGCCGATCTCGGCAAGGTCATGGTCGAGCCAGTTCGCCAGGGTGGCATTGACATAGACCAGTTCGCCCTTCGGGTTGACCGAGAAGAAGCCGCACGGCGCATGATCGAGATATTCGATCGCGTGCTGCAATTCCTGGAACACGTCTTCCTGACGCTCGCGGTCGCGGGTGATATCGGCGACCGACCACACCGTGGACCGCGCTTCGCGCTTGCTGGCCCCAAGCGGCCGCACCCGCATCCGCAGCCAGCGCCCCTGCCCGCCGTCGGTGGTGCCGACGCGGACCTCTTCCTGCTGGCGCTTGCCCTCGCGGGCGGCCTTGAGCAGGCGGAAAACCGCCTCGGAAACGTCGGGATTACCGATGAACACCCGCTCGACCGGACGGGCGTCCTGCACGGTGGCGGCGCCAGTCAGCGCGAGATAGGCGGCATTGGCATAGACGACATGGCCGCGCACATCGGTCACGGCGACGCCGTCAAAGGCGTGATCGGTCACCGAGCGCATGATCGGATCGTCTGCGGAACGGTCCGCGAAACGCACGATGCCGGCAGCAAAGGCGAACAGCGTGAACAGCCCGACCATCGCCAGCAGCGCCAGCAGGCCGAGAATAAAAGGCTGCGCCTGGGCGCGGCCGAGCGTCATGAAGGCCACGGCGCAGGCGATGATCGTCGCGGCGATTACCAGCACCAGTACAATGCTGCCGCTGCGCCGCACCGGTTCGGCCGTCATCGACGTCTGGCGATCTTGGTCGGTTTCGACAGTCATCGGACGGTTTGTCGCCTGTTTTCAACGGTGGCCGCGCGGGCTTGCGCGCCTCCTGAGTGCCTCAAACCGGCCGGTCTAGGCAAGCGGCACGTGATCCGCTCCGCCGGACGCGGCCTGGTCCCGCTTCCCGCCATCACGTCCGCCGGCCGTTCAGGCCACGCTTCAGACCCATCACGTAACCGATGATTTCGGCGACCGCGTGGTAATGCTCGGTCGGGATCGCCTCGTCGATCTTGGTTGTGGCGTATAGCGCACGCGCCAGCGGCACGTTTTCGACGATCGGAATGTCGTGCACCCCGGCCACTTCCCGGATCTTCAGCGCGATCGCATCGACGCCCTTGGCGACGCAGATCGGCGCCGTCATGCCGCGCTCGTAGGACAACGCCACCGCGTAGTGAGTCGGGTTGGTGATAATCACGGAGGCCTTGGGCACCGCGGCCATCATGCGCTTCTTCATCATCTGATTGCGCAACTGCCGGATCTTGCCCTTGATGTGGGGGTCGCCTTCCGACTGCTTGTGCTCGTCCTTGACCTCCTGCAGCGACATCTTCTGCTTCTCGTACCAGGTGCGGTACTGGAAGATGAAGTCGGCGATCGCCACCGCGGTGAGCATCGCGACCACCGCGCCCATCACCTTGAGCGTCAGCGCGACGGTGACGCCGAGGATCACGGTCGGATCGAAGTGCACCATCGCATCGAGCCGAAAACGCTCCGGCCACAGCACCGCGCACATCACCGCAGCCAGCGCGATCAGCTTGAACAGGCCCTTGAGAAAATTGGCGAGGGCCTGCTTGCCGAAGATTCGCGCAAAGCCGGCCGCCGGCGAGATCTTGCTGAATTTTGGCGTCAGCCCTTCCGCCGACCAGACGAAGCGATGCTGAATGAGATTGCCGCCGACGGCGGCAATCACCAGGAACAGCATCGGCATCGCCATCGCCGAGAACACCGCGGCGCCCAACGTCTTGGCCAGCGTGATCAGGCCGGCGCCATCGACGCGGATCATCCACGAATTGGCGATCAGGTTGCGCATCGGCGCTTCCAGGCCGCTGCCGATCGAACTACCGAACGACGACAGCACCAGCGTCGCGCCGCCGATCAGGAACCAGGTGTTGACCTCCTGGCTCTTGGCGACGTCGCCACGTTCATGGGCGTCGTCGAGCCGTTTTTGCGTGGGGTCGTGTGTTTTTTCATTATCACTGTCGTCGGACATGGTTCAGTCCCCGATCAGGTTCTGGGCATCATCTGGTGCATCACACCGACGAAGTATTCCAGATAAGTGCCCATCATCGTGGTCAGCACTGCCGCAAAGATGAGGAAGCCTATCACGATGGAGAGCGGCACGCCGACGAAATAGACCTGCATCTGCGGCATCAGCCGCGCCAGAATGCCGAGGCCGACGTTGAAAACGAGGCCGAACACCAAAAACGGCGCCGACAATTGCACACCGATCTTGAAGGCCGCGGCGAAGGCGCTGGTGGCCAGCGAGGCGACATCGCCGGACGACATCAGTTCGCCCGGCGCAAATATCTTGTAGCTCTCGTCCAGCGCGGCAATCACCAGATAGTGCGTGTCGGTGGCGAACAGCAGCGTGAGGCCGAGCATGGTGAGGAAGTTGCCGATCAGCGCGCCCTGCTGGCCCTGCGTCGGATCCACCGAAGTGACGAAGCCGAGCCCGAGTTGCTGGGCGATAACCGAGCCCGCGACCTGCAGCGCCGACAGCGTGACCCGCGCGGTGGCGCCAAGCACGATACCGATCACGATCTCATGCACCATCAGCACCAGCAGCGGCACGATCGAGCCCATGTCTATGTTAAAGGCGGCTCGGTGCAGCGGCAGGATAATCAGCGTCAGCGCCAGCGCGATCGACAGCTTGATGCGCGACGGGATGTTGACCTCGCCGAGCCCGGGCAACAGCATTACCATCGCGCCGACGCGGGCAAATACCAGCATGAAGGCAGCGGCAAGTGCCGGTAATAGCGAGACGTCGAGGCGCATGGGCCACTACTGTGCATCAGCCACCGATGATTCGCGACGATATCCGCAACATATAGCTGTTCAACGCGTCCGACATGAACGGCAATGCCAGGATCAGGGTGCCGAAGATCGCCAGGATTTTCGGCACGAATACCAGCGTCTGTTCCTGGATCTGGGTCAGCGCCTGCACCAGCGAGACGACGACACCGACGACAAGGCCGACCACCATCAGCGGGCCCGACACCACCACGATGGTCCAGATCGCATCGCGCGCGACATCGAGAGTTTCAGCGCCAGTCATTGCAGTCGTCCTTGTGTCATTCTCGGTCCTCATGGTGAGGAGCGCGCACTTCGCGCGTCTCGAACCATGGGAGCTTGGCGCCATCCTTCGAGACGCGGCCAAGTGGCCGCTCCTCAGGATGAGGTAGAACCCGAGACGCGGTCGAAGACGACCGCTGCCCGGATGAGGAGCATCAGATCGGCATCTTCAAGATGTCTTCGTAAGACTGGATCACGCGGTCACGCACCGAGACCAGCGTCGAGACGGCCACGTCGGTCTCCGCCACCGCGGTGACGACGTCCATCACATTGGCCTTGCCGTTGGCCATCGCGATGGACTGCGCGTCCGACTTGCGGCCGGAATCCAGCACGCTGCCGATCGCGCCCTTCAGAATGTCGCCGAACGACTGGCCGCCGCTTTCGGCGGCTTTGCCGATACCACCGCCGACGCCGCCACCGGCGTCCATGATGCGGGCAAGGCTTGCGTAGGCATTAGCGGCGACAGAGGGGGTTGCCATGATTCAGCTTTCCTGTTCAGGCCTTGAGAATATCGAGTGTGCGCTGGATCATCCGGCGCGTCGCACTGATGATGTTGAGGTTGGCCTCGTAGGACCGCTGCGCCTCGCGCATGTCGGTCATTTCGATCAGCGGATTGACGTTGGGATACTTGACGTTGCCGCCGGCGTCGGCCGCGGGGTTGCCGGGCTCGTACTTCATGCGGAAGGCGGAATTATCGGTCTTGACGCGGCCCAGCGCCACGACCTTGCTGTCCAGCGCGCGATCGAGTTCGCTGGTGAACGTCGGAACCTTGCGACGGTACGGATCGCCGCCCGCGCCCTGAGCGGTGGATTCGGCGTTGGCGATGTTCTCCGAGATCACGCGCATGCGCCCGGCCTGGGCACGCAGACCCGAGGTCGCAATGCCCATCGATCGCGCGAAATCGCTGATGTTGTCGTCTGCCATGATCCGGTCTTCCTGCGGTTACGTCAGCGCTTGCCGATAGCGGTCTTCAGCAGGCCGAGGCTGCGGGTGTAGAGCGAGGTCGCCGCCGCGTAGTCCATCTGGTTGGCCGAGACCTTCATCATCTCGTCTTCCAGGTTGACGGCATTGGCCGAGGGCCGTGTCTCGTAGGCGCCGCGGTTGTTGGCGCCGAAGGTCGAGGTGCCGGTCGGGATGATGTTGGTGCCGCCCGCCTTCATCATCGGCAGCGCACCCATCGGTCCGCCGGCCGCCGGGCCACCGATCTTGTCGAATTTCGGTTCCACGAGGTCGCGCGGCTTGAAGCCGGGCGTGTCGGAGTTGGAGACGTTGTCGGCCAGCACGCGCTGGCGCTCCTGATGCCACTGCATCTTGGTGCGCAGCGCCGACAGCATGGGCATGTCACTGATGGCCATCGGATGGTCTCCGCTCCGGCCCGGGACGGCATGTCCTGAGCTAGGCAGAATTTGCCGCCTGCGTGGTTAACAGGGGGTTAATTTTCGGCGCCAGACCTTACCGAAACGTAAATATCCGCTGTAAAACACGGGTTTTCAGCGCCGCCCATCGCTTTTTCGCCTGAATTGGCCCATTAACCATGGCCGGCAGCGAAACGGCGGGGCGACAGAAGTCGTTTTGGCTGCAGCGATTCATAGTTTATTATTGGCAAACGGCAGGATTTGCCGTGGGGCGTTAACAGATAGGGCGCGCAAGCAGCGCTGCATCCGGCATCGGCGGGTTGTTTACGACCGGCTCAGGCAGGATCCATCCGTCGCGGCGGCGCTATTTGCTGGGGACTGAGCATGCAGACACCGTACACCTTCTTCTTTGCCTTCATCGCCGTGCTGGCGCTGATCGGGCTGGCGGCATGGCTGGTGCGGCGGTTTGCCGGCAACCGGCTCGGCACCAACGCCAGCCGCGGACGAATGCCCCGCCTTGCGGTGATCGATGCCGCCGCGGTCGATGGCCGCCGCCGCCTGGTGCTGGTGCGCCGCGACAATGTCGAACATCTGCTGATGATCGGCGGCCCCACCGACATCGTCGTCGAGCCCAACATCATCCGCGCCATGCCTGGCCGCGACCAGGCGCCGCCGCGCGCCAATATGGGCAGCGATTTGTCGGCGCGCACCGCGCCGGCGCCTGACGCGCCCAGCTGGGCCGACAACGACTCCAGCTTCGATCCCGAGCCGAACATCCCGGAACCCGCGCCGCGCCCGAACCGGCCGTCCTTCATCGAAGAGCCTCGCCGTCCGTTGCCGCCCTTGCCGGAGCGCCGCGTCGATCCTGTCGCCAACGTCCCGCCGGAATTGCCGAACCGTCCCGAGCCCCGGGTTGAACCGCGCACCGAGCCGATGCCGCCGCGCGCCATCCCGCGCAGCGAAACGATGATGCCGCGTGGCGAATCCATCCTGCCGCGCAGCGAAACGATGATGCCGCGCCCGATGCGCGCCGAACCGCCGATTCGCGTCGCGCCCCCGCTGCGCCCCGAACGTACCGCTGCCCCCGTCGTAACGCCGACACCGCCCACGCCTCCCCCGATTCCGGTTCCGCCGCCCGCCGCCGCGCCTGCCCCCACGCCACCTCCCGTGCCGGTCTCAACGGCCGACCAGAACCTCGCCGACATGGCGCAGCGGCTTGAGGCCGCCTTGCGCCGGCCGAGCACGGAAACCCGTTCCGAAGCGTCCGAACCGCGCATCGGCGCGCCGCCGGCCGCATCCGAGCCGCCCAGCCGCCCGACCCCGCGCTTTTCCAGCGACGTGTCGAGCGCCCCGACCTCCCGCAGCGAGTCTTCGGCAGCGCCCTCGATGGCGCCGCCGATCAAGACCGGTTTCGAAAATCTCGAAGACGAGATGGCCTCCCTGCTGGGACGGCCGAAGTCCAGTTCGTGAGATCGGCGTTCTCCCCGCGTAGAGTTGTATTCCTCCTGACTTTGCTGACCGCCGGATCGCTCGTCGATCCGGCGATGGCGCAGGATATCAGCATCAATCTCGGCGGCGGCAGCGGCGGCGTCACCGAGCGCGCCATCCAGATGATCGCGCTGCTGACGGTGCTGTCGATCGCGCCGTCGATCCTGATCATGATGACGTCGTTCACGCGCATCGTGGTCGTGCTGTCGCTGCTGCGCACCGCGTTGGGCACCGCGACCGCGCCGCCGAATTCGGTGATCATCGCTCTCGCCATGTTCCTCACCGCCTTCGTGATGGGGCCGGTGCTGCAGAAGTCCTACGACGACGGCATCAAGCCGCTGGTCGCCAACGAGATCGGCGTCGAGCAGGCGTTGCTGCGCGCCGCGGTGCCGCTGCGCGGCTTCATGATGAAGAACGTCCGCGAGAAAGACCTCAAGCTGTTCCTCGATCTGTCCCGCGAACCGCCTCCGGCTACGCCCGACGACATGTCGTTGCGCATCATCGTGCCGGCTTTCATGATTTCCGAACTCAAGCGCGCTTTCGAGATTGGCTTCCTGCTGTTCCTGCCATTTCTGATCATCGACCTCGTGGTTGCGTCGGTGCTGATGTCGATGGGCATGATGATGCTGCCGCCAGCGGTAGTGTCGCTGCCGTTCAAGCTGATCTTCTTCGTGCTGGTCGACGGCTGGTCGCTGGTGGCGGGCAGTCTGGTGCAGAGTTACGGGCAGTAGCTGCCGCGGCCGAGAAACGAGCCTACCGCTTCGTCCCGATCTTGCGCACATTCTCGACCGCCGGCAGTGCACCGGTCGGCGTCGGATCGGCGCTGGCGCCGGGCGCCACGATCCTGGCGCTGTTGTCCGGAAAGCGCTCTTTCATCTCCCGCAGGAAGCCGTCCAGCGTGTCGATGCTCGCCGCCATCTTGGCGATCGCCGCGAATTCCGAGTTGCTGCCGGAGCCCGGCCGGCTCGCCGTGTCGAACGCGACCTTGTCGCTGCCGGACGCCATCAACGGCGCGAACTTGTCGCGGAAGCGGGCCAGCCCCAGCGCGTCTTCCGCCAGCGCATAGCCAACCACGGCGCGGATGACGTCGCTCTTCTCGCTGGCGTTCAGCGGTGTGAAATCGCGCCAACGGTCACCGTAGTACAGTTCGATCTGCTCGGAGGCTTCGCGCCAGCGCCGTGCCGACCAGTTGATGTCGGAGCGCAGCCGGATCGCCTCGCGGCCGGGAATGTTGGAGATGATGTCGAGCGCCAGATCGCGACGGCCGACGTCGCTTTGCGCACGTGCCTCGAGCAGCAGCCGCTGCTGGCGAAGCTCGCCGGCGAGATCGGCGATCCGCGTGGTGCGCAACGCTGCGATCGCGCGCTCCGGCTTGCGTCCCATCAGATAAACCATCGCCAGGCGTGCGGCGACCTGCGCGCGCGCCGCGCCTTCAAGACGGTGATCGACCTGGTACTGCAGGAGTTCGGCGGCCTGATCGAGCAGATCGACCGCCACGAGACGGTCGGCGAGCCGGCGGATCATCTCGTCGCCGCGCCGCCCGATCGGCGTCAGTTCGCGGTACTCGTAGAACATGGCCAACGCATCGACCGGCGGCAGCTTGTCGCCCTTGCCGCCAAGATAGATCTGCGAGAACAGCGCCTGCGCATCGTCCTGCACCTGCCGCGCTGCCTCGCTGTTGGCCTGCCGCTCGGTAGCGCTGCGTGCTGCCGCCAGGGACTCGCTGAAGCGGCCGAGCTCCGCATACATCCGCGACTGGATCTGCAGCACCTGCACTTCAATTCCGTCGCCGCGCCACAGCATCCCCAGCAGTTCCAGTTCCTTCAGGGCGTCGTCGTTGCTGACCTCGTGGCGCTTCTGCCGCAGCAGGATCTCACGCAGCTTGGCTTCGGCCGCTGCCTGGCGGTCCCTGGAGTCGATCGCCTCCTGGTATTTCGACAGCGCATCCTTGTCGCGGCCGAGCGCTTCATCGAGCCAACCCGACAGCGTCAGGACTTGCGGCTTCAGCTCAAGCGGGATGCCGACCGTTTCAAGCTCGGAGCCGCGCGCCGACGCACTCGCATAGTCCTTGACCTCAAGCGACGCGCGCAGCGCCTGAATCAGCGCGGCCCGCTGCAGATCCGCCGGCAGCGAAGACATTGCGAGTTCGGCGTTCTTGAATTTCTCACGCGCCAGCACCCATTTTCCCTGCCCGGCATAGGCCAGCGCCTTCCACAATTCGGAATCATAGCCGGGACCAAGCACCGGATTGGCGATGTCCTTCAGCGTCTGTTCGGGACGGCCCATCATCGTGCTGGCGACCGCGTGAACGATCAGCGCGACCGGATTTTCCTGCCCCACCTTGGAATCCGAAATGGCCAGGTCAGCGACGCCCTTGGCCTCGTGATACATGCCACGCGCCATGTAGAACCGCGCCAGATCCATCCTGATCCCGGTACGCGTGTTGCCGTCGGCGGCCGACGCCGCATTCATCAGTACGTCGAAGCGATCCTTGAACGGCCCTTCCTGATCCTTGTGCCACTGCCCGACATCGAAGATCGGCCGCGCCACCGTGGACGCGCGCTGCGGCGCCGCGTCCGCCGCCGACAGGGTCAACCCGCCCGGCCGGCTCAAGGTCACCTTGTCGATCGCGGCATCGACCGCGACTTCGTCGGAATTGAGCTGGATCGCGACGCCGTGGACCGTCTCCAGCAACGAGAATTCGACGAAATCCTGCCGCCGGATGAAGCCGCGCGGCGGCGGCAGCGCGGTCACCACCGTCAGCACATCGCCGGCATCGGGATCGACCAGCCGGTGCTTGAGACCGAGCTTGCTCAGCGGCACCTGCACATTGGCATGGGCGACGTCGGCGATGTTGCGGATCGCCGACAGCGGCTGCGACGGCGTCTGCCTGGTATCGGCCAGCGTCACCGACCAGCTCAGCCCGGCGCCGGCCGGGTCATCCGAGGTCAACGACGCCAGTTGCGGACGGTTGAGGCGAAGGCGGATAGCCTGGCCTTTGTCCAGTTTGACGGCGCTGGCATCTGATATCACCGAACCACCCTCGCGGCGGATCGACGACAGGTCGACCGGCCTGGTGGAATCCATGACCAGCCACAGCATGTCGCCGCGGCGGAACATCGCCACAGGCGTCGCCGCCGCGAAAGCAAAATTCATCCGCAACCCGTCGCTGCTGCGCTTGACCTCCACCGGCGTGCCGGCCTCGGCCACGACCACCGCCGGATCGGCGACCACGACCGGCGCCACCGCGGGCACGGCCGGCGGCGTAACGACGACAGGCGGCGCTTCGATCACGGGAGCAGCAGAAACGACTTCCTGCGCTGGCTTCGTCACCACATCGGCTTTGGGCGGCTCGACCTTCGCGGCTTCAACCTTTGTAGCTTCAACCTTGGCGGCCTCCATCCTGGCAGGTTCGACCTTCGGCAGTTCGGCCTTGGCGGCCTCCGCCGGTTTCGGCTCCGATGCCGGCGGCACGTTCTCGCCGGAACGCTGCGGCGGCGCGGCCTCGGTCATCGGCTTCTCAACTACCGGCGGCTTGGCCGCTTCCGGCTTCGCTACCGGCAGCTTCGCCGGAGGTGACGGCTTGTCCGGTTGCTGGAAGCCGATATCGACGACGTAATTCTTGTCCTCGCGAAACGAGTGCACATCGGCATCGCCGATCAGTCCGATTTCGACCGCGGTACGGTTGCCGTCCATCGCCTGCCCGATCGAGGCGACGTTCGGCGGCGCCGACAATTTGGCATCGGCAAGATCGAACGTGAGCCCGGCGTTGAAATTCAACGTCATCGTCTTGTCGCTGAGCTGCGACGATATGCCGACGCCGGCCGGCAGTTCGAACACGAAGCGCACGAAGGTCGGCTGCACCGAAGCGCGGACACGGATCGGCGCAACCTTCTTGCCTTCGGCGGACGCACGCTGCTGGCGCAAGGCGCGCTCGGCGACGCGCGCGCGCTCCGATAATTCGCGGACCACGTCCTGCGGCAGCCCGGGCGGCAGGCCCTTCCAGTTGTCCGGCAACAGGTCGATGAAGATACGTTCGCCGGCGGCCATCGAGTTGACCGTGACCTTGCGCGACAGCGCCAGCCGGATCGCCGAGCCGTCGGGATCGCGCCGCGCCGAGCCGATATATTCGGGTGCTGCATCCGAAAGGGCATCGACGGGGACATCGACCGGCCGCTTGAAGCGGATGACGAGAATGGTGCCGGCCTGGGTAACTTCGGATTCGACGTCCTCGGCTAGCTTCAGCACGATGCGGGCATAGCCGCCCGTCACCGCCATCGTTGCTTCGCCGCGCACGGCCTGCGCCCGCGCGGGTATAGCCGACGCAGCCAGCATGACGCCGAGCGCCAGCAATCCCACGCAACGCCGAACGGCCCGCGTCCATGCGCAAGCGAGCGTCCCGTTTGATGCGGCGGCAATGCCTGCCATTTGCGAAAGTTCTTTCGGCCCGGCGGTCAAAGGGCGGACCCCTGCCCGCCCCTCGGAATCTAGATTCTGCGGTTGAAGGAGTTGTTAACGATTTCCCTTAATTGCGCCCCTGCTGCAGCGGCCGCCCCTCGATCTTCGGCAGGTCTGCCGCGGACGCCGATCGCTCGCCGCCACTGGCGCGCCGCGCCAGTTCGACGGTCAGACGCTCGGCGGATTCCGGCTGCATCAGCCCGAGAATATCGGCCATCTTGCGCGGCGCGATCTGCGAGGCGATCTCGAACAGAACCGGCATTTCCAGACGGTCGAAAATCTTCGCGGCGTCCTTGGGCTTCATGCCCTCATACATCGTGATGATGCCCTTGAAACGCGCGCTGTCGACTTCGCCCTTCTGCACGGTCGCCGTCTTGATGCCGGCCTCCACGCCCTTCAATTCGTCGACGCGGGATTCGATACGTTTCTCGGCGGCTTTCAGCAGGCTCTCGCGGATATCGATCTCACGCGCCCGCGTCTCCAGCTCCTGACGGCGCGCCTGCAGTCGTTCCAGGATGGCGCGCTCCGACGGGGAAACCATTGGCGAAGGCTCCACGGGAGCGACAGTGGTCGGCGGTGCGACCTGGGGCGCAGCCACGGCAGCCTTGGCCGGCTCTGCCTTGGCGCCGTGGCCCGAGGAGCCGGTAATATCGGAATCCACCGCATTGGGCGTCTTGCCGCCCGGGAAATTGAACGTGGACTGCGCCCAGGATTTCTTGGCGACCTGCGGCTGGTAGTCGAACACGTAGCCGCCATCGATCACCAACCCGGCGATCTTCAGCACGGCAAGGCCGAAGATCGCGACGAGCAGGACCGGAATGACGCGTATGTCGCGAAATGCTTTCATGCAGCGATGCCGTCAGGCCTCCGGCGCTCGGCGAAGGCCTGCGCCGCAGCGGCGTTGGCGCGCGCCGCCGACACCTTCGGCGCCTGCAGCGGAGGCTGAACCTCGACCTGCGCTTCCGGCTGAACTTCGACCAGCGGCCGCGCCGCCGAGGCGATCCGCGACAACCGCCGCAGCACGTTGTCGCTCTCCGAGAGCTGGCCCTTGAGCTGGTCGGCCAGCGCGGTCGCAAGCGCTATCTGGCTGCCGAGATGTTCGTTGACGTCGCGCACGGTGTGCTTGAGGCCCCCGATCGCGCGCTCGGCGATTTCAGTGACGGTGATCAACTCGCCGATGGTGGCCTTCAGCGACTGCTCGTCCGCCTTCAGCCGCTTCAACCGGCCGTTCAGCAGCATACAGTAAACGATGGTGAGGATCAGCAGAACGGCGACCAGGCTCTCGATCGCAATGCCTAAATAGTGGTTCATTGTGCCTCCATCATCTTGGTCTGTTCATCCGCCTTCTCAAACATCGCGAAGGTGGTGTTGGGCTTGCGCAACTGCTTGGTGACGCGGATCGCGACGCGGTCGCCGACGCGGCCCATGCGGCCTTCGCTGAGAATGACGTCGCCGCAGCGCACCGACACCAGCGCGTCGGCACGCATATCGAGCGGCAGCGTGTCGCCGACCTTCAGCCGCATCAACTGCTTCAGGGGAATCTCGGCCTCGTACAACACGGCATCGACGGAAATCTGGGCCTGCGCGATTTCAGTAGCGAGATGGCTTTCCCAGATCGGATCACGGCCGAACTTCTCGCCCATGAACATCTGCATCAGCACGCCGCGGATCGGCTCGATGGTCGCGTAGGGCAGCAACAATTCGATATTGCCGCCGCGATCTTCCATGTCGATGTGCAGCCGCACCAGGATCGCGGCGTTGGCCGGACGGCTGATCGCGGCGAAGCGCGGATTGGTCTCGAGCCGGTCGATCGAGAACGTCACCGGCGACAGCGGCCGGAACGCCTGCTCGGCATCGGCAAGAATGACCTCGGTCAGCCGCTTCACCAGGTTGGTCTCGATCGTGGTGTAGGGCCGGCCCTCGATGCGCAGCGAGGCCTCGCCGCGACGGCCGCCGAGCAGCACGTCGATCATCGAATAGATCAGACTGGAATCGACGGTCGCCAAGCCGAAGTTTTCCCACTCCTCGGCCTTGAACACGCAGAGCACCGCGGGCAGCGGGATCGAGTTCATGTAATCGCCGAACCGCACCGAGGTGATGCGGTCGAGCGAGACTTCGACGTTGTCGGAGGTGAAATTGCGCAGGCTCGTGGTCATCAACCGCACCAGGCGGTCGAAGACGATCTCGAGCATCGGCAGGCGCTCGTAGGAGACCAGGGCCGAGTTGATGATCGCGCGGATGCCCGTGCGCTCGCCCGCCTCCTCGTCGGAGAGGTCGAAGCCCAGCAGGCTGTCGATCTCGTCCTGATTGAGGATGCGTTCGTCGGCCGGATCGTCCATCCCCGGGCCAGCGCCGCCCGCGGCGGCCTGGGTTTCCTGCCAGGCGTTCGCCTCGGCGCCGGCGGGGGCGCTTTCGGTCTCGGCTGCGGCTTCTGTTTCGTCGGCCATGCGTGCGCCTGTCACCGGCGCCCCCGGAGGGGCGTCAGTTGATCAGCATCTCCTCGATCAGGACCGCGTTCGCCTTGGACGGCGCGATCACCAGGTTGACCCGGCGCAGGATCTCCATGCGCAGCTGGTAGGAGCCCTGGCTGCCGGAGAGGTCCTCGGGACGAAGCTCGCGCAGGAAGGGCTGGAACATGTCCTGCAGTCTCGGCAGGTTCGGCTCGAGGGTGTCGACGGAGTCCTGGTCGGGCAGCTCCAGAGTGAGCTTCAGCTTCAGGAAGGTCGAGCGGCCG
Source organism: Tardiphaga sp. (assembly GCF_028290495.1). Classification (GTDB taxonomy): domain Bacteria; phylum Pseudomonadota; class Alphaproteobacteria; order Rhizobiales; family Xanthobacteraceae; genus Tardiphaga. The sequence goes on from NZ_JAQGJT010000004.1 coordinate 35,998, forward strand.
TCGGCCGTCTGCATGTTCACGACCACGTCGGGCAGGGTGTAGAAGAGCACGCCGTCGGGGCCCTCGCGGACGGCGGATGCGCCGTCCTTGCCCTTCTCGCCCTTCTTCGCTTCCTTGCCGTGCTTGGCCTTTGCCTTGCCGCCCTTTTCGGCGTGCGCCGCGTCGGGCTTGGGTTTGAGGAAGATGAACGCGGCTCCGCCCCCGCCGCCCAGCACCACGAGGGCGCCCGCGCCGGCGATCAGCATCATCTTCATCGAGAGCTTTTTCTTGGGCTTTACGCCCTCGCCCTCTTCGCCTTCGGGAGCTTCCTCTTCGGGAGCTTCCTGGACCTTGTCCTCGGCCACGCGCGCGTTCCTTAGAAACCTTAGCCCGTCTTCATTCCGCCCCTTTGGTTAAGAACCGGTTTTTAACGGACATTAACGGGGCCGAGGCTGCCCGGCAGATTCCGCCGCCGAGCCGGCGTTAACTTTCTTGTCCGTTGAAATCACTGGGCTTTTCAGTTGGCCCAAAGCTTGCAGCCGCTGAGGACGAAACTGTCGCGTCCCCAAGGCCAGGAATTAATGGACAACGCCCTCTACGTCGGACTGTCGCGCCAGCAGGTGTTGCGTCGCGAGATGGACATCGTCGCGAACAACATCGCCAACGCCGACACCACCGGCTTCAAGGTCGAATCGCTGATCACCAAGGAGCAGCCGGGTCCGCCGGCGTTCACGCTCCAGGGCCCGAGGCCCATCAAGTTCGTCGCCGCCGACGGCGTCGCCCGCGACTTCGGCCAGGGCGGGCTGCACCGCACCGACGCGCCGCTGGACCTGGCCATCGAGGGCCAGGGCTTCTTCAAGGTCACGACGAAGGACGGCGACCGCTACACCCGCGACGGCCGCTTCCGCATGGACGACACCGGCCGCCTCGCCACCCAGGCCGGCCAGCTCGTGCTGGACGAAGGCGGCGGCGAGATCGCGCTGGACCTGCAGAAGGGCCAGATCACCGTCGCCTCCGACGGCACGGTCAGCCAGGGCTCCGAACGGGTCGGCAAGGTCGGCGTCTTCAAGTTCGACGCCCTGTCGGTGCTGGAGAAGACGGGCGACAACCTGCTCCAGAACACCTCCAACAGCCAGCCCGCGCCGGCCACCGAGGCCAAGGTGCGGCAGGGGATGCTGGAGAGCTCCAATGTCAATCCGATCGTCGAGATCACCCGCATGATCGAGATCAGCCGGGCCTACGAACAGACGAGCAGAATGATGGATTCCGAAGCCGAGCTC